>NZ_SOGC01000038.1:0-131857 GCF_004402765.1 Cryobacterium sp. TMT2-17-1
CGCGCCGAGGCCGGCCAGGGCGGCGGCCACGCCGGCCGTCGCGGGCCGCCCGAGCCTTGCCGGGGCCGATCGGGCCGGCGGCCCGGGCGCGGGAGGCGTCGGCGGCGTCGGAAATGAGGACGAGGAAACGTCGCGGCTGGCCATGTCGCCAGCTTAGATTTGCGGCCTGTGAGTCCTCCGCAACGGCCCGTGACGGCCGCGGTGATCGGGCATATCGTCCCCGTGTTCACGCTCAGCCGGAGGAGAGACCATGCTCGGTTCCGACCCGGCCGCCGGGCGCGGAGCGGATGCCCAGTGGAATAGGGCAGGATCGAAGGATCATGGCAACTCTCACCGCCCTCCCGCATGTCACCGATCCGGATGTGCTGTTCGAGGCCTTCGAAACGTGGGCGGGGGAGCAGGGTCTGTCCCTGTATCCCGCGCAGGAAGAGGCCCTGATCGAGATCGTCTCCGGGGCGAACCTGATCCTCAGCACCCCGACCGGCACCGGTAAGTCCCTGGTCGCCGTCGGTGCGCACTTCGCCGCGCTCTCGGCCGGCAAGCGCACCTTCTACACGGCGCCGATCAAGGCCCTCGTCAGCGAAAAGTTCTTCGCGCTGGTGGAGATCTTCGGCGCCGAGAACGTGGGCATGATGACGGGGGATTCCTCGGTCAACTCCGACGCCCCGATCATCTGCTGCACGGCGGAGATCCTGGCCAACCTCGCCCTGAGAAACGGTGAGGACACTCCTGTGGACCAGGTCGTGATGGACGAGTTCCACTTCTACGGCGACCCCGACCGCGGCTGGGCCTGGCAGGTGCCGCTGCTGCTCCTGCCCGGGGTGCAGTTCATCCTCATGTCGGCGACCCTCGGCGACGTCACGTTCATCGCCGACGACCTCTCGCGCCGCACCCGTCGGACCACCGCGGTCGTCACGGGCGTGGAGCGCCCGGTGCCGCTGCACTACTACTACGAGACCACGCCCGTGCATGAAACGGTGGAGGAGCTACTGAAGACCGGGCAGGCTCCGATCTACATCGTGCACTTCGCCCAGGCGGCCGCGCTCGAACGGGCTCAGGCCCTCAGCAGCGTCAAGGTCGCCACCAAGGAACAGAAGGAGGCGATCGCGGAGCTGATCGGCGAGTTCCGCTTCACCACGAGCTTCGGCAAGACCCTGTCCCGGCTGATCCGGATGGGCATTGGCGTGCACCACGCCGGCATGCTGCCCAAGTACCGCCGCCTGGTGGAGCAGCTTGCTCAGCGCGGCCTGCTCCGCGTCATCTGCGGCACCGATACCCTCGGCGTGGGCATCAACGTGCCGATCCGCACCGTGCTCTTCACCGCACTCACCAAGTACGACGGCGTCAAGATGCGCCAGCTCAACGCCCGCGAATTCCACCAGATCGCTGGCCGCGCGGGCCGGGCCGGCTACGACACGGCCGGCACCGTCGTCATCCAGGCGCCCGACCACGAAACCGACAACCTCAAGGCCATCGAGAAGGCCGGCGACGACCCCAAGAAGAAGCGCAAGATCATCCGCAAGAAGGCGCCCGAGGGTTTCGTGTCCTGGGGTGAGCCCTCGTTCCAGCGGCTCGTGGCGGCCGAGCCGGAAACGATGCACTCGAGCATGCAGATGACCGCGGCGATGCTGATCAATGTCATCGGGCGCGGCGGTGACGCGTTCACCCACGTCCACGACCTGATCTTCGACAACCACGAACCCTGGAATCGCCAGCTCGCGCACGCCCGGCGTGCCCTCGGGATCTACAAGACCCTGCGCGCGGCAGGGATCGTGGAGCAAAGCGCGGCCGGGGACATCCGTCTCACCGTCGACCTGCAGCCCAACTTCGCCCTCAACCAGCCACTGTCGCCGTTCGCGCTCGCCGCGTTCGACCTGCTCGACGCCGACCCCGATGTGGCCGGCCCCGGCAGCGGCCACTACGCCCTCGACATGATCTCCATCGTCGAGGCCACCCTCGACAACCCGCGCCCGGTGCTGATGGGCCAGCAGTTCGCGGCCCGCGGCGAGGCCGTGAACGCCATGAAACGCGAGGGCATCGAATACGACGAGCGGATGGCGCTGCTCGAGGAGATCACCTGGCCGAAGCCGCTCGAGGAGTTGCTGCACGTCACCTTCACCACCTACAAGGAATCCCAGCCGTGGATCGCCGACTTCGAGCTCAGCCCGAAGACGGTCGTGCGGGACATGTACGAGCGGGCCATGTCCTTCGGTGAGTTCGTGGCCTTCTACAAGCTCGCCCGCAGCGAGGGCGTCGTTCTCCGCTATCTCTCGGATGCGTACCGGGCCGCCCGGCAAACCATCCCCGACGACGCCAAGACGGAAGACCTGCTCGACCTGATCGAGTGGCTGGGCGAGCTGGTGCGCCAGGTCGACTCGAGCCTGCTCGACGAGTGGGAGGAACTCATCCACCCGGACCTTGCCGTGCACTCGGATGCTGCGCAGTCGGTGCTGCCGCCCGCGCCCCGCCGCCTGACCACCAATGCGCGCGCGTTCCGCATCCTGGTGCGCAACGAGCTCTTCCGCCGGGTGCAGCTGGCCGCGCTCGAGAACTATGACGCCCTGGGCGAGCTTGACCGGGAACACGGTTTCCACACGGATGCCTGGGTCGATGCCATGGACGGCTATTTCGCCGAGCACGACGAGCTGCTGACCGGGGCGAATGCGCGCAGCGCAGACCTGATCATCTTCGACGAGGGCGCATCCGTCTGGACCGTGCGGCAGATATTCGACGACCCGGCGGGGGACCACGACTGGGGCATCAGTGCCACGGTCGACCTGGCCGACTCCGACGAGCTGGGCGCCGCCGTCGTGCGCGTCACCGGCGTCGACCGGCTGTAGCGGGCCGGGCGGAAGCCGCACCGGGAGTACCGTGGGAGCATGACGCAGTCGCCAGCATCCGTCGCCCCAATCCGCACCGGACTGATCGGGTTCGGCACGTCCGGACGCGTGTTCCACAGCCCGCTCCTCGGCGCGAACCCCGAGTTCTCGCTCGACCTGATCGTCACCCGCGACCCCGTGCGGCGCGAGCAGGCCGGTGAGCGTCACCCGGGGGTGCGCCTGATGTCGACCGCCGAGGACCTGTTCGCCGCCGCGGACGACCTGGACCTGGTCGTGATCGGCTCACCGTCGGGCACGCACGTCGAACTCGCCCACGCCGCCCTCGACGCCGGGCTCGCCGTGGTCGTCGACAAGCCCTTCGCGGTGACGGCCCGGGAAGGCCGCGGCCTGATCGAGAAGGCCGTGAGCCTCGGCCTGCCGCTCACCGTGTTCCAGAACCGGCGCTGGGACGGCGACTTCCTCACCCTGCGTGGCGTAATCGAAGCGGGGGCGCTCGGCGATGTGCGCCGGTTCGAGTCCCGGTTCGAATGGTGGAAGCCGGAGCAGACCAAATCGTGGAAGGTCGGCGCGACCATCCAACAGGGCGGTGGGGTGCTCTTCGACCTCGGCGCCCACCTGATCGACCAGGCCCTGCAACTGTTCGGCCCGGTCGACGACGTCTACGCGGAGACCCTCATTCGACGCCCGGGTGGGGTCGCCGACGATGACACCTTCGTGGCGCTGCACCACGGGTCGGGGGTGCGCTCGCACCTGTGGATGAACGGGATCGCCGCCCAGGTCGGCCCGCGCTTCCACGTCCTCGGCTCCGAGGCGGGCTACACCAAGTGGGGCCTCGACGGCCAGGAGACCGCCCTCGCGGCGGGTGCCCGACCGACCGACCCGGGTTTCGGCGTCGACCCGGAGTCCGCCTGGGGCGTACTCGGACGGGACGGCGCGCTGACCCGGGTGCCGACCGAGCGCGGCAACTATGCGGCGTTCTACACCGGTCTGGCCGACGCGATCCTGCGTGGGGCTCCGATCCCGGTCGACCCGCGGGAGTCGCTGCGCACGATCACCCTGATCGAGCGCATCAACCTGCTGACGCACTAGGGCACGTGCGTCCCGGCCCCGCCGTTGCGGCGCACCCGGACGGACGGGGCCGACTCCACCGCGTGGACGCTGTCCATCGCTTAGGGAGGGCCGTGCCCCGTGTCGAACCAATTCGACGGAGATCCTGCTGTAAAAGTGCGTTCTCGGCGTGACTGGGTGCGATTCGGCCACAATCTCCGTCGAATTCGTTCGCAACGGAGTCGTTGAAGGGACGGCCCGACCGTCCCGCGAGAATGCTCTCCCGCGTGGATGGCGGTGCCATCCGGAGCGTCCGTTTCCGCGTCGGTCTCGGCCCGGAGAATTGTGGGAACCCCACTGCCGTGCCGCCCCGACGTTCGAGGCGTGTCACCACCTTGACGAGCGGACTACCGGAGCCCTAGAGAGAAGCTGGGAATGTACCCCTGAGCGCGCTACCCAGTGGTGGTCCAGTCGAGGTTGATCACGTCCCGGATGTAGATATTCTCACCCAGACCCGACACCGACGGATTCATGCGCAACAGCTGCTGCACCGGTAGGTCGAAGCGCTGCGCGATGGCGAAGAAGTCGTCGCCCTCCAGCACGGAGTAGCTGGTCGGGGCGCCCGCACCATCGGTGACCGGGGCGCCGGTGGCCCCCGTACTGGCGCCCAGGTCGACGGCCGGGCCCTCGGGCAGCGGCTCCACGGGCACGGCCTCGGCGTTGGGCGTGATAGTCGGATTCGGCACAACCGGGGCCTCGGGCTCAGGGGTCGGCGTGGGGGTGGGAGTCGCAGTGGGCGTCGGCGTGAGGGTAACCGTCGCGGTGACCACCGGAGCGGGGGCGCCGGCGCACCCGGTGAGGCCGAGCGGGAGCAGCAGCATGGCGGCCAGAGCGACCCGCGCCCAGACAGGAGTGGTTGTCGGTCGCGCAGAATTCATCGGATGTCCCCCTCGCAGAAAGTTCCGTTCGTGCCCCCGAGCGGATGCGTCCAGCTTAGGGCGCGAGTGGCGATGTCAGCACTCGATCACGTTGACGGCGAGGCCACCCTCACTGGTCTCCTTGTACTTGGTCGACATGTCCAGGCCGGTCTGGCGCATGGTTTCGATCACGGCGTCGAGGGAGACGAGGTGCGTGCCGTCGCCGTGCAGGGCCAGCCGGGCCGCCGACACGGCGGTCGACGCGGCGATGGCGTTGCGCTCGATGCACGGCACCTGCACGAGCCCGCCGACGGGGTCGCAGGTGAGGCCCAGGTGGTGCTCCATCGCGATCTCGGCCGCGTTCTCCACCTGCCGCGGCGTGCCGCCGAGAACGGCGCAGAGTGCGCCGGACGCCATGGCGCAAGCGGAGCCGACCTCGGCCTGGCAGCCGCCCTCCGCCCCGGAGATGGAGGCGTTGGCCTTTACGAGCGAACCGATGGCGACGGCGGTGAGCAGATAGCGACGGATTCCCGCGGCATCCGCCCCGGGCACGAAGCGCAGGTAGTAGTGGCCGACCGCGGGGATGATGCCGGCCGCGCCGTTGGTGGGGGCGGTGACCACGCGGCCGCCGGAGGCGTTCTCCTCGTTGACGGCGAGGGCGAATGCATGCAGCCATTCGGTCGAGGTGTCGCGTTCACGCGACGGCAGCCGGTCATATTCCTCTAGCTGCATGCGCACGGCCGCCGCGCGGCGCTTGACCTGAAGGCCGCCGGGGAGGGTGCCAGTGGCCTCGAGTCCTGACTCCACGCAGTCGCTCATGGCGTTCCAAATCGCGTCGAGGCCGACGTCGAGCGCCTCGGCCCCGTGGATCGTCTCCTCGTTGGCGCGTGCGATGTCGCAGATTGCGACGGCGTAAAGGTCGCAGAGGGCGAGGAGTTCGGCGCTGGAGGAGTACTGCCGCGGCTGTGGCACGGCCCTGCATGGGCCGATCGGGTCGCCGTCGCGCCGAATGAAGCCGCCGCCGATCGAGTACCAGGTCTCCTCGAGCAGGGGGACGGCGTCGTGCCCCCAGGCCGTGAGGGTCAGCGCGTTGGGGTGGCCGGGCAGCCGGGTGCGCGCCTCGAAGGACACGTCGTCCTTTCGCACGGGGATGGCATGGCTGCCGCCGAGCATCAGCACGGCGTCGTCGGCCAGGCCGGACCAGGCGGAGCGCACGTCATCCGGGTCGCAGGTCTCGGGGCGGAGCCCGGAGAGGCCGGCCAGGACTGCGTCGGGCGTGCCGTGGCCGAGTCCGGTCGAGCCGAGCGAGCCGTAGAGCGAGCAGCCGATTCGGGCCACGTCGGCGAGCAGACCGGCCTCGCGCAGGTGGTCGGCGAAGGTGAGCGCCGCCCGCATCGGGCCCACCGTGTGGGAGCTGGAGGGGCCGATGCCGATGGAGAAGAGGTCGAGTGCCGACACATACGCAGTCATCCGACCATCGTAACCGTGCCGGGGTTGTGCCCCGGGGACGGATCAGCGGATGGTTTTGCGCGCCGTGATCTGGCCGGTGTCGAACCCGAGGAGGTGCAGCCCGCCGTGGAACCGGGCGTGCTCGATCTTGATGCAGCGGTCCATCACCACGGTGAGCCCCTTCGATTCGCCGTATTCGGCGGCCTCTTGGTTCCAGATGCCCAGCTGCACCCAGACGGTGGGCGCCCCGATTGCGAGCACCTCGTCGATCACGGCCGGGATGTCGCCGGCGCGACGGAACACGTCGACGATGTCGGGCACCTCGGGCAGCGACGCGAGGTCCGGGTAGGCCGTCTCGCCGAGGATCGTCTTCGCGTTCGGGTTGACGAAGTAGACCCGGTAGTCGCTCGACTGCTGCAGGTAGGTACCCACGAAATAACTGGAGCGGGCCGGATTCGGCGACGCGCCGACGATGGCGATGGACTTCGCCGCCCGCAGGATCTTCAGCCGGGCCTTGGCGTCGGGACCCACCCAGGTGCGCTGGGATTTCAGCAGCTTCGCGAGGGGGGAACCGGTGGGCACTGAGCAGCTGAGCCCATTGGCGAGGTGCACGGTGTCGTGCGCGGCGGCATCCGTGACCGTTGCGGCGGCGCTGTCGGGGGTGGCATCGGGGGTGGCGTCGATGTTCACGTGGTGCTCGCTCATTTGGTCCCCGCAATCCGGCCAAGGGCCTGGTCGAGGTCGTAGATGATGTCCTCGACGTCTTCGATGCCCACGCTGATGCGCACGAGGCCGGGCAACACGCCGGCGTCGACGAGCTGGGTCTCGTTCAGCTGCGCATGGGTGGTGGAGGCCGGGTGGATGACCAGGGTCTTGGCGTCGCCGATGTTGGCGAGGTGGCTGGCCAGGTCGACCGATTCGATGAAGGTGCGCCCGGCGTCGCGGCCGCCCGTCACGCCGAAGCTGAAGACCGATCCGGGGCCCTGCGGCAGGTATTTGAGGCCCCGGTCATAGTGCGGGTGGGCCGGCAGCCCGGCCCAGTTGACGTACTCGATCCGGGGATCGGCGTCGAGCCACTCGGCAACCGCGCGCGCGTTGTCCACGTGCGCCTGCATGCGGAACGGGAGCGTCTCGACGCCCTGGGCGAGCAGAAACGCGGAGTGCGGGGAGAGGGCCGGGCCGATGTCGCGCAGCTGCTCGGCGCGCAGGCGGGTGAGGAACGCGTACTCGCCGAAGTTGCCGGCCCACTCGAGACCGCCGTAGCTGGGCACCGGCTCGCCGAAGAGCGGGAACTTGTCGCTGTGCCAGTCGAAGCGTCCGCTCTCGACGACGACGCCGCCGAGGGTGGTGCCGTGCCCGCCGAGGAACTTGGTGGCGGAGTGGATCACGATGTCGGCGCCCCACTCGATCGGCCGGGTCAGGTAGGGCGTGGCGATAGTCGAGTCGATCACCAGGGGGATCCCGGCCGCGTGGGCGACGGCGGCGAGTCCCTCGATGTCGGCGACCTCGCCGGACGGGTTGGCCACCGTCTCGGCGAAGATCAGCTTGGTTTTCTCGGTGATCGCGGCGGCGTAGTCGGCCGCGTCGGCGCTGCGCACGAACGTCGTCTCGACCCCGAACCGGCGCAGCGTCACGTCGAGCTGGGTGATCGAGCCGCCGTAGAGGTTGGCACTGGAGACGATGTGGTCTCCCGAGCCGGCGAGGCTGGCGAAGGTGATGTACTGCGCGGACAGGCCGCTGGCGGTGGCGACGGCGCCCAGCCCGCCCTCGAGGCTGGCCACGCGCTCCTCGAAGGCCGCCACGGTCGGGTTCGAGAGGCGGGAGTAGACGTTGCCGTACTTCTGCAGGGCGAAGCGGGCGGCGGCATCCAACGCGTCATCGAAGACGAACGCGCTGGTCTGGTAGATCGGCAGGGCCCGCGCGCCGGTCACGGCGTCGGGGATGTTGCCTGCGTGGATTGCCCGGGTCTTGAAACCGTACTCGCGATCTGCCATGGCCTTACGTTAGCGATGATCGGCGGGGGGTTCGGGACAAGGGCGTAACAGTGCGAAACGGATGCCGACTTGCGGCCGCCCCGGTGCCCGCGCCTGCCGCCCGGTCGGGCAGGATAAGGGCATGGAAGAGCGCGTGGAGACGGTCGTCATCGGCGGCGGGGCAATGGGGTCGGCGACGGCCTGGCAGCTGGCGCGGCGGGGCCGGCCGGTCACCGTGCTGGAGCGGTTCACGCCCGGGCACCTCAACGGCGCCTCGCACGGCGCCTCCCGCAATTTCAACACCGCCTACGCCGAACCGACCTACGTGGCGATGCTTGCCGAGGCGCTGTCGCTCTGGCGCGAGCTGGAAGCAGAGACGCAGAGCACACTCCTGCGTCAGGTCGGCGTCGTCAATCACGGGGCGAATCCGTCGTTCGACCGAGTGGCGGCAATGCTGGCCCGGGTGGGCCTGTGCGCCGAGTTTCTCGCCCCGGAGGCCGCAGCCGAACGCTGGCCGGGCATCCGCTTCGACGGCCGGGTGCTGTTCGCCCCCGACGCCGGCCGGGTGAACGCGGACGCCGCGGTGACCGCCCTGCAGACCGCCGCGGCCACCGCCGGGGCCGACGTGCGGCACGGCATCCGCGTGCAGCGCCTGGAAGTGCAGGGCGACGACCGGGTGCGGGTGACCCACGAGGCCGGCACGATCATCGCCCGCCGCGCCGTCGTCACGGTCGGCGCGTGGACCAGCGCACTGCTGGCCGGGGTGATCCCGATGCCGCGCCTCACGGTGACGCAGGAGCAGCCGGCGCACTTCGCCTTGCGCGACGCCTCCCCGGCCGCCGCCGCACACGCCGAGACCGAGTGGCCCGGCTTCAACCATGCGCCCGCCTGGTCCGACCCGCGCTACGGATACTGGTACTCGCCGGTCTACGGCATGTACACGCCCGGCCAGGGGATCAAGGCCGGCTGGCACGGCGTGGGTCCCGGCACCGACCCGGATGCGCGCAGCTTCCAACCCGAGCCCGTTCAGCTGGCTGCCCTGGCGCGCTATGTGCGCGAATGGCTGCCCGGCGCCGACCCCGACACGCTCGAACCGGTCAGTTGCACTTACACGACCACGGCCGACGAGGACTTCGTGCTCGACCGGGTGGGCCCCGTGATCGTGGGGGCCGGCTTTAGCGGCCACGGCTTCAAGTTCACGCCGACGGTCGGGCGAATCCTCGCCGACCTGACCACGGGCACCGCAGCCGCTCCGCCGCGGTTCGCCCTGAACCGGGCGCCGAACGCCGCGGCCGGGGGCTGGCTCTCCCGCCGTTGAGCGCCACCTCGCTGTTCGGCGTCGAACCAATTCGACGGAGATTCTGCTCTGAAAGTGCGTTTTCGGCCTGATTGCGTGCGATTCGGGCCAAATCTCCGTCGAATTCGTTCGGGACGGAGCCGCTGACACCGGCTCAGGGCAGCTGCACGGCGGCGAGGGCGAGGGTGGCGATCAACGTCCAGGAGGTCAGACCCACGAGGAGGGCCCTGCCTCCGGTGCGCAGGATGGAACCGAGGTTCACGGCGGCGCCGAGCCCGAAGAGCGCGGCCGCGAGCAGGTAGGTCTGCACGGTGTCCGCGCCGGCCAGCACGGCGTCCGGCAGCGGGGCGAACGTGCGCACGAGAACGGCGGCCAGGAAACCGGCCACGAACAGGGGCACGAGCGGCGGGCGGGACACGGGGGCATCCGTCACCGTGGCGACGCGCGTCTCGCGGCGGCGCTCGCCGACGGCGATGACGGCGACGATCGGCGCGAGTAGCAGCACCCGGGTGAGCTTCACGACGACGGCCACGGCTAGCGCGGCGGGCCCGGCGATCTGCGCGGTCGCGACGACCTGGCCGACGTCGTGCACGCCGGCGCCGACCCAGTGCCCGAACTGCAGATCGGTCAGACCGAGCGGATGCCACAGCACCGGCAGAACCGCGATGGCCAGCGTGCCGCAGAGTGTGACCAGGGCGATCGGGGTGGCGGTGTCGACATCCTTCGCCTTGACCACCCCGCTCATCGCGCCGATCGCGGACGCCCCGCAGATGGAGAAGCCGGTGGCGATCAGGATCGGCTGGCGGCCGGGCAGGCGAACCGCGCGCCCGAGCCAGTAGGTGCCGACGAAGGTGAGCAGCACGATCAGGACGGTGGTCATGATGGTCACCCAGCCCAAGCCCAGGATGTCCACCAGGCTCAGCTTCAGGCCGAGCAGCACGATGCCGATGCGCATGAACCGGGTGGCCGCGAGCTTCAGGCCCTTGGAAAGGACTCCCGTCAACGCACGGTGGGCGACCGGGAGATTACCGGCGACGATTCCGAAGGCGACAGCGAGCGTGAGCAGCGGCAGGGCAGGGATGACCGCGTGGACGATTCCGGCGAGCAGCGCGGCCGCAGCCGCGACCAGCACACCGGGCAGCGCGGCCGCAGCCGCGACCAGCACACCGGGCAGCCACATTGCACCGAGTTTACGGCCATCTTTGCCCGCGGCGGGCCTGGTACCCGTCGCCGACCCGTGAGAAAAGCCCCTCTCCCGCACGGGGACAGGGGCTTTGCTCACGGCTCGTCGGAGTGCTGCAGCCGATCTACCGGTGGTGGAACCGGGCGACCATCGGGCAGTCGAACGGGTCGCGGGCGCCGAGCCCGACCTTGTTCAGGTAAGCGATGACGATGCCGTAGGACTCGAAGAGCGACGTCTCCGTGTAAAGGATGTTGTGCGTCTTGCAGTATTCCTTGGTGATCTCCTGGGCCTTGCGCAGGTGCGGCCGGGCCATGTTCGGGAACAGGTGGTGCTCGACCTGATAGTTGAGCCCGCCCATGAACGTGTCCATGAACGTGCCGCCGCGGATGTTGCGGGAGGTGAGCACCTGACGGCGGAGAAAGTCCACTTTGCTCTCGTGGGGGAGCTGCGGCATGCCCTTGTGGTTCGGCGCGAAGGACGCCCCCATGTAGACACCGAAGACGGCCAGCTGCACGCCGATGAACGCGAACGCCATGCCGACGGGGAGGAAGTAGAAAATCGCGGCGACATAGAGCACGATGCGGGTGGTCAGCATACTGATCTCGAGCCAGCGCTTGTCGACCTTCTTCTTGCCGAAGACGGTTTTGAAACCCTGCACGTGCAGGTTGAACCCCTCGGCCATCAGGAGCGGGAAGAAGAGATAGCCCTGCTTGCGCGTGACGAACGAGCCGAGCCAGCTGACCTTCGCTGCGTCCTCTTCCCGAAAGACGATGAAGTCGGGGGCGATGTCCGGGTCCTTGCCGATGACGTTCGGATTGGCGTGGTGACGACTGTGCTTGTTCATCCACCAGGCGTAGCTGATGCCGACGAACAGGTTGGCGAGGATGCGCCCGGCGCGGTCATTGGCGCGACCGCCCTCGAACACTTGGCGGTGCGACGCCTCGTGGGCGAGGAACGCGTACTGGGTGAGGATGATGCCGAGCACGCCCGCGACGATGAGCTGGTACCAGCTGTCGCCGAGCAGCACGAACGCGGTCCCGGTTCCCAGGGTGGCGAGCACGAGCATGGAGAAGACGAACCAGTAGAAACCGGTGGCGCGCTTCAGAAGTCCAAGGTTGCGCACGGTGTGCAGCAGCGATGAATACTCGGTGGTGGGGTTTTTCGAATCGCCACCCGGGCGGGTCTTGACAATGCGCACCGTGGGTGCGGCAACAGCTTCCGACATGAGGCCTTTGGTTTGTATCCGGACTTCTCAGTCGATGATGGAGCAGACACTCGTAAAACAGATATCCATATTCTATGGGCCGGACCCCTTGGAAACGGGTGCTTTCACACCGCTTTCCCAGTCGGTATATGCCCACAGAGGCATATAAGTGGCTTCCGGTTTCCCGGAAAAGCACGTGAAAGTCAGCGCCAGCTGGGAAGCCAGATGTGCAGTTGCCAGAACGTAAACGGGGTCTGGATGCCCGTCCAGAGCGGGTAGAAATACGCGCTGAGGAGCGCGGCCGCCACCAGGAAGCCCAGCACGACCCAGCCTGCCCGGGGGAGCAGAACGCCGATCACGAAAGTGAGGCCGAGGAGCAGGTAGGGCTCGAACGCGATCGTGTAGAACTGGAAGACCGTGCGGTTTAGGTACATCAGCCAGGGCAGGTAGCCGGCGACCAGCCCCATCAGGATCAGGCCGACCTGCCACTCGCGATAGCGCGCCAGGCGATACACCAGGTAGAAGGCCGCCGCCGTGGCCGCCCACCAGATCATCGGATTCGCAATGCCGGTGATCGCCTCGGAGCAGGTGGCGACGTCGCATCCGTTCTCGCCCAGAGCGGAGCCGCGGTAGTACATGCTTGTCGGGCGGCTCATGAACAGCCAGGTCAACGGGTTCGCCTGATACGGATGCGGCGTGGAGAGCCCGACGTGATAGGTGTAAGCCGCCACCTGGTAGTGCCAGAAGCTTTGCACCGAGTCGGGAATCCAGGCGAGGGCGCCGGTCCACGCGGCATCCGGCGTAGTGGCCCAGTCGCGGTAGTAGCCTCCCCGGGTGACGAACCAGCCGGTCCAGGAGGCCAGGTAGGTGGCGACGGCCACCGGCACGATCAGCAGGAAGGTCGCCGGTGCCTGCTTGAGCACGGCGGCGCTGAACCAGAACGGGAGCCCGGCGCGGCGCCGGGCGAGGGCGTCGACGAGAACAAGGTAGACGCCGAAGGCGGCGAGGAAGTAGATGCCCGACCACTTGACGCTGCAGGCGAGCCCGAAGGCAAGGCCGGCCGCGAGCAGCCAGGGCCGCCGCCACAGGGTCGGCCCCCAGCCCGGCTCCCGCCCGGCCTCACGCGCCTGGACCAGGCGGGCAGACAGCCTGGTGGCGTGCCGGTCCCGGTCGAGCAGCACAGCGCCAAACCCGAGAAGGGAGAAGAACATCACGGAGTTGTCCAGCAGGGCCACGCGCGACATCACGATGGCGTTGCCGTCGATGGCGAAAAGGAACCCGGCGATCACGGCCAGCACGGTCGACGCGAACAGCTTCTTCGCGATCAACATCAGCAGCACGACCGCCAGCACACCGATCAGGGCGGTGGCGATCCGCCAGCCCCAGCTGTGTTCGGGGCCGACGACAGCCATACCCAGTGCGATCAGCCACTTGCCGAGCGGCGGATGCACCACGAACGACGGGTCGGACAGGAAGACATCGGTCTGCCCGGCGGCGAAGAGGGCGTCCGCCCCCTCGGGCCAGGTCGACTCGTAGCCGAGGTTGTTGAGAGTCCAGGCGTCTTTCACATAGAAGGTTTCGTCGAACACCAGCCCGTGCGGCACGCCGAGATTCCAGAGTCGCAGCACCGCCGCGAGCAGGGTCACCGCCAGCGGCCCGGCCCAGAAGAAAACGCGGCTTGTCACGAACACGTGACCATCGTAGTGATCCGTGGCTGCGAGACTGGGACCATGATCCTCCTGGCTGCCACCCCGATCGGAAACCTGGGCGACGCGTCAAAGCGTCTGATCGAGGCGCTCGGCACGATGACGATTATCGCCGCCGAGGACACCCGGGTCACCGTGCACCTGCTCAAGGCCCTGGGCATCGAGAACCGCCCGCGGCTGATCAGCCTGCACGACCACAACGAGCGCGGCAAGGCGGCCGAACTCGTCGAACTCGCCCGCGACACCGACATCCTGGTGCTCAGCGACGCAGGGATGCCGACGGTATCCGACCCGGGTTTCCACCTGGTGGATGCCGCGGTGGCGGCCGGCGTCGTCGTGTCGGTGTTGCCCGGGCCGTCGGCCGTGCTCGCCGCGCTCGCCGTGTCCGGGCTGCCGACGGACCGGTTCACCTTCGAGGGGTTCCTGCCCCGCAAGCACGGCGACCGGGTTTCGGCCCTCCGCGAGGTGGCCGCGGAGCGGCGCACAATGGTTTTTTTCGAATCGCCCAACCGGCTGGCGGCCTCCCTCACCGATCTGGCTGCGGTGCTCGGGGCCGGGCGCCGCGTCGTGGTCTGCCGTGAGCTGACCAAATTTTACGAGGAAGTGAAGCGCGGTACCGCGACCGAGCTGGCTGAGTGGGCCGCCGGCGGGGTCAAGGGCGAGATCGCCATTGTGGTCGCCGGGGCGGAGGCACGCGTGCTGGATCTGGAGACCGGGGTGGTCGAGGTGCTCGCGCTGGTGGAGTCGGGCATCCGTCTCAAGGATGCGGCCGCCGACGTGTCCGCCGCCACCGGGCTCGGCAAGCGCTCCCTCTACGAGGCGGCGCTGGAGCGCAAGACGGGCAAGCCCGCCGCGGCCCGCGCGGACTTCCAGGCTCTGCCTCTGCCCTGACAGGAGTTCGCGGCCGGGGGGCACGACGGCGCGATCGTGCTCAGCAGATCCCGTGGACTACCCGCACCAAAAGGCGCGCGGCCTGGACGTGCGGGAGTCCCTCGCCCTCCGGGACGCCCCGAACCGGACCCGGGCCCGGCCGCGCGGCAGGTGCTGCCGCCCGACTTCGGCCCACGCACCACGACGAACGCGGCACAAGGTAACACGGCCAGCGTCATCCGCTGCTCCTAATAGGATGAGAGCATGTCCGACGGCTCATCTTTTTACATCACCACGCCCATTTTCTACGTGAATGATGTCCCCCACATCGGGCACGCCTATACCGAGGTGGCTGCCGACGTGCTCGCACGCTGGCACCGGCAGTCCGGCGAGGATGCCTGGCTGCTCACCGGAACGGACGAGCACGGGCAGAAGATCCTGCGCACCGCGACCGCCAACGGCGTCACGCCGAAGGAGTGGGCCGACCGTCTGGTCGAAACCGCCTGGAAGCCGCTGCTGAAGACGGTCGACATCCGAAACGACGACTTCATCCGCACCACCGATGTGCGCCACGAAGTGAACGCGCAGAAGTTCCTGCAGCACCTCTACGACTCCGGCCACATCTACACCGGCGAGTACGAGGGCTTCTACTGCGTCGGCTGCGAGGAGTACAAGCAGCCGAGCGACCTCATCGATGGGGTCGGCGAGTACGCCGGGCAGCAGGTCTGCGCCATCCACTCCATCCCCTGCGAGCTGTTGCACGAGAAGAACTACTTCTTTCGGATGAGCACGTTCGCCGACCAGCTCCTCGCCCTGTACGAGGAGAACCCGAACTTCGTACAGCCCGCGTCGGCGCGCAACGAGGTAATATCCTTCGTCAAGCAGGGCCTCAGCGACCTGTCGATCTCCCGCTCCAGTTTCGACTGGGGCATCAAGGTGCCTTGGGACGACAGCCACGTCGTCTACGTCTGGTTCGACGCCCTGCTCAACTACATCACCGCCGCCGGCTACGGCCACGACGACGAGAAGTTCAGCCGCCTCTGGCCGGCGACGCACGTCGTGGGCAAAGATATTTTGCGTTTCCACGCCGTCATCTGGCCTGCAATGCTCCTCGCCGCGGGCATCGAGGTGCCTCGGCAGGTCTTCGGGCACGGCTGGTTGCTCGTGGGCGGCGAGAAGATGAGCAAGTCCAAGCTCACCGGCATCGCCCCAAACCAGATCACGGATACGTTCGGCTCCGACGCCTTCCGCTATTACTTCATGCGCGCGATCAGCTTCGGCCAGGACGGCTCCTTCTCCTGGGAAGACCTGTCCGCCCGGTACCAGTCCGAGCTGGCCAACGGCTTCGGCAACCTCGCCTCCCGCGTGATCGCCATGGTCGTGCGCTATTGCGACGGCGAGATCCCCGTCGCCGGCGACTTCAGCGAGGCCGACGAGCTCATTCGCGGCACCGAGAAGCGGGTGACGGATGCCGCCACACTGGCCATCGGACACCTCGCCATCCACGACGCCATCGCCGCGATTTGGGAACTGGTCGACGAGCTCAACGGCTACATCACCGCCCAGGAGCCGTGGTCGCTCGCGAAGGACCCGGCCGACCGGGACCGACTCGAAGCCGTGCTGGTCACCGCCGTGCGCGGACTGGGCACGCTCGCCGTGCTGCTCTCGCCGGTCGTACCGCAGGCCACGGCGAAGCTCTGGACCGCCCTCGGCGGCATCGGCCTGGTCACCGACCAGCGCATCGACCGGGCCTGGGAGTGGACCGGCGGCCCGCGGGTCTCCCCGCTCGAGGCGCTTTTCCCGCGCATCGAGGCCACGGTTGGCTGACGAGCCCGGGCCCGAAGCCGGCCCCGTGCGCCAGCGCGAAAAAGGTGCCGGCCGGGACCTGAGCTACCCGCCGCTGCCCGACCCTCTCATCGTGCCGGTCTACGACAACCACACCCACTTGGAGATCGCCGACGGCGAGCAGTCGCTCAGCGTGGCCGAGCAGCTCGACCGCGCGTCCAGCGTCGGCGTGCGCGGCGTCATCCAGGTCGGCGGCGACCTGAAGACCTCGCGCTGGTCGGCCGCGATGGCCGCCCGGGAGCCGCGCATGCTCGCGGCCGTCGCCATCCACCCCAACGAGGCCCCGGTCTACGAGGCCGCCGGCACCCTCGACGACGCCCTGGCTGAGATCGCCGAGCTGGCGACGCGCCCGCGCGTGGTCGCCATCGGGGAGACCGGACTGGACTTTTTCCGCACCGGCCCCGAAGGACACGCCAGCCAGCTCCGCTCCTTCGAGGCGCACATCGACATCGCCAAGCAGAACGGCCTCGCGTTGCAGATCCACGACCGCGACGCCCACGCCGCGGTGATCGAGACCCTGCTGCGGGTCGGCGCGCCCGATCGCACCGTCTTCCACTGCTTCTCCGGCGACGTCGAGATGGCCCGCATCCTCGCCGACAACGGCTGGTACCTCTCGTTCGCGGGAACCGTGACCTTCAAGAACGCCCAGAATCTGCGGGAGGCCCTGGCCGCGGTGCCGCGCCGGCTGCTGCTGGTCGAGACGGATGCCCCGTTCCTCACCCCCGCACCCTTCCGCGGCCGCCCGAACGCGCCGTACCTGCTGCCGCACACCCTGCGCGTCATGGCCGACCACCTCGAAACGGAGGCCACCATTCTCGCCACCCAGATTTCGTCCAACACCGAACTCGTCTACGGGCGGTGGGACGCCGAACCGGTGACGGTGACGGTCACCGAGCCAGAGCCCGACACGAGCTGGTTCGGAGGCCTCGCATGACCCCGCCCCGCCACGGCTACGCTCCCGGAGACGAACCCGAGGCCGGCACCCGACCCGTCAGCGACGAAGTGACCGGCGGCCGGCACGCCGCGCCGGCCGCCGTGCCGGAGCCGGCATCCGCTCTCGAAACGGATGCCGAGCCCGCGGATCCCGCTGCAGCACCCGCTGCTGCTCCAGCCGCCGCTCCCGGCGCACGGTCCCTCCTCGGCCCCGCCGAGATCCGCGACCTGGCCGAGATGCTGGGCGTCAACCCCACCAAGAAGCTCGGCCAGAACTTCGTCATCGACGGCAACACCGTGCGCCGCATCGTCAGGGTCGCAACCGTCTCACCCGGCGACACTGTGCTGGAGGTGGGCCCCGGGCTGGGATCCCTCACGCTGGGGCTGCTCGAGACCGGCGCGACCGTCGTGGCCGTGGAGATCGATGACCGGCTCGCCGAGCAGCTGCCGCTGACGGTCGAGCTGATGCATCCCGGCGCGCCGCTCACCGTCATCCGCAACGACGCGCTCAAGATCATGGAACTGCCCGGCGACCCGAGCCGCCTCGTGGCGAACCTGCCGTATAACGTGTCGGTGCCGGTGCTGCTCTACCTGCTGGAGCACTTTGCCTCCATCCGGGCCGGAGTGGTCATGGTGCAGGCCGAAGTGGGAGAGCGCCTCGCGGCGCCATCCGGTAGCAAGGTCTACGGCAGCCCGAGCGTCAAGGCCGCCTGGTACGGGGCATTCCGCACCGCCGGCAAGGTCAGCCGCCAGGTGTTCTGGCCGGTTCCCGGCGTCGATTCGATCCTGATCGCCTTCGAACGACGCGCCCGGCCGCTCGAATCCGAGGAATTGCGCCGCGCCACCTTCGCCCTCGTCGATGCCGCGTTCCAGCAGCGCCGCAAAATGCTGCGCCAGTCGTTGTCCTCCGTTCTCGGTGACCCATCGAGTGCCACCGAGATCATGACGCACGCCGGAATCGACCCTACCGAGCGCGGCGAGCAGCTCACGGTCGAGGACTTCCTGGCGATCGCCCGCGCCCAGCTCGCCGCACACTGACGCGTGCCGCCGCGGGGCAGTCGCGAGTGTGCGGCTGGGCTAGGTTAGTCACATGACCAACCCGGCCCCTTCCCCCGTGGTGCATGCGCGGGCGCCCGGCAAGATCAACGTTTGCCTCAAGGTCGGTGCGGTCCTCGAAGACGGGTACCACGAGGTGGCCACCGCCTACCAGGCCGTGTCACTGTTCGAAGACGTGCGCGCTTGGCCGGCCGACGACTTCTCGGTCGTGTTCACCGGCACCATAGATGCCTCGGGTCTCGCCGTCGACGGCAGCAACCTCGCCATCAAGGCCGCGCGCGCCCTGGCCCGCAAGGCCGGCTATCGCGGGGGAGTGCGCCTCTCGATCGAGAAGAACGTGCCCATCGCCGGCGGCATGGGTGGTGGGTCGGCGGATGCCGCGGCCACCCTCCTCGCTTGCGACACCCTGTGGGGAACCGACGCCACCCGCGACGACCTCATCGAGATCGCCGCGACCCTCGGCGCTGACGTCCCGTTCGCCTTCACCGGCGGCACCGCCATCGGCACCGGGCGCGGCGACCAGCTCAGCCCAGCCCTGGCCAAGGGGCAGTTCCACTGGGTGCTCGCCCTCGCCGACTTCGGCCTCTCGACCCCCGGCGTCTACAACGAGCTCGACCGCCACCGCGAACGCCACGCCCAGGACATCTTCCCAGCCCAGATCCAGCCCTCCGTCGACACCAACGTGCTGCAGGCGCTTCGGGCCGGCGACCCGCGGATGCTGGCCGAGGCGCTGCACAACGACCTGCAGGCCCCCGCGCTGCACCTAGCCCCCGGCCTGGGCAAGGTGCTCGAGTTGGGCGAGGCGAACGGCGCCCTGGCCGGCCTGCTCTCCGGCTCCGGCCCGACCGTGGCCTTCCTGGTCGCTGATGCCGACAGCGCCCTCGAACTGCAGGTCGCGCTGAGCGCGTCCCGGCTGCGCGTGGTGCGCGCCACCGGGCCGGTGCACGGGGCCCGGATCATCCACGACTAGCCCCCCGTTTTGCCGCAACTGTGGCCCGGTCGGACATCTGTTGCCGGTGTGCCGGCAACAGATGTCCGATTCGGCAACAGTCAGGCCACCGGGTGCGAAACCGGGGCGCGCGGGCCTCTCAGCCGCGCCAGCTAAACTCGAAAGCTATGGCACATTTGCTCGGGGCCGAGTCCCTGCACCTTGAATTTCCCACCCGCGTTATTTTTGACAGCGTCACCGCCGGTCTCAACGAAGGCGACCGGATCGGCGTCGTCGGCCGCAACGGCGACGGCAAGTCCACCCTGATGCGCCTGCTCGCCGGCCGGATGGAACCCGACGCGGGCCGCGTCACGCGCCGGCGCGGCGTCACCATCGGCATGCTCGACCAGTCCGACGACCTCGCTTCGGGCCAGACCGTGGGCCACACCATCGTCGGCGGCATCGACGAGCACGTCTGGGCGGGCGACGCCAAGGTGCGCGACGTGATTGCGGGACTCGTGCGGGACATCCCCTGGGACGCCCTTGTCGACGACCTCTCCGGTGGCCAGCGTCGCCGGGTGGCTCTGGCCTCCGTGCTGATCGGTGACCACGACGTCATCTTCCTCGACGAGCCCACCAACCACCTCGACGTGGAGGGCATCTCCTGGCTCGCCGGTCACCTGAAGACCCGCTGGGCCACGAACTCCGGCGGCCTGGTGGTCGTCACCCACGACCGGTGGTTCCTCGACGAGGTCTGCAACATGACCTGGGAGGTGCACGACCGCCTGATCGAACCGTTCGAGGGTGGCTACGCCGCCTACATCCTGCAGCGCGTCGAACGCGACCGGATGAGCGCGGCCTCCGAATCCAAGCGCCAGAACCTGATGAAGAAGGAACTGGCCTGGCTGCGGCGCGGAGCCCCCGCCCGCACCGCGAAGCCCAAGTTCCGCATCGACGCCGCGAACGAGCTGATCGAGAACGAGCCGCCGCCCCGCGACACCGTGTCGATGCAGTCGATGGCCATGCAGCGCCTGGGCAAGGATGTCGTCGACCTGATCGACATCGGCGTGAAGTTCGGCGAGAAGACCGTGCTGAACGACATCACCTGGCGCATCGCACCAGGCGAGCGCACCGGCATCATGGGCGTCAACGGCGCCGGCAAAAGCACGCTCCTGAACCTGGTGGCCGGCACACTTCTGCCCACCACGGGCACCGTCAAGCGCGGCAAGACCATCAAGGTCGCCGTGCTCACCCAGCAGCTGTTCGAACTCGACGACATCCAGAACGACCGCGTCAGCGAGGTCATCGGCCGCCAGAAGACGTCGTACATGGCCGGCGGCAAGGAAATCACGCCCGGCCAGATGCTCGAGCGCATGGGTTTCATGAGCGCCCAGCTGACCACCCAGGTCAAGGATCTGTCCGGTGGCCAGAAGCGCCGCCTGCAGCTGCTGCTGATCGTGCTCGACGAGCCCAATGTGCTGATCCTCGACGAGCCCACCAACGACCTGGACACCGACATGCTCGCGGCCATGGAAGACCTGCTCGACTCCTTTCCCGGCACCCTCCTCGTGGTCTCGCACGACCGGTACCTGATCGAGCGCGTCACCGACAACCAGTACGCGGTCACCGAGGGCGGCTTCCGCCACCTTCCCGGAGGTGTGGACCAGTACCTCGAGATGCGCAAGAAGCAGACGAGCGGCATTGACAAGCCCGCCGAGGCGAACGCGGCGAACACCTCCGGCGGGAAGGCGGCGCGCAAGCTCGCCATCGGTGGCGCCGACCTCCGCAACGCGCAGAAGGAACTCGCCTCCATCGATCGCAAGGTCGCCAAGCAGAACGCGCGGATCGCGGCCCTGCACGAAAGCCTCGCCGTGCACGACCAGTCCGACTTCGACGGCCTCGGCGTGCTCAGCACCGAACTGCAGACGCTCGAGTCCGCCATCGCCGGCTTCGAAACCCGCTGGATCGAACTCTCTGAGTTGATCGAGGGCTGAAGTCGCAGATGCTGTGACCGCGTGTGACGTTGGCGCGCACGCGGCGCAGCATCTCCCGTTAGCCTTGGAACGTGCCTCGCGACGCAGCGGCACAGACTCCCACCCCTCTTTGTCCCGTGGTCCCTCTGTGCCCGAAATCGCGCCGGCACCCACCGCCGTTCAGACGGCACCGAAGCCAACAAGGGGAACCCCATCGTGAACAAGAAACTGCTCGCCGCTCTCGCGGTCGTACCGCTCGTCGCCCTGCTCGCCGGTTGCTCCGGTGCGGCCGCCGACGAGACCGTGAAGATCGGCGTCGTCGGCGCCAGCGACCCATACTGGGCTGTCTACGAGGAAGCCGCGGCGGATGCCGGCATCACCGTCGACATCGTCGACTTCACCGAGTTCGGGCAGCCGAACCCGGCCCTGTCTGCCGGCGAGCTCGACCTGAACCAGTTCCAGCACATCGTCTACCTCGCCGAGTACAACGTGGCCAGCAAAGAAGACCTCGCGCCGGTCGGCGCCACCGCGATCTACCCGCTCGCCCTGTACTCGACCCAGTATGACGACGTCAGCAAAATCAAGAAGGGCGACACCGTCGCTGTGCCGAACGATGCCAGCAACCTGGCTCGCGCGTTGCTCGTACTGCAGTCGGCGAAGCTGATTACGCTCTCCGACGGTGGCAGCATCTACTCGACCCTCGACGATATCGATAAGAAAAAGTCCAAGGTCACCGTGACCGCGCTCGAGGCCTCGCTCACCGCCACGTCGCTTCCCGATGTCGCCGCCGCGATCATCAACAACGACTTCGTCGAGAAGGCCGGTTTGAAGGTTGAGGATGCCCTCGCCCAGGACGACCCCGCCGACCCCAACGCGCTCCCGTACGTGAACGTTTTCGCGGCCCGCGCAAAGGACAAGGACAACGCCACCTACCAGAAGCTGGTCGAAATCTACCAGACAACGAAGGCCGTTCAGGATGGCGTGATCGACGTGTCCGCCGGTTCCGCGGTGATGGTCAAGACCCCGGTCGCCGACCTCGAGGCCTCCCTCGCCACGGTCGAGAAGGACACCATAGCCCAGAGGTAGCGCCGCCCGACCTCAGCCCAGCACAGCCGCACAGTCCGGCGCCACGCCAGTCAGTAAGGACGTCCCATGCCTGCCCCCACCCCCGTTGTCGAACTGCGTGACGTGAGCAAGGTGTACCTGCCCACGACCCGGGGCGGGGCCGAGGTCGTCGCCATCGACAAGGTCAGCCTCACGATCGACGCCGGGGATGTCTACGGCATCATCGGTTATTCGGGGGCAGGCAAGAGCACCCTGGTGCGGCTTGTGAACGCTCTCGAACGGTCGACGTCGGGCGAGATCCTGATCAACGGCACCGACATCGCCCGCCTGCCCGAGCGGGAGCTGCGCCCGGTGCGGCTGGGCATCGGGATGATCTTCCAGCAGTTCAACCTTCTGGGGTCACGCTCCGTCGCGGCGAACGTCGCCTACCCGCTCGAGGTGGCCGGACAATCGAAGGAGACGCGCCGGGCCCGGGTCGCCGAGATGCTCGACTTCGTCGGGCTCGGCGACAAGGCGGGCGCCTATCCCGACCAGCTCTCCGGCGGTCAGAAGCAGCGCGTGGGCATCGCACGGGCCTTAGCCAGCCAGCCGGGCATCCTGCTCGCCGACGAGGCCACCAGCGCCCTCGACCCGGAGACCACCTCCGAGGTTCTGGACCTGCTCGGGCGGGTGAATAAGGAATTCGGGGTCACCATTATCGTGATCACGCACGAGATGGATGTCATCCAGACCCTGGCGACGAAGGTCGCCGTGATGGACCAGGGCCGGGTGATCGAGCGCGGCGACGTGTTCGACGTGTTCTCGAACCCGCAGCAGGCGGCCTCCGCCCGGTTCGTCTCGACTGTTGTCAAGGGTCTCCCTTCTTCGTCGGAACTCGCCGTGCTGCGGCGGCGTCACCCGGGCCGCCTCGTCACGCTGGCGTTCCGCGACAGCAGCGTCGATCAGGCCCGCGTGTTCGGCGAGTTCGTCTCCGCCGGCGTCACCTTCGAGGTCGTCTACGGCGGCATCAACGAGATCCAGGGCCGGTCGTTCGGACACCTGACGCTGGCACTGGCCACGCCGGGGGCGACGGATGCCGCGGCCGACGCCGCCATCGACGCCGCGCTCGACCGGGTGCGAACCCTCACGACCGTGACCGAGGTGCGCTGAGATGGACAGCCTGATCGACCTGTTGCCCGAACTCTGGATCGCCGCGGGGGAGACCCTCTACATCGTCGGCCTCACGCTCTTCTTCGGCGGGATCGGCGGCCTGCTCGTGGGCCTCGGCCTGTATCTGACCCGCGCCGGCAGCATCCTCGAGAACCGCGGGGTCTTCGTGGTGTTGAACCTGTTGGTGAACATCGTGCGGCCGATCCCGTTCATCATCTTCCTTGCCGCCGCCCAGCCGCTGGCCCGGACCGTGGTGGGAACCGGCATCGGCAACGCGGCGATTATCTTCACGATCTCGCTCGCGGCATCCTTTGCCATGGGGCGCATCGTGGAGCAGAACCTCCTCACGGTGACGCCCGGTGTGATCGAGGCGGCCCGCAGCGTGGGGGCCGGGCCGATCCGGATCATCTTCACGGTGCTGCTGCCCGAGGCGCTCGGCCCGCTCATCCTCGGCTACACCTTCATCTTCGTGGCGCTCGTGGACATGTCGGCGGTAGCCGGCTACGTCGGCGGCGGCGGCCTCGGAAACTTCGCGCTGCTCTACGGTTACCGCCAGTTCAATCCCGTGGTGACCTGGGCGGCCGTGCTGCTGATCATTGTGCTTGTGCAGCTGGTGCAGTTCCTCGGAAACTGGCTGGCCCGGAAGGCATTCCGCCGGTAAGACGACCCCCGAGTGCGGGACATCTTTCGCGCGTTCTTTCAGCGCCGGACATCCCTCGTTCACCTCCGGTTCAGGTGATGCTCCCGGACCGGACATTCGTGGGCTGGACAGTACACGCGGGGTCGGCCTATTCGAGCCGCTTACACGTCACAGTGGCCCCTTCGCTGCATCATCCTTGCCCAGGGAGTCATCTTGTCGCCGAGCCCGAGCATCGTCTTCTCGGCGTTTGAATCCGCCGCCGACCCCCGATTGCATGGATGGGTGGCTTTCCGTGAGAGCGTGCAGAATGTCGGCACTCCCGTTAGGGCGGTCGCCGTGCGTGACGGGCACCGCGCCGGTCCCTTGCTCACGGGAGCGCCGCGGCACTCCGGTATCTGGCGACTGCTCGCCTCGAACCGGCGCGAGCTCGGCCGTAGCTCCTCCGTCTACGCAACGTTCTCCAGCGCGCGAGCCCACGTCCTCGAACTCAAGGGCCAGTGCGATTCGATGGTCGCCACGGTTGTCACGGGTCCCAAGGCCGGCACACACGGGTGGGTGATCAGCGTCGGTGATGTAGTCGTGATGACTGCAGGGCGCTGGTATGGCGCGGCGTCGACCAGCCGCGAGGCCTCGGCTGGAACCATTGAGGCTTTCCACAGCGCGCTCGTCGGTGCGGACGCCCGTCATGCCACGGAGGCCGGGCAGCGCGGCAACCGGGTACTCTCCGACGAGGAACGGGCCCTGTCCTGGTGACCGTGCGCAAGCACCGCGGAACCCCCATGATCGCCACGGTTGCCGGCCTCTCCGTGGTCGGCTGGCTGGTCTTCGGCTGGCTGGTACCCGGTTTCCAGGCACCCGAGGGCGTGCGGGCGAGTCTCGCACCGGCCGCGTCGGCGGTCATCACCACCGTGCCGCCAGAGGTTGCCCGATCGCTGCCCGCGGCCGAACCAGCGCCCGCCACGCTTGCCCTGCCGACGGTTACGCCTCCGATTGATGGCAATGCGGCGCTCGCCGACCCTGCCTGGGCCACCCGCGTCGCCCAAGCGGCCGGCATCCCAGTGCGCGCCCTGCTCGGCTATGCAGGGGCGTCCCTGGCCCTGGCGGCCGAACAACCGGGCTGCCACCTCGGTTGGAGTACCCTGGCCGCCCTCGGCAACGTCGAATCCGGTCACGGCAGCCACGACGGTTCGGCACTCGGAGCGGATGGCGCCGCCCGCCCGGGCATCTTCGGCCCCGCACTCGATGGCAGCGCTTTCGCCGCGATGAGCGACACCGATCGCGGAGTCTGGGACGGCAGCACCGAATGGGACCGCGCGGTCGGGCCCCTGCAATTCATTCCGGCAACCTGGCAGCGATGGGGCGCCGACGGCAACGGGGACGGCGTCGACGACCCGCAACAAATCGACGATGCCGCCCTCGCCGCCGGCCGCTACCTCTGCCACTACGGCGAGCTGTCCCGGCCCGATCGCTGGCGCGCCGCCGTGTTCGCGTACAACCACGTCGAATCCTATGTGAACACCGTTGCCGCGACCGCGAATACCTACGCCGCGGTGGCGGGCGCGCGGTGACGCCGTATATAAACGTAGCGAGCTAAACCGCTCGGTGGCGCACGCCACTTCGCGCTCACCGCGCGGCCGCCGTTCTCCCGTGACTCGGCTGCCGCCGTGATGCGCGCCCACGTGCGGGCGCCCTCTTCGGGGCCCCCGGTCCTGCACCGGGTGCAATCCCGCGCGCTCAACTCTCCACTACGCGTCCACCTCTAGCTGGACAAATCGACGCTCAGTGTTAACCAAGCGCCCCAAACATGTGTCTCGGACGTGCTACCTCCGCGTTCGTTCCGCTCCCCACACCCGAATGTGCAAGGACACCCATGTCGTTTTCGACCCTCTTCGACGCGCCTGCGATCGAGCCGCCAACGGTCGACCCGGCGAACCCGGACTCGTCCCCGCGCCGCTTACTGACAGCGCGTCCCTCGGTCTCGGACTCGGTGTTCCGTTCGGTGGCCTTCTTCGCCGGCTGCATCACCGTGGCGATCATGCTCGCCGTGGGCGTGTTCCTGGCGTTGCGTGCCTCGGAGGCCCTCGGCGTCGCCGGGTTCAGCTTTCTGGTCGAGCAGGACTGGTCGCCGGAGTCGCAGAAATTCGGCATCGCATCCGTCTTGTTCGGCACCATCACGATCGCGGTGATCGCGATGTGCGTCGCCGTGCCGCTCGCCCTCGGCACGGCCCTGCTCATCTCCGAGGTCGCCCAGGGCCGGATGCGCTCCACGCTCGTCACGCTCGTCGACCTGATGGCCGCCGTGCCGAGCGTGGTCTTCGGCCTCTGGGGCGTCTTCTTCCTGCAGACCAACGTGATCCCGGTCGCCACCTGGATCTCCAGCTACTTCGGCTGGATCCCGCTGTTCCGGGTGGCGGACGCCAGTGGGCAAGCGCTCACCGAGGCCAGCGCGTTCACCTCCTCGGCGTTCATCGCCGGCATTGTCGTCGGCCTCATGGTGGTCCCGACCCAGACGTCGGTCATGCGCGAGGCCTTCTCCCAGGCGCCGATCGGCGAGCGCGAGGCCGCCTTCGCGCTCGGGTCGACGCGCTGGGGCATGATCCGTGCGGTCGTGCTGCCCTTCGGTCGTGGCGGCATCATCGGCGGCACCATGCTCGGCCTCGGCCGTGCTCTCGGTGAGACCATCGCCGTCTACATGATCATTTCGCCGATCTTCACGATCAACTGGGAGGTGCTGAAGACCGGCACCAACTCCGTCTCCGCGCTCATCGCCCTCCGCTACGGCGAATCCAGCTCATTCGGCCTCTCCGCGCTGATGGCAGCCGGACTCGTACTGTTCCTGATCACCCTCGTGATCAACTTCACGGCCTCGTCGATCGTGGCACGGTCTCGATCCGGGGCGGAGAGCGACTGATGACGATCACGCACGCACCCAACATCACGCACGCCGCGACCAGCACCTGCACGACGAACGACACCCACACCACGACGATCCCGGCCTACGACGGCACCCCGATCGGACCGCGACGCCGGGTGCGCGGCGCCCGGCTCGACGACCGGTTCAACGTTCTCGGTGCCGCCGCAGCCGGAATCGCCGTCGCGGTGCTCCTCTTCGGCTGGATCACTCCGCTTTCCGGCGGCGTGGGCTGGGCGCTCGTGGCGTATCTGGCGTTCCTTGGCTTCTACGCCCTGCTCGTAAGCTTCACGAGCGACGCGCAGGAGGTCAAGGACCGCGTGATGGCGGTGCTGCTATCAAGCGCCGGTGTGGTGCTCTTCGGCGCCCTGGTCTTCGTCGTGGCGTTCACTCTGATACGCGGGCAGGAAGCCCTGCCTCATCTCAACTTCTTCACCCAGAGCATGGAATTGGCCGGACCCCTCGACGGCCTCGACCTGGGCGGTATCGTGCACGCGATCCTGGGCACGCTCATGCAGATTTCGATGGCGCTGGCGGTCACGATTCCGCTCGGCATCACGACCGCCCTGTTCCTGAACGAGGTCGGTGGCCGATTCGCGAGGTTCGTGCGCACCATTTCGGATGCGATGACCGCGCTGCCGTCCATCGTGGCCGGCCTGTTCGTCTACTCGGCGATCATCGTGCTGATCACGCACCAGCGGTCGGGCTTCGCCGCGGCCATGGCGATCACCGTCATGATGCTCCCGATCGTCATCCGGGCCTCGGATATCGTGCTTCGCCTGGTCGCCGGCAACCTGCGGGAGGCCGCCTATGCCCTCGGTTCCACCCGCTGGGCCACCATCTGGTATGTCGTGCTGCCGACCGCCCGGCCCGGACTGGCAACGGCCGTGATCCTGGGCACAGCCCGCGGCATCGGCGAGACCAGCCCAGTGTTGCTCACCTCGGGTGTCACCGCGGTGACCAACCTGAACCCCTTCGCCGGCCCGATGATCTCCCTCCCGCTGCAGGTCTTCGACTTCGTCAAGTCTCCTGAGCCCACCATGATCGCCCGAGGTTTCGGCACGGCCGCCGTCCTGATCCTCCTGGTGCTCACCCTCTTCGCCATTGCTCGACTCATTGGCGGCACCGGTCCCGGCCAGTTGTCCCGTCGGCGGCGACTGCGCGTCGACGCCGCATCGGAGCGGGACCTGCAACGGATGAGCGTACGGGGTGACCTCGGTCCGGGGATCACCGGAACCAATTCAATGCTCCGGCCGACCAGTTCACCTACCGACCTCACCACGAAGGAGACGTCCTCGTGACGCCGCAAACCCGACAGATTCGCACAGTCCGAGCCTTATTCGCGCTCGTCGTTGTGCTGCTGAGCGTTTTCACGGCGCCAGCTGCCCAGGCAGCGAGTTACGACCAAATCACCGGTACCGGCTCGACCTGGTCGCAGAACGCCCTGGACCAGTGGCGCAAGAATGTTGCCAATAACTACGCGATGACGGTGAACTACTCCGGAGTCGGCTCATCGGCCGGGCGCCGTGACTTCGTCGCGGGCAACGTGGACTTCGCCGTCAGCGAGATCCCGTTCCAGACCGCCCCGGAGGACGGTTCGGCCCCTGAGGTGCCTGCCCGCGGTTACGCCTACATGCCCATCGTGGCTGGTGGCACGTCCTTCATGTACAACCTGAAAATCGGCGGCAAGCGAGTCACAAACCTTCGGCTCAGCGGAGAGGTCATCGCCAAGATCTTCACCGGCGCCATCACGAAGTGGAACGACCCTGCCATCGCGACCGACAACCCCGGGCTGGCCATGCCCGACAAGGGTATCGTGCCCGTCGTTCGCTCGGACGGCTCCGGCTCCACGGCGCAATTCACACTCTGGATGTCCAAGCAGCACCCGGCCCTCTGGAATTCCTTCTGCACGAAGGTCGGCCGGTCTGCCCCCTGCGGCCTCACCTCGCAGTTCCCCACCTACGGCAACGCCAAGGCGCAAAGCGGATCCTCAGGCGTCGCCGGCTACGTGAGCCAGGACTACGGCGAGGGTGCGATCACCTACGTGGAGTACTCCTACGCCAAGAACTCCGGTTTCCCCGTCGCCAAGGTGCTCAACGCCGCGGGTTACTACACGGAACCCACGGCCAATTCCGTGGCCGTCGCACTGCTGAAGGCATCCATCAACACCACACCCGGGCCTACCTACCTCACCCAGATCCTGGACGGCGTGTACAACAACGCGGACCCCCGCACCTACCCACTCGCGAGCTACTCCTACATGATCGTGCCGACCGAAGTCGGCGGCGTCTTCACCGCCAAAAAGGGCCTGACCCTCGGTACCTTCGCACATTACATGCTCTGCGAGGGGCAGCAGCAGGCCGAAGCCCTGGGCTACTCGCCTCTGCCGATGAACCTTGTGCTGGCCGGCTTCGACCAGATCAAGCGAGTGCCAGGCGCCGATGCCAGCGGCGTCGACATCAACAAATGCAACAACCCGACATTCAAATCAGGTGACTCCCCGTCAAGCAACCTGCTGGCCACCACGGCTCTCCAGCCGGCCGCCTGCGACAAGATGGGGGCCAACCAGTGCACCACCGGCACGGCCGGGGCGCTGGCAGACACGGCCGTGTCCGGTAGCGGATCGGGTGGTGGCGCGGCCGGCTCAGCCGCCGCGACAACTGCCGGGGGAACGGCTTCGCCGGCAGGGTCCGGGGGAACAGGTGCGGTGGCGCAAGGCGGGACGGATGCGGCATCAGGCGCGGTGGCCTCGCCCGTGTACGACGAGAACGGCGCCCTCGTGTCCACGGTCGGCGCCACGGCAACCGGCGTGGTCGGCACGGCCATCGCCGCACCGTTCACGTTGGCGGAAGGCGGGTGGGGCGCCCAGCAATCGATCATGCTCGTCGCCGGGCTTCTCCTGCTGGCCGCCGCCGTGCTGCCGCCGGTGCTCGCCGGCCGGTTCAAACCGCGTGTCGCGAAGGCAGGAACCAAGTGAAGCGCGTCACGTTCGCCCCGAAGAACGCGCTCTGGGCCCGCGCCGGCGCCAGCGGAATCGTCGTCGGTCTGCTGGTCGGCGTGGGTGTCGCCGCGCTCGGCTCCCTGGTTCCCTCTGCAGCATCCGCTGACACGTCGACCGCGGTCACGGTCGCGTCGAGGGGCTACGACCCGGACGTCGCCACCGCCCCCTTCCCCGACCTCAAGGTCACCGTGTCCCAAACCGAGGACCTCGTTTCCCAGGGGATCGTCGTCAACTGGAGCGGAGGCACGAAGTCCGAGCGGCCCGATGGCAGTTCGGGAGGTCAGGACTTCCTCCAGATCGCGCAGTGCTGGGGAGACGACCCGACGGATTCCAGCCGCCCGGATCGTACGACCTGCCAGTACGGCGGCTTCCCCGGCAAGGCCGCGTCCACCCGCGACACCGCGGTCAGCCAGGACCAGGTGGCCCCGCAGGACGCGCAGTACACATCTCCCGCCAACGGGTTCACCATTCCGGCGTTCACCGCGATTCCCTACCGCGCATCCACGGGCGGTTCGATCTCGTCGGTGTTCGCCGACTCGGCCAACGTTCTCACGCATCATGTCGTGGATCCCCTGACGGGCCTCGTGCAGAAGGCCACCGGTTCGCCGTCCGACACCGGGGTCACATTGCCCGACGGCATCTCCGGCGTTGACCTGGCCACCAACGAGTTTTACACCCAGTACACGACGAATGAGGTGCCCTGGGCCGGATCGAGCGACAGTGGCGACGGCTCCGTCAAATTCGAGGTGCAGACCGCGATGCAGTCCCCGGGCCTGGGCTGTGGCACACCCGTGACCGCCGCGGACGGCTCTGTCTCCGGAAAATCCTGCTGGCTCGTGGTCATCCCGCGCGGAAAAAGCGACGCGGGGGAGTCCTACATCACCAAGTCCGGCCTGCTGTGGGACTCCTGGAAGCACAGTGTGGCCGTCAAGCTGGACTTCAAGCCCATCGGCCAGCGCTGCGCCATCGGCTCGGCCGAGAAGCAGCTCTCCGGAAGCGAACTGGTCGCCGCGGCGATCGGGTCATGGCAACCCAAAGTGTGCACCGGTGCGGCGGGTTCCTCTTTCGCGCTCAGCATCGGCAACGAGGAGGACGCGCTTGCCGCGGCGAGCCTCACGACACCCAGCCCGCTGGCTCTCACCTCACGTCCCCTGCAAACCGACAGGGTCGATCCCGTCGCATACGCACCGATCGCCCTCAGCGGCGTCGCAGTTTCGTTCTCCATCGACCGCCGGGTGAAACCGGTTGGCGCAGTTCCCCAGGAATACAAGGCCAGGAATACCGAGGCGTTCACGTCACTGAACCTCACGCCTCGCCTGGTCGCCAAGCTCCTCACTAATTCGTATCTCGACTCACTGCCTTCCGGGGCGCCGGCCACGTCGGACTCCCTCAAGTTCTTCGGCTACACCGACTCCGCGAACCCTGGCGCGAACGCGCGCAACCTCATGGTCGACCCCGATTTTCTGGCGGTCAACGACGATGAGTGGAAGTACCAGGACCTGACCGGGCCGTCCCTGGGAGACATGCTCCTTCCCTCCGGGAGATCCGACGAGGCCCAGCAACTGTGGCGTTACGTCCTTTCCGACCCCGCCGCCGTCGATTTCCTGAACGGAACGCCCGACATGTGGGGAATGAAAGTCAACCCCTGGTCGTCCACCAATGCCGCTGTCAACCCGTCCGGGACGGCCATGACGATTCCCCGCACGAATTTTCCGAAGGCTGATCCACTGGAGCGGCCCGCGGCCGCTGCCGGCACCGGAACAACGGCAGTGAACCTGGTCACCTGGCGCCCCTACACCAGCGACTTCGAGAGCGGCGCGTATCTCACCCTGCGCGGCGACGGGCAGGAGCTCGGCGACTGGAACCCCACCAGCGTCCCGCCGAAGTTCGGCAAGAGCGTGCGCAGCCTGGTGGGCAACCAGCGCGTGCTTGGCGTCACCACCGCAGCCGCGGCCGCTCGCTACCAAACGGTGACGGCGTCATTGCAGAACTCAGCGGGCTCGTTCGTGGCGCCATCGCCGGAGTCCATGCTCGCGGCCTCCGCCGCCATGGTGCCGACCAGCACAAACCCCAAGGTGCTCGAATACGACCCGGCGAACCCAAGCGCCAAGGCTGCCGCCACAGCGTACCCAATGACGATGCCGGTCTATGCCGCGTTGAATCCGCTGCAAACGGATGCCGCCCAGAGGGCCATCTACGCCAACCTGATCCGGTACGCGGTGGTGGCAGGCCAGGTACCTGGGACGGAGATCGGGCAGCTGCCGCGCGGCTACACCCCGCTCCCGAAGAGCTGGGTGGACCAGGCGCTCGCCGCCGCGACCGCAATCGAACAGGGCGGCAGCCCGGTCGTAGCAATGGCCATGCCCGAGACTGCCCCTGCGGTCGACAGGCCGGCCTATGTGCCGACCCCGTCAACCTACGGTCCGGCAGAGTTCCAGGCTCAAGCCGCGCCGGTGGTGGCCGACGCCGCGGTCGACCCGGCCGCGACGGGCACCGTCGTCGACCCCTTGGTGGCGAGACCGACGCCCGCGGACCCGGTCATGGGACCGGTACGCGCGGCGGTGCCGGCCGGGCTGCTCTCCGGCCTGCTCGCCGCCTGCGGCGTCCCCTTTATTTCGCGCGTTCGGAGACGATCCTGATGCGCGCCCAACGTGACGCTTCGCGCGGGTTCCCCGCTTCGGACCGTAGCGCTGAGACAAGAGGGACCCATCCGGATCCGTCTCCTGCATCACCCACGAAAGGCACCCCAGTGAACACCAAGAAGGCTCTTGCGCTCTGCGCAACTGTCGGCGTGGCCATCTCCGGCCTTGTCATCGTCAGCCCGGCTAACGCCGAGCCCGTCTCGAACAGCTACTCCATCGTCGGCTCCGACACCCTTGAGGACGTCGTCAGCGCCCTGGCCAACGGTTCGGGCCTTTCGGGCGCGTCGGTTCGTTCGACAGCCAACGGAAACAGCATCGGCTCGTTCGACGCGACCGGCACCCCGTTCATCACGACGAAGTCCTCCGGTGTGCGTTTCGGTCGCCCGAATGGCTCAAGCGACGGGCGCACGGCCCTTCTCCGTTCCATTGACGGCGCCCCGTACACGTCCGGAACCGTCGGCGCGCCCGCGGGCGTCGTCATCACGGGGCAGATCGACATCGCCCGTTCGTCCGGATCAGGCACGGTCGACCCGGCAGGTAGCCTGATCCAGGTGCCTTTCGGTCGCGACGCGATCGCCTACGCGTATGACAGCGCTTCGACGGCAGCCGGCATCGGTACCATCGACACCGCGACCATGACGAGTCTTTACACCTGCAGCGTCACCACCCTCGGCGGAGTGAAGGTCACACCGGTCATCCCGCAGGCCGGTTCCGGAACGCGCAAGGACTTCATGTCCAAAATCGGCGTCACGGATTCGACCCTGGGTTCGTGTGTCACCGTGGGTCAGGAGCACGACGCCTCTGACCTGGGTATCAACACTGTCGCGCCTATGTCGGTGTCCCGCTGGGTCGCCATGAACACTGGTGCGAGCTTCCCCAAGAAGAAGGACACCACGGTCCTGGGCTCCCTGGTCGCAGGCACCACCCCCGTGACAGGCACCGGCACCTCGATGGCCCCGGTGGCCGCCTACTACGCCGACTCTCGTTGGGGACGCGACACGTACCTCGTTGTTCAGTACGCACGAGTTGACCCGACGAATGCCGCATATGACTCGACTCTGGCCGACCTGCTCGATCCGACAAAAAGCGCCAGCCTGACGAACTCCCAGACGACTTTTGCCGCCAAAGCCGGTTCGTTGAAGAAAAAATTCGGCATTCTCGCACCCTCGACCACCACCGCCGTTCGAATCTCCAAGTGACCTCCGCCCAAGAACAGGACTGTAAATAAATGAAGATCAACAAGAAGTCGTGTCTCGTCGCCGCCGGCGTCGTTTCGCTCGCTCTGGTCGCCGGAGCCACGGCCGCGGCGAGTGCCGCGACAGCCGCAACGCAGACGAATGGTTCTGCCGCTCCCGTCTACATGTACGACACGGATGCCGTCCAGAAGTCGGACGGCTACGTCTGGGGCTGGAAGGAGGACCTCTTCGGCTCCTCCACTCAGGGCGACATCAACGGCGAGTTCACCTGCCCGGCGAACTCAACGAATATCTTCGCCTTCCTGGCCACCCCCGGAACCGAAAACACCGTCCTCACCTGGAAGGCGTACGCGCCCCTCGCGTTCAACGGAGCGACACGCAACGTGCTCAACCCGACCCTCGCGCCGATCTCGCTCATCAATAACTCCCAGACTGCGGCCAGGAACGCCGGCGGCAACTACAGCCTGGGCCTCGCGTGCACGATGAACTCTGGTGTCACAGTGACCGCCGCCTTCTACCGTACGATCAGCGTCGTTCCGGTCACCGGCGCCTTCACGTTCCTGCCGCAGGCCGATGTGCCGGTGACGCCGACGCCGACGCCGACTCCGACGCCGACCGCGACTTCGACGCCGACCGCGACGCCGACGCCGACTGTGACGCCAACGCCGACCGCGACGCCGGCTGCGGTTCCTGCTGTGACGCCGGGCCTCAACTCCGGCTCGTCGGGCAACCCGGCGTCTGGCTCGTCAGAGCGCGTTGCCGCAGCGACGAAGGCCGACAAGGAGCTCGCGTCGACCGGAACCGCCAACACCCTTCCGCTGCTGGCTTCGGGCATGCTCGCCCTCGCGGCCGGGGCCGGCGTGATTATCGCGCGTCGCTTCCGCCGCGCTGACAAGTAGGCAGCACACCGTACGTCCGAAGGCCACGGGACGAGTTGTCCCGTGGTCTTCGGGCGTTCGTCGGCGTCTATGCGTCTGTTGAGTCGGTGCATTGGTGCTCGCGCGCGAGATCGCGTTTCCCCGTCGTTTGCTCTGCGTCCAGCATGCCGAAACCTGGAATGGACTAACTTAATTGTGCTCACATCCACTGCCGCGCCCCGCCTGACGGCCGTGACCCTCATCGCAATGTCCTTGATTTGCGGGCTTGCCGGGCTCACCGCGACCCCCGCGAGCGCCGAGGCTGCCACGAATGGGCCTAGCGGTATGAGCGGGGAGCCGACGAACATCCACGATTTCTTCTATGTCAGCGGGCTCACCGTGCTACCCGCTCCGCAGATCGGGCCGGAGGGCGGGGACCTGACCCTGGAGTTCACGATGAAGAACGTCAGTACCGCCCCGATCACCTCGAGCCTCCGGTTCTGGCTCGACAATGCGATCAACCTGCCCGTCCAGACGCTCGACACGGTCGAGGTTGCCAACCTCGCACCGGGGGAGACACGCACCATGAGGGCAACCTTTGAAGATGTCGGCCAGTGGACCTTCTTCCGAGGCCACGTGACGATGACTCCGCCCGTGGACATCGCTGGCACGGCTCTCTGGTCGCTGACCCGCGACTCGTTCACGCTCATCCTGCCGTGGTTCCTCACGGCGATGCTCATGCTCCTGGCAGCGCTCGTCCTGGCGGTGCGCCAGTTGCTTCGGCTCCGCCGGTCGCGACGCCCACTGCCCGACCTCGCACTCGGCTACGGGCCGGTCACATCGTGACGGTCGCCACAACGCTCCGGCGACCGAAGCTGCCAACGCCGCCGCGGCGCATGCCCGTGCCCCCGCGTGCATTCGTGGAGCTGAGCGCGCGCGATCAGGCCATCCGCACCACGCTCACGATCGTTGCCGTGCTCATCTTCGGCTTTCTCGCCAACCTCACAATTTTCGGCCAAGTGCAGCACTTCGTCTCGCAGCAGCAGCTGACGAACTCGCTGCGAGCAGAGCTCGCTCAGGGCACGGCCCCGGTCAGCGAGGGCACCGTGGACCAGGTTCTGCTCGAGGCCGGAGCCCCAGTGGCGCTGATCGACATTCCCTCGATCGGGGTGCACGAGGTGGTCGTCGAAGGAACCGACTCCGGTACCCTGCGTGCCGGACCGGGCCACCGCCGCGATACCGTGTTGCCGGGCCAGGCCGGCTACAGCGTCATCATGGGCCGCGCCGCTGCATACGGCGGCCCTTTCGCCCGACTGCAGGAGTTACGACCGGGGCAGCAGTTCACCGTCATCACCGGGCAGGGCCGTCAGGAATTCTCCGTTCTCGGCGTTCGGTACGCGGGTGACCCCATGCCGGCTCCCCTCGGCGCGGGGAAGAGCCGCCTGATCCTCGTGACGGCTCGCGGCCCCGCGTTTGTGCCGAGCGGGATCGCCCGGGTGGATGCTGAGCTCGTTTCGGAAACGAAACCGGCGGGCGTCCGAGCGACCACATTCGTGACCCTGCCTGCCGTCGACCGGGAGCTCGCCACTGACACCAGAACGGTGTGGGCGCTTGTGTTCGCCTTGCAGTTCCTGCTGCTGGTCGAGCTTGCCGCCGTGTGGGCCTATCGACGCGTCGGCCTCCGCAAAACCTGGACGGTTTTCCTCCCCGTCGTCACCGTGGGCGGCCTGTTCGTGGCCGACCAGATGGTGCGCCTGCTTCCGAACCTGCTGTAGAAACGATGGAGTCCATGAACGACGAAATGATCAACGCTGACGCGACGCAGGTGCTGCCGCTACAGAAGGCGCCACGGCAGCGAGAGAGCAGGCTGCGCCCGCCGGCTCGATCCGCCGTGCCGACCGTGACGAGTCGCCTGTCCGTGCCGTGGCACAAACGCCCGGCCGGCCAGGACCTGTCCCCGGAAGCCCCGGGCCACGCGGCTGTGGGGGACCTCGCCCCACTGGCCACCCTCGAAGGCCGCAACGTTTCCGCCTGGTTCGGCGAGCGTCAGGTTCTCGACCGGGTCAACCTCGTGATGCCCGCGGGCGTCATCACCTCGCTGATCGGGCCGTCGGGCTGCGGCAAGTCGACGTTCCTGCGCATCCTGAACCGGATGCATGAGCTCGTTCCCTCCGCGAGCCTGGCCGGAGAGGTGCTCCTCGACGGCGTAGACATCTATGACCCGGAACGCAAGCTCGTCGACGCCCGCAAACACATCGGGATGGTCTTCCAGAAGCCCAACCCCTTCCCGGCGATGTCGATCTACGACAACGTCATCGCAGGCCTCACCCTCACCGGCCAGCGTGCCTCGAACGACGAGAAGGACTACCTCGTGGAGAGCTGCCTGACCAAGGCCGGCCTGTGGAAGGAAGTGCGGGACCGTCTTCGGGCGCCGGGCGGCGGGCTGTCCGGCGGCCAGCAGCAACGCCTGTGCATCGCCCGATCCCTGGCGGTGACTCCGCGCATCCTGCTCATGGACGAACCGTGCTCGGCCCTCGACCCCACGTCGACGCGGGTGATCGAGGAGACCATGCTCGAACTCGCCCGGGAGGTGACCATCGTGATCGTGACCCACAACATGCAGCAGGCGCAGCGCGTCTCGCAGAACTGCGCCTTCTTCCTCGCCGCTCAGGGCACGCCCGGCGGGATCGTGGAACACGGACCCACCGACGCCATGTTCGGCAACCCGATCGACCCGCGCACCGCGGACTACGTCAACGGCCGGTTCGGGTAACGATCGGCGGCCTGGGATCTGAGAACCGGCCGGAAACTGGGGGTCAGCTTTTCCCCTCCGGGCCGCCTGGCCGAATTACACTGAAGCATGACTTCCGCTGGCTATGCCGAGATCGAACGCACTTTCGACGTCAACCCGGCGACGACGCTGCCGCCCCTGCACGACCTGCCGGGCGTCACCCACGTGGAGCCGCCCGTCGAGCACCACCTCGATGCCCTCTACTACGACAGCATCGACTTGGTCCTCGCCAGCCGGCGGCTGACCCTGCGCCGCCGCACCGGGGGAGTCGACGCCGGCTGGCACCTCAAGCTCCCGGTCGCCGTTGACGAGCGTCGCGAGATTCGGGAGCCGCTGGGCGAGCACCCGGAGCACATCCCGGAGGCCATCCTCAACCTCGTGCGCGCGGTGCTCCGCGGCCGCACACTGGTGCCCGTGGTGCGGCTGCGCACCCGACGCACGGTGCACGAACTCGTCGGCGAGGACGACCAGGTGCTCGCCGAGGTGTGCGACGACGAGGTGCAGGCCGACCGGCTCGCGCCGGAGCCGCTCAGCCAGACCTGGCGGGAATGGGAGGTCGAGCTCGTGCACGGCTCCCGCGACCTGCTCGACGCCGCCCAGGTGCGGCTCGCGTCGGTCGGCGTGGAGCCATCCGGAACCCCGTCCAAACTTGCCCGCGCCCTCGGCGACGCTCTGCCGCCCTTCGTCACGGTCCCAGTACCTCGGCCGACCCGCAAGAGCTCCGCCGGTGCCGTGCTGCTGAAGTACGTGCACGAACAGGTGCGGGCGATCGGCACCCAGGATGCCCGGGTCCGAGAGAACGACGTGGACGGCGTGCACCGGATGCGCGTGGCCACCCGCCGCCTGCGCTCGGTCCTGTCCACTTACCGGGACTGTCTGGACACCGCGGTCACCGGGCCTCTCCGCAACGAGCTGCGCTGGCTGGCCGGCTCGCTCGGCGCCGCCCGGGACGCGGAGGTGATCCGGCAGCGCCTCGCCCACCGGCTCGGGCAGGAACCGGCCGAACTCGTCGTGGGTCCGCTGACGGAGCGCATCGACGAACATTTCGCGGCGGTCATCCGGGGTGCCTGCAGCCAGACCCTCGCCGCCCTCGACTCCGAGCGGTACTTCCGGCTGCTCGACACACTCGACGCCGTGCTGGCCGCCCCGCCGCTGCTCCCTCCGGCGGACAAGCCCGCGAGCATCGTCATCCCCGAACTGATCCGCGCGGACTGGAAGCGGCTGCGCGCATCCGTTTTCCTGGCGCAAGGCACCCCGTCGGGCGCTGTGCGCGACGAGGCGCTGCACGAGGCGCGCAAACGGGCCAAGCAGCTGCGCTATGCGGCCGAGACGGCCACGCCGCTGCGGCGCAGCCGAGCGGTGCGGCTCGTAGCCGCGGCCCGGCAGGTGCAGGACACCCTCGGCGACCATCAGGACAGCGTCGTCGCCCGGGAGAAGCTGCTCCGGCTCGGCATGGCCGCGTACCTGCAGGGTGAGAACGCCTTCAGCTACGGTCGGCTGCACGCAGTGGAACAGAACGGGGCCGCCGCCGTGGAGGCGCGTTTCTTCCGCACCTGGCGGGACTTTCCCAAGGCCTCGATCGCGAAATAACTCAGTCGAAGCCGAGGCTGAGCTTGCGCAGCAGGGTCGCGAGACCGGCCTGCTCGCTCGGCGACAGCATGGCGAGCAATTCGGCCTCGGCGTCGACCAGCCGGGTGATGGCGGCATCCACCCGGGTGAGCCCGGCCGGGTTCATCCCCACGAAAATGCCGCGTCCGTCATTGGGGTCCGTGCGCCGGGTGACCAGCCCGCGCTCAACGAGCCGGTCGATCCGGTTGGTCATCGTGCCGCTGGAGACCAGCGTCTGCTGCAGCAGGGCCTTCGGGCTCAGCTCGTAGGGTGCCCCCGCGCGGCGCAGCGCCGAGAGCACGTCGAACTCCCAGGAGTCCAACTCTGAGCGGGAGAACGCGGTGCGGCGGGCGCGGTCCAGGTGCTTGGACAGACGGGCCACGCGCGACAGCACCTGAAGCGGTGCGAAGTCAAGGTCGGGCCGTTCGCGCAGCCAGGCGTCAACGATCCGGTCGACTTCGTCATGTGCGGGCATCCGTCTATTATCCCGCTCGGGCACGCCAACCGGCGCAGGAGCGCGTCCCAGGAGCGCCGGGGCGCGCTATCGGCGCGATATCTGGCAGACTTGTCACCGTTGGTCGGCCCGCGGTCGACGAATTCCGCCGTGGTGTAATGGCAGCACGACAGCCTTTGGAGCTGTTAGGTCTAGGTTCGAGTCCTGGCGGCGGAGCACTGCATGGCGTCACCATCCGGTCTTCCCCGGGCGGCTCCACCGAAGCTAGAGGAAACCCCGTGACTGATTCCCGACTCGCAATCGTCGTGCTGGCCGCCGGCCAGGGCACCCGCATGAAATCAAGCACTCCGAAACTACTGCACGAGTTGGCCGGTCTGCCCATTCTCAGCCATGTGCTGGCGACCTCCCGCGCCCTCGAAGCGGCACATGTCGTCACCGTGGTGCGCCACGAGCGCGACCAGCTGGCCGCCCTCGTCGGCAAGGACCTGCCCGAGAGCCTGATCGTCGACCAGGACGAGCTGCCCGGCACCGGACGGGCCGTGGAGCAGGCCATCACCGCTCTCCCCGATGACTTCGAGGGCGACGTGCTCGTGGTCAGCGGCGACGTGCCGCTGCTCAACGCGGCCACGCTGGCCAGTTTCGTCGCCGCGCACCGCGACCGGGACGTCTCGGCCACCGTGCTCTCTTCCTTTCCGGAAGATGCCACCGGCTATGGCCGCATCGTGCGCTCCGAAGAGGGCGCCTTCGACCGCATTGTCGAGCAGAAGGATGCGACGGCCGAGGAACGTGCCATCTCCGAGACGAACGCCGGGGTCTACGTCTTCCGCGTAGCCGAGTTGCGCGAGCAGCTGGCCAACGTCACCACCGAGAACGCGCAGGGAGAGAAGTACCTCACCGACGTGGTCGGGCTGCTGCGCCAGGCCGGGGCCGAAGTGCGGGCCGTGCCGGTCGCCGACGCCTGGCTGGTGGCCGGCATCAACGACCGGTCCCAGCTCAGCGAGACCGCGCGCCAGCTGAACGGCCTCATCGTCTACGGCTGGCAGCTGGCCGGCGTGACCGTGCAGGATCCTGCCACCACCTGGATCGACCTCAAGGCGAAGCTGGCTCCGGATGTCATCATCCGGCCGGGCACGCAGATCCTCGGTTCGACCGTGATCGAGACCGGTGCCGTGATCGGCCCGGACACCACCCTCCTCGATTGTGAAATCGGCGAGAACGCGGTGGTGAAGCGCACGGATGCGACGCTCGCGGTCATCGGCGCCGGCGCATCCGTCGGTCCGTTCGCCTATCTGCGCCCGGGCACGAATCTGGGCGCTGACGGCAAGATCGGTACCTTTGTCGAGACCAAGAACGCGACCATCGGCGTGGGTAGCAAAGTGCCGCACCTCAGCTACGTCGGCGACGCGACCGTGGGAGTGGGATCGAACATCGGGGCCGGCACGATCTTCGCTAACTACGACGGTGTGACCAAGAACCACAGTGAGATCGGGTCCCACGTGCGCACCGGGTCGCACAACGTGTTCGTCGCGCCGATTAGGATTGGGGACGGGGCGTACACGGGTGCCGGAACAATCGTCCGTAAGGACGTGCCGGCCGGGGCCTTGGGCCTCACCGTGGCCCCACAACGCAATATGGACGGCTGGGTACAGACCAACCGCCCAGGAACCGATGCGGCGGCGGCTGCGGCAAAGAGTGGAGACTAGGTGTCTGGAATCAAGACCAGCGGCGAAAAGCGACTTGTATTGGTTTCGGGGCGAGCACACCCGCAACTGGCACTGGACATCGCCACGGAACTTGGTACCGAACTCGTTCACACCGACGCACGCACCTTCGCGAACGGCGAGATCTACGCGCGATTCGATGAGAGCGTGCGCGGCTCGGACACCTTCGTGATCCAGTCGCACACCGACCCGATCAACGAGTGGCTGATGGAACAGCTGATCATGGTCGACGCGCTCAAGCGGGCCTCCGCCAAGCGCATCACGGTCGTGGCGCCGTTCTACCCTTACGCCCGCCAGGACAAGAAGGGCCGCGGCCGCGAGCCGATCTCGGCCCGGCTGATCGCCGACCTGTTCAAGGTCGCCGGAGCCGACCGGATCATGGCCGTCGACCTGCACGCCGCCCAGATTCAGGGCTTCTTCGACGGCCCCGTCGACCACCTCTTCGCCATGCCCGTGCTGCTCGAGCACTTCAAGGAGAAGCTCGACCCGGCCACCCTGACTGTCGTCTCGCCTGACATGGGCCGCGTGCGCGTCGCCGACATCTGGAGCGACAAGCTCGGCGCCCCGCTGGCCATCATCCATAAGCGTCGCGACCCGAAGGTCGCCAACCGGGTCTCCGTGCACGAGATCGTCGGCCAGGTCGAGGGTCGCGTCTGCCTGATCGTCGACGACATGATCGACACCGGCCGCACAATCGTTCTCGCCGCCGAGGCCCTGCGCGCCGCCGGCGCGATCGGCGTCGTCGTCGCCGCCACCCACGCCGTGTTCAGCCACCCGGCGCTGGAGCTGCTGCAGAATCCCGCGATCTCCGAGGTCGTCGTCACCGACACCCTGCCGATCCCCGAGGAGAAGCGCTTCCCCACGCTCACCGTACTGCCGATCGCGCCGCTTCTGGCACGGGCCATCCACGAGGTCTTCGACGAGGGTTCCGTCACCTCGATGTTCGAGGGCGCCGCATAGCCGCGGGCCCTTCGCACAGCGAACCCCGGCCGGTCGTCGACGGATGTCGGTGACCGGCCACCAGTCTGTCGGGGCTCAGTCCTGATCGGGACCGGGTCTACGCCGGCATCTCGGTGCTGGGCGCCCGGGGCGCCGAGGGAATGATGCCGAGCGGCACGACATATGTCTCGCGCTCGTTCAGATCGATCGCGTAGCACTGCCAGCCGAAGCCGCCCGGACCGTTCAGCTCGAAGCGGGCGTCGAAGTCGACGGCGCCCGGATAGTACCGAGCCGTGGCCACGCTGCACGCATTGGCGGCCGTGGTCGTCGCCACCTGCACGCTCGTCAGGATGCCGGGCACGATCAGCGCCACGAGCCCGAGCACGACGACGATGCGCATGATCAGGAGGGTGCGCGGACTGCGCAGGGGCCGGCCGGCGTCCAGCGGCTCGTAACCGGAGAGTTCGGGGTGGTCGTCGCTCGTCATCAGGCTCCCAGTATCGCAAACAAGGCTGCTTCGTGCTGAACCTCCCCAACAGTTGCCCCAGCGGACGACTGTTGCCGGTGTGCGGGCAACAGTCGTCCGCTGCGGCAACGTTTGTTCCGCCGGGAGCGACGCGGCCACCCCTCCCCAGGCTCCCCGGGCCGCGCGGGCCCCACGGAACACGGGGGGAGCGGCACCGTACCCGCTTCACACCGCGAACCTCGGCAGATGGCTGACGCGCGAATCGACGAGCACACCGGACTGTACCTCTCGGGCGGGGCCGCCGCCACAGAGTCAGACGACCGGCACTTTCGGCGCGAGGCGCAGTTCGGGAGGAGTGCACTACGGCTACGCCGCGGTGTCTTCACCACGACGGAACACTGGGGGCCGCTCCCACCGCGACAGAGGCACCTCGCCGAGATCCGCGCGGTCGTCGCCACGCGAACGCGCGACCCTCTGATCAGCCATCAATCGGCGGCGGCCGTGTGGGGGATTCCCCTGGCCGAGGCCTGGCCGAGCACGGTGCACGTGCTCGCACCACCGCAGTCCCGGGCGCGGAGCAAGAATGGCGTGACGGTCCACCGCATCGACGTTCCCGACGGTGACATCGTCGACGTCGACGGGATGCTCGTGACCAGTCCCGCGCGCACCCTGCTCGACCTGGCGCGCACCAGGAGTTTCGCCACAGCCGTCGTCGCGATCGATCATGCCCTCAATCCGCGAAGTGCATCCCCGGAGGTCTTCCTGACGGACGAGGTGCTGCGCGAGAAACTCCAGGAGTCGGTGTCGCCCCGGGGGTGGGTGAAGGCGGAACGGGCCATCCGCTTCGGACGGCCCAATGCGGACAACCCGGGTGAATCGCTCAGTCGTGTGGCGATCTTCGAGCTGGGCTTCCCCGATCCCCTGCTGCAGACGTGCCATCGCAACCCTCGCGGCGGCTTCTACTTCACCGACTTCGAGTGGCCGGCCTATCGTCTGATCGGGGAGTTCGACGGGCAGGGCAAATACCTGAAGGCGGAGTATCTCCGGGGACTCACGCCCGGGGAGGCGGTCACCCGGGAGAAGGTGCGCGAGGATGACCTCCGCTCGGAAGGCAATCGCATGGCCCGCTGGGGTCCCTCCGATGTGCGCCAGCGCGGGTCGCTCTTGCGCATCCTCACAACCGCAGGCCTCCCGGTCCTCCGATAATCTGCCGGCTGACACACAGGTGTTGCCGGGGCGTAAAACTGTTGCCGGAGCGGACAACTGTTGCCGGTGTGCGGGCAACACTCGTCCGCTCCGGCAACAGTTGCGCCACCGGAGGAGCGGCTCTAGAGCGAGGAGCCCTCGGTCTCGATCTCGCTGCGGTCCCCCGACCACAGGGTATGGAAGGTTCCGGGCATGTCGACGCGCTTATAGGTGTGCGCGCCGAAGAAGTCGCGCTGGCCCTGCACGAGTGCGGCGGGGAGCCGTTCACTCGCGAGCGAGTCGAAGTAGCTGAGCGCCGACGCGAAGCCGGGAACCGGGATGCCCGACAGTGCCGCCGTCGAGACCACGCGGCGCCACGCCGACTCGCCGTCGGCGACGGCCTGGGCGAAGTACGGGTCGGCGAGCAGGGAGGCGATCGACGGGTCGTTGGCGTAGGCGTCGACGATGCGGTTCAGGAACTGGGCCCGGATGATGCAGCCGCCGCGCCAGATCGTGGCGATGGCGCCCTTGTCCACGGTCCAGCCGTACTTCTTCGCACCGGCGATGATCGCGTCAAAGCCCTGGGCATAGGCAACGACTTTCGACGCGTAGAGCGCCTGGCGCACGTCGTCTTGGAAGGTGTGGCCGACGACGGCGATTTCCGGGCGCGCGGTGATGGCGGCGCGCACGGGGACGCGCTGCTCCGGGTGGCTGGACACGGCGCGGGCGAAGACGGCCTCGGCGATGCCGCCGACGGGCACGCCCAGGTCGAGCGCGTTCTGCACGGTCCACACGCCGGTGCCCTTCGAGCCGGCCTCGTCGAGCACGACATCGATGAATGGCAGGCCGGTCTTGGCGTCGACCTGGCGCAGCACCTCGGCGGTGATCTCGATCAGGTAGCTCTCGAGGTCACCCTCGTTCCACTCGGTGAACACATCGGCGATGGCGGCGGGGGAGTGCCCGGTCACCTTGCGGAGCAGGTCGTAGGCCTCCGCGATGAGCTGCATGTCGGCGTATTCGATGCCGTTGTGGATCATCTTGACGAAGTGACCGGCGCCATCCGTGCCGATGTGAGTGACGCAGGGGACGCCGTCGACGACGGCTGCGATCGATTCGAGGATCGGGCCGAGGGTCTTGTAGGCCTCCACCGAGCCGCCGGGCATAATGCTGGGGCCCTTGAGGGCACCCTCTTCGCCGCCGGAGATGCCGGCCCCGACGAAGTTCACGCCCGTGGCGCGCACCTCTTTCTCGCGGCGGATGGTGTCCTGGAAGTCGGCGTTGCCACCGTCCACGATGATGTCGCCGGGCTCGAACAGGGTGGTCAGTCGGCTGATCACAGCATCCGTGCCCGCACCGGCCTGCACCATGATGATCGCGGTACGCGGCTTCTGCAGCGACGCCACGAACTCCTCGATGGTCTCTGAGGCGACGAAGCCGGCCTCGGGGTGCTCGGTCGTGAGCAGGCGGGTGCGCTCGGGGGAGCGGTTGAACACCGCCACGGTGTTGCCCGCACGGCTGGCCAGGTTGCGGGCGAGGTTCGAGCCCATCACCGCCAGTCCCACTACGCCAATGTTTGCCTGTGCTGCGCCGGTTTCGGCCACGTTTGCTCCTTCAGCTATCTGTTCTCAGAACTCCTTCAAGGCTAGTCGCTCGGCCCATGGCCGTGACGTGGAGTGACGCGGGCGGCGCCGGTGACGGATGCCGCTGCGCGCGTTCGCCGCGCGCCGTCGCCTCCGCTAGACTTACGAGTTGAACTTCGGCGAGGGCTGCCGCCCGCCGGGAAACCGAGGGTGCGGCATCCGTTATCGACGCGGCGGAATGCTTCACGGCCTTTCCTCACGCTGACACGCGTTCGAGTTGAAAAATGAACCAGTACCCACCTTTGCGGGCATCGTCCGCAAACCAGATCTGGGCCGTAGCGGTCCGCAAGGAGAAACACCATGGCTGACGCCACCAACAAGATTGTCGCCGACCTGCGCGTGAAGTTCGGCAAGGGTGCTGCCCGCAAGCTGCGCGTGCTGGGCAAGATCCCCGCCGTCATGTACGGCCACGGCACCACCCCGGTTCACGTCGCGCTCCCCGCGCACCAGATCGGCCTGCTGCTGCGCCGCGCGAACGCAGTCCTCGAGCTGGACATCGACGGCAAGAGCCACCTGACCCTGGTCAAGGACGTCCAGAAGGACCCGTTCCTCCAGATCATCGAGCACCTCGACCTGATCGTCATCCGAAAGGGTGAGAAGGTTCAGGTCGAGGTTTCCGTGCACCTGAACGGCGAGTCGGCCCCCGGCACCATCGCCGACCTGGACACCAAGACCCTCCTGCTCGAGGTCGAGGCCACCAGCATCCCGCAGAACCTTCCGGTCTCCATCGAGGGCCTCGAAGACGGCGACCAGATCCGCGCGAAGGACGTCGTGCTCCCCACGGGCGCCACGCTCATCTCCGACGAAGACGCCGTCGTCGCGTTCGTGCACCTGCCGGCCGAGGAAGAAGAGGAAGAGGAAGAAGAGGCCGAGGCCGCCGAGGGCGACGCCGAGGCCGCTCCCGCCGAGTAGTCATCCCCTTCTGGTTTCGTCGTAAGCGGAGGATTCCCCTGGACGACAATCTTTGGCTCGTAGTCGGGCTCGGCAACCCCGGGCCCGACTACGCCGGTAATCGACACAATGTCGGCCACATGGTGGCTGCCGTGCTCGCCGACCGCCTGTCGGCGGCTTTCAGGAACCACAAAACGAATTCGTCGGTCGCCGAGGGGCGCAGTTTCCCCGGGGGGCCGAAGCTGGTGCTGGCCAAGCCGAACACGTTCATGAACGTGTCCGGCGGGCCGGTGGCCGCGCTGCTTCGCTTCTACTCGCTGGAGCCCGCGCACCTGATCGTCATCCACGACGACCTTGACCTCCCGTTCGACACGATGAAGATCAAGGTCGGCGGCGGCCACGGCGGCCACAACGGCCTGCGCGACATCATCGCCGCAGCGGGTACGAACGAGTTCATCCGCATCCGCGTCGGCATCGGGCGCCCGCCTGGCCGGCAGCCGGCCGCGGACTTCGTGCTGCACGACTTCACGTCCTCGGAACGTTCGGCTCTGCCCAACCTGTTGACGGATGCCGCCGACGCGATCGAACTCATCGCAGCCGAGGGCGTCACTGCCGCGCAGCAGAAGTTCCACGCCCCCTGATTCCCCTTGATCGCCCGGGTTGGCTGTCAGCTGGGTTGCGTAGAATGCTCCGGTGACTCTCCAGGGCTTAATTGCCACACTTTCGCGCGCCTCCACATTCGACAATGCCCTCGCCTTCGCGAACCGGAACGTCGATTTCTCTCTCACCGAGGGGCTTCGCGCCCCGCTGCTCGCCGCCCTGCTCGAGCAGCGCACCCGGCTGGGCAAGGCCCCGGCCCTGCTGCTGATCACCGCCACCGGGCGGGAGTCGGAATCGCTGCATGAGAACCTTGCCTGCTTCGCCGCCGACGCCGAGATCATCGACTTCCCGGCCTGGGAGACGCTGCCGCATGAGCGGCTCAGCCCCAGCGCCGAAATCGTCGGCAAGCGCCTCTTCGCCCTGCGACGGATGCGCGAGTGGGAGGAGAGCGCCCCGGCCGCCCGACGCCCCCTGATCGTCATCGCCTCCGTGCGCGCCGCGCTGCAGCCTGTGGCCGACAACCTCACCGACTACGAGCCGATCGACCTGGTCGCCGGCCAACGTGGTCACGACCTCTCCGCCATCGCACGTGAGCTCGTCAACGTTGCCTATGCCCGGGTGGACATGGTCACGCGGCGCGGTGAGTTCGCGGTTCGCGGCGGCATCCTCGACGTCTTCCCGTCGATCGCCCCGCACCCTTTCCGGGTGGAGTTCTTCGGGGACGAGGTCGAGCAGATCCGCGCGTTCTCGGTCGCGGACCAGCGCTCCTTTCCTGCCCCGGTCGACTCGGTGAGCCTGCCGCCGAGCCGCGAGCTGCTGCTCAGTCCCGCCGTTCGGCAGCGGGCCCGCGAGATGCAGCACGAGTTCCCGAGCCTGTCCGGCCTGCTCGCGAAGATCGCCGAGGGCATCCCGGTCGAGGGCATGGAGAGCCTCGCACCTGCTCTCGTCGACCGGCTCGTGCCGATCACCCACTATCTGCCCGCGGAGGCGGCCGTCGCCGTCATCTCGCCCGAGCGCGTCGCATCCCGGGCGATCAGCCTGGCCGAGACCAACCGGGAGTTCCTGGGCGCGGCGTGGAGCGCCGCGACCGCGGGCGCCGAGGCGCCGATCGACCTGGAGTCGGGCGACTTCCTCACCCTCGGGCGGCTGCGGGAGGCCGTGCAGTTCAGTGCGCCCGGCGCCCCGGCGTCCGCGCACGTGTGGTGGACCCTGAGCTCCTTCCAGGCGGCGCCGACGGATGCCCCGGTGCTGCCCGAGCACCGGGAACTCGACGACCTGCTCACGGTGCGGGTCGAGGGCGACGCCGTGCCGAGCTTCCAGGGCAGTGTCGAGGGCGCCGTCGGTCACCTGGCCGAGCGGCTGAAGGCCGGCTGGACCGTCGGCATCGTCGCCCAGGGTGCCGGGCTGGTCGAACGCGCCGCCGACGTTCTGGCCGAGCGGGAGCTGCCCGCCCGGATCGTCACGGAATGGCCGAGCCGACCCGAGGTCGGTATCGCCTACCTGCTGAAAGCATCCGTCGACCACGGTTTCGAACTGCCGGAGGCGAAATTCTCCCTGGTCAGCGAGTCCGAATTCTACGGCCGCACCGTGGGCTACGACGCGCGCCAGGTGAAGAAGCTGGCCAGCCGGCGCAAGAACGTCGTCGACCCGCTGCAGCTGAAGGCCGGCGACCACGTCGTGCACCAGACCCACGGCATCGGCCGGTTCATCGAGCTCACCCAGCGTGAGGTCTCCAGCGGCGGGCGCAACCCGGTCAAGACCAAGCGTGAATACCTCGTGCTCGAATACGCGCCGTCGAAGCGCGGGCACCCGGGTGACAAGCTCTACGTGCCCACCGACCAGCTCGACCTGGTCAGCCGCTACGTCGGCGGGGAGGCGCCGACGCTCAGCAAAATGGGCGGCAGCGATTGGTCGGCCGCGAAGACCAAGGCGCGTCGTGCCGTGCGGGACATCGCCGTCGAACTCGTCAAGCTCTACTCCGCACGGATGGCCAGCAAGGGCCACGCGTTCGGGCCGGACACCCCCTGGCAGCGCGAGTTGGAGGAGGCGTTCCCGTTCGCCGAGACGCCCGACCAGCTCACCACCATCGACGAGGTCAAGGCCGACATGGAACGGCCCATCCCGATGGACCGGCTGCTCTCCGGCGACGTCGGGTTCGGCAAGACCGAGGTGGCCGTGCGCGCCGCCTTCAAGGCGATCCAGGACGGCAAGCAGGTCGTCATGCTGGTGCCGACGACCCTGCTCGTGCGCCAGCACATGGAGACGTTCCAGGAGCGCTTCGCCGGATTCCCGGTGCACCTGCGCGCGCTCAGTCGATTCCAGACCGAGAAGGAATCCCGCGAAACCATGGCGGGCATGCTCGACGGCACCGTCGACCTCGTGATCGGCACCCACCGGCTGCTGTCGGACTCCATCGTGTTCAAGGACCTGGGCCTCGTGATCATCGACGAAGAGCAGCGCTTCGGCGTGGAGCACAAGGATGCGCTGAAAAAGCTCAAGACCAACGTGGATATCCTCGCGATGAGCGCCACGCCCATCCCGCGCACGCTGGAGATGGCGGTCACCGGTATCCGGGAGATGTCCACCCTGGCCACCCCGCCGGAGGACCGGCACCCGATCCTCACCTTCGTCGGACCGTACTCCGACCGCCAGGTGGCCGCGGCCATCCGGCGGGAGCTGCTGCGGGAGGGCCAGATCTTCGTCGTGCACAACCGGGTGTCCAGCATCAACCGGGTGGCCGCGAAGCTGGCCGAGCTCGTGCCGGAGGCGCGGATCGCCGTGGCGCACGGCCAGTTGCCGGAGGCACAGCTGGAACAGGTCGTTGTGGACTTCTGGGAGCGCAAATTCGATGTGCTGGTCTCGACGACGATCATCGAGACCGGCCTGGACATCGCCAACGCGAACACGATCATTATCGACCGCGCCGACAAGTTCGGGCTCAGCCAGTTGCATCAGCTGCGGGGGAGGGTCGGCCGCGGCCGGGAGCGCGCCTACGCCTATTTCCTCTACGACGAGAACAAACCGTTGACTGAGATCGCCCACGACCGGCTGTCGACCATCGCCGCGAACAACGAACTGGGCGCCGGCATGCAGGTGGCGTTGAAGGACCTCGAAATCCGCGGCGCGGGCAACCTGCTCGGCGGCGAGCAGGCCGGGCACATCGCCGGGGTCGGCTTCGACCTTTACCTGCGCATGATCGGCGAGGCCGTGAGCACCTTCCGCGGCGACGTCGCGGAGGGCCAGACGGAGCTGCGGCTCGAACTGCCCGTCGACGCCCACATCCCCGAAGACTACGTCGACAGCGAGCGGTTGCGCCTCGAGGCCTACCAGAAGCTGTCCGCCGCAAGCTCGCCGACGGCCGCGAAGGACCAGATCGACCTGGTCCTCGACGAACTCACCGATCGCTACGGCGAGCCGCCCCAGCCGGTGCAGAACCTCATCCTGGTCTCCCGGCTGCGCTGGCTGGCCCAGCAGGCCAGTCTCGGCGAGGTCGTCGCGATGGGTTCGAACCTGCGCGTGTCGCCGGCGAACCTCGCCGACTCGATGCAGGTGCGCCTGCAGCGCATGTACCCCGGGTCGCGCTACTTCACCCAGAACGGTGCGCTGACCGTGCCCATGCCGCGCATCAACGGGGAACCGCTCGGGGATGCGGCGCTGATCGCCTGGGCCGGCAACCTGCTCGACGCTCTCTTCCCGCGTCCCGTCGTCGCGGTCGCGTAGCCCGCCGCGGCCGGGTGGCCCGTCGCGATCGCGTGACGAGTGGCCGTGGGTCCGAACCGTCTTTCAGCGGTTCCGTCCCGAACGAATTCGACGGAGATTCTGTCCAAATCGAACGTAAACACACCTAGAGAGCGCTCTTTCGAGAAAATCTCCGTCGAATTGGTACGACGCCGGATACTCCACTCAGGTCTCCGGTGCGCCGCTGCCAGGCATCGGGCGCAGGATCGCGGCGGTGGCCCGCAAACGGCTCCGGGTACCCACGATGAACACTGAGTCGCCTACCCGGCGCTCGCCGGCCACCGTGAGCTCCGGCCGCATCCCGATGCCTGGCAGCGGCAACTCCGTGAAAATCATGGCGCCGGCATAGACCGGGGCTGGGGCTCCTCACGGGACGGATCAGGCCCCGCAGACTCCGTCAATTCCGGGCGATTAGAGTTGTCGCGTGTCCTTTACAGAGAATCCCACCGTCCCGGCATCCGTCCCGGCATCCGCCTCCAATCTCGACGAACTCGTGCGCGTGGTGGCTCTCCTGCGTGCACCGGGCGGATGCCCGTGGGACGCAGAGCAGACCCACGAGTCTCTGGTGCAGTACCTGACCGAAGAGACGCACGAGCTGATCGAGGCGATCGAGTCGGGCAGCCGCGACGAGATGCTCGAGGAGCTCGGCGACGTGCTCTACCAGGTGGTCTTCCACGCCGACCTCGCTGCGCACACCGCGGGCGAAGACTTCGACATCCACGATGTCGCCGCGCATATGACCGCGAAAATGGTGGGGCGGCATCCGCATGTCTTTGGCGACCTGAACCTGGAAACGGCCGACGACGTGGCCCTCGCTTGGGATGATTTCAAGGCCGCGGAGAAGCCCTCCCGCACGAGCGTGCTCGACGGGATCCCGCAGGGTATGCCGGCGCTCGCGCTCGCCGACAAGGTGCTCGGCCGAGCCCAGAAGATCGGGCTGCTCGGCACCGAGGCCGCGTTCCCGCTTCCGATCGAGACCGAGGGCCAGCTCGGCCCGCTGCTGCTGGCCATCGTGTCTGCGGCCAAGAGTCAGGGGCTCGACTCCGAACGTGCCCTGCGCACGGCCCTCCGCGGTCTGCAGGACGAGATCCGCGAGGCCGAGACGACGGATGCCGGCGACGTTGCCGACGCCGGCATCATCGGCCTGCCCGGCTGAGGCCTGCCCGGCTGAGGCTTGCGCGGCTGAGGCTTGCGCGAAGGCCTGCGCTGAGGCCACGCGGCGGTGCCGACAGGGCGGTGGCGGAACAGTCCAACCATGAGCCAGACATCTGTCAATGGTCTTCTGTCCGCTCAGATCGGTGACGAATTCGATGCCTCGCAGCAGTTCATCGCCATCGCCGTCTGCTTCGCATCGCCCTGGCGCTGGCCCAGGAGAAGCAGGTCACAGCGCAGGCCGAGGAAGTGGCCTGGATGTCCACCCTCCTGACCATCGTCAGGGCGCCGGTGACAACCACTTCGACATCTTGCACTACATCGCATGAGAGACCGTGTCGGGCGTCCCGGCGGAAATCGACGGGCCGACCCGAACTGACACAATTGGGGCTATGGCAACACCAGTGACCCCTCCCCGCGGCATGCGCGACTTCCTCCCCGCCGACAAGGCGTCCCGGGAACACGCACTGGCCGTGATCCGGCGAAGCTTCGCGGCGCACGGCTTCGACGAGATCGAGACCCCGGTGATGGAAGACGCGGCCCGACTGCACTCCGGGCTCGGCGGCGACAACGAGAAACTCGCCTTCGCCGTGCTGAAGCGTGGGTTGAAGCCGACGGATGCCGCGGCCGCCGCCGCATCCGGCGACCTGCTCGGGCTGGCCGACCTGGGCCTGCGGTTCGACCTCACCGTTCCGCTCGCCCGGTTCTACGCGACTCACCGGGCGGAACTTCCGACGGTGTTCCGGTCCATCCAGATCGCGCCGGTCTGGCGGGCGGAGCGTCCGCAGAAGGGCCGCTACCGGCAGTTCGTGCAGTGCGACATCGACATCATCGGCGAGTCCGGCCTGCTTGCCGAGATTGAGCTGATCACCGCGACCGCCGCCGCGCTCGACGCTCTCGGCCTGACCGGGTGCTCCATCCGCGTCAACGACCGCCGCATCCTGACCGCCCTGCTCGCCCATTGGAGCGTGGCTCCCGAGCTGAACGAACGCGCGCTGATCGTGATCGACAAACTCGACAAGATCGGCGTCGACGGGGTTGTCACGGAGCTCGCCGGCCTGGGCATCGCCACCGACGGCGTGGCCGATACCCTGACCCAGATCGCCGATGCCGGCTGGACGGCCGCCGAGCCGACGCCGCCGGCCTGGCTCAACACGGACGCCTTCGCCGACCTGCTCGCGCTGCGCGCCGCGATGCCCGAGGTTCGGCTCGTGTTCGACCCGACCCTCGTGCGCGGGATGGGCTACTACACCGGCACCATCTTCGAGATCTCACACCCCGATCTCGGCTACTCCCTCGGCGGCGGCGGCCGGTACGACGGCATGATCGGCCGCTTCCTCGGCACCGAGGTGCCGGCCTGCGGGTTCTCGATCGGGTTCGAGCGCATCGTCGACCTGTTGGGCGTGGATGCGGCATCCGCTGAGAACGCCGTCGTACTGGTGTACAACAAGGGAACAGACCCGGCCCGGCTCGTGGCGCTCAAGCGAACACTGGTCGAACAGGGCCTCCGGGTGCGCCTCGAACAGCGCACCAAGAACGTCAAGGCGCTGCTGGAACGCGCGGCCGGAGCCGGTTACGGGCGCTACTCGTTCGTCGGGGCGGATGCCTCCGGCGCGGGCGAACTCGATTTCCGTCCCCTCGGCGGCTGAGGCCAGTCGCTAGACTGTTATGGGATTGGAACACGGCGCTGTCTTCCTCGATTCCTTCAGACCAACACCCCAACAATTAAAAAAATATAGGAAACAGGAGATAGCTGTGGCTCTCATTGAGGCAGTAGTAGCGCGCGAGATTCTTGACTCCAGAGGCAACCCGACCGTTGAGGTCGAGGTATTGCTTGATGACGGTTCGGTCAGCCGTGCCGCCGTTCCGTCCGGCGCATCCACCGGTGCGTTCGAGGCTTACGAGCTGCATGACGGCGACAAGTCACGTTATCTGGGCAAGGGCGTCCGCAAGGCCGTTGACGCTGTCATCGACGAGCTCGGCCCGGCAGTCGAGGACCTCGACGCCGCTGACCAGCGCATCATCGACGCCGTCCTGAACGAGACCGACGGAACCGACAACAAGCACCGCGTCGGCGCCAACGCTATCCTCGGCGTCAGCCTGGCCGTCGCCAAGGCCGCCGCGACCTCGGCCGGCCTGCCGCTGTTCCGCTACCTCGGTGGCCCGAACGCACACACCCTTCCGGTCCCGATGATGAACATCATCAACGGAGGCTCCCACGCCGACAACGACGTGGACATTCAGGAATTCATGGTCGTCCCACTCGGAGCCGAGTCCTTCGCCGAGGGCCTCCGCTGGGGCACCGAGACCTACCACGCCCTCAAGGCGCTGCTCAAGTCCAAGGGCCTCTCTACCGGCCTCGGCGACGAGGGTGGATTCGCCCCCAACCTGCCGAGCAACCGTGCCGCTCTCGACCTCATCGTCGAAGCCATCCAGAACGCCGGCTACACGCCCGGCAAGGACATCGGTCTGGCGCTCGACTGCGCCGCCTCCGAGTTCTACAAGGACGGCGTCTACCACTTCGAGGGCAAGGAACTCACCGCCCTGGAGCTGTCCGCGTACTACGTCGAGCTCGTTGCGGCCTACCCGCTCGTCTCGATCGAAGACCCGCTCGAGGAAGACGACTGGGACGGCTACGTTCACCTCACCGCCGAGCTCGGAGACAAGGTCCAGATCGTCGGCGACGACCTCTTCGTGACCAACCCGGTGCGCCTTGCCAAGGGCCTGGCCCTCGGCACCGCGAACTCCATCCTGGTCAAGGTCAACCAGATCGGCACCCTGACCGAGACGCTTGACGCGGTGTCCCTCGCGCAGCGCGCCGGATACACCGCCGTCATCTCGCACCGCTCCGGTGAGACCGAGGACACCTTCATCGCCGACCTCGCGGTTGCGACGGATGCCGGCCAGATCAAGACCGGAGCACCCGCCCGCAGCGAGCGCGTCGCGAAGTACAACCAGCTGCTCCGCATCGAGGAAGAGCTGGGCGAGGCCGCCGTGTACGCGGGCCGCTCTGCCTTCCCGCGCTTCAAGGCGTAGTTCGACTGGAGCTCTCGGAGCGCGGGTTCACCCCGCGGCTTCGGGAGCTCCATTTTTTTGTCCGATTGCGGTTAGGGTTCCAGTGCGGGACAACCGCGACCAGCGATTCACGAAGGGGGTTGCCGTGGCCAGGAAACGCGCCGAAGAACAGCCCGTCGCGCTGCCCCCGACCGAGACCGCGGCCGCTCGCTGGCTGCGCGGCCTGCGCCTGTCCGGGTTTTCCCTGGTGATGATGGGCCTCCTGATCATGGCCGTGATCGTCCTGGCGCCCGGCATCCGCACCTACGCCGACCAGCGCCAGCAGATCGAATCGCTCACGGCGGCGGTCGAGGCCCAGCAGGGCGCCGTGGAAGAGTTGAAGAGTGAGCGGGAACGCTGGAACGACCGCACCTACGTCACCACGCAGGCCAGGGACCGACTGTCCTATGTGCTTCCCGGCGACGTGAGCTTCCTCGTGATCAACGATCTGGCCCTGCCCGTCGCGGGCGACGCGGCCGCACCGGTCGCCACCCCCACCATCCAAACCACCAACGTCGATTGGCTCTCCTCCATGTTCGCCTCCGTAATGACGGCCGGTCTGGCTCCCGAGGCCGCGAAATGACCAGGCCTCCCTTCGATTCGGTCACCGAGGACGACATCACCATCGTCTCGGCTCAGCTGGGACGCCCGGCCCGCAACGTCGTGGGCATCGCCGCGCGCTGCGTTTGCGGCGCCCCGACCGTGGTGGCGACGGCGCCGCGCCTTGCCGACGGCACCCCCTTCCCCACGCTGTACTACCTGACGCACCCCGCGGCGACCGCCGCGCTGTCGTTCCTCGAGGCCACCCAGGTGATGAACGAGTACAACCAGTTGCTGGCCGATGACGAGCAGGTGCGTGCCCGCTACCGGCGTGCGCATGAGGGCTTCCTTGCCGACCGCGAGATCCTGGGCACGGTTCCGGAAATCGTCGGCATCTCCTCCGGTGGTATGCCTGAACGCGTGAAATGCCTGCACGCGCTGGCCGCCCACTCTCTGGCCGCAGGCCCCGGAGTGAACCCGATCGGAGATCTGGCCCTCGGCCGGGCGGCCTGGACGCCCGCCGTCTGCGAGTGCCTCGACTACACCACGGCCGACGAGTGACCCGCTCCGCCTGGCGTCGGATCGGCGCGGGCGTCGCCCTGGGCCTGACCATGGCGCTGGGCGGGGCTTTCGTTGCACCGACCGCGCCGGCCTTCGCGGAGAACACGCAGGTGCGTGACCTTGAGTACTGGCTCAATGACTACGGATTCACCCAGGCCTGGAATACGACCCGTGGCGCGGGCGTGACGGTGGCCGTCATCGATACGGGTGTCGCCGACGTCGCCGACCTCACCGGTGCGGTCGTCGGCGGAACGGATGTCTCCGGGCTCGGCTCCGCCAATGGGCAGACGCCCGTCGGAGAAGGCAGTGAGCACGGGACTCTGGTGGCATCCCTGCTGGCCGGACGCGGCACGGGTGAGGGGTCCGGCGTGCTGGGAGTGGCTCCCGAGGCGTCGCTCCTGGCCGTCTCGGTGGCCTTCGGCACCAGCGACGCCACCCTCAGCAACGACGACCAGATCGCCGAGGGCATCCGCTGGGCCGTCGACAACGGCGCCGACGTCATCAACATGTCCCTCACCCGCAACACCTTGGACTGGCCGCCGAGTTGGGACGACGCCTTCCTCTACGCGTTCGAGAACGACGTCGTGGTCGTCGCCGCCGCCGGGAACCGAGGCAGCGGCACCACCGAGGTCGGAGCCCCGGCCACCATCCCTGGGGTGCTCACGGTCGCCGGTGTCGACCGCAACAAGGGCGCCAGCTTCGACGCGTCCTCGCAGGGCATCACGATCTCGGTGGCCGCGCCCAGCGAGCAACTTGTGGGCGTCGTTCCGGGCGGCGGCTACGTGCAGTGGAACGGCACCAGCGCGGCCGCGCCCATCGTGTCGGGCCTGGTCGCCCTGGTGCGCGCCGCCTATCCCCGCCTCGATGCTGCGGAGGTGATGAACCGGGTCATCGAAACTGCCGACCCGAACGGGCGGGTCGTGCCCAGCCCGATCTACGGCAACGGTCTGATCGATGCCGCGGCGGCGGTCACTGCGGCCGTGCCGGCATCCACGAGCCCGGAACCGGCCGCCCTGCTGGAGGAGTGGATCCGGGTACACCGGCGGGCGGACACCGAGGTCGAGCCCACGCCGCAGACCGCCACGCAGGTGCCGGTCGCGCCGCAGGAAGACCCGGCGTTGCCTGCCCCCAGCGTCGTCGCGGCATGGTTGCCCAGCCCGCTCACGCTGACGTATGTCACAGTGCCGCTCCTCGTCCTGGTCGGGTTTGGTACTCTGGTAACGCTGCTCGGCACCGGGGCCACTCGGCACATCAAGCGAATCCGGTCAAAACGGTAAGTTTTCGTGCAGCCAAATCATGTAGGAGGACTTTCATAGTGCCCAAAATTCTTATTGTCGGTGGCGGCTACGCCGGGTTCTACACCGCGTGGAAGCTGGAGAAATGGCTTCGCGCCGGCGAGGCCGAGGTCACCATGGTCGACCCTCTGCCGTATATGACCTACCAGCCGTTCCTGCCGGAGGTCGCAGCCGGCTCCATCGAGGGTCGCCACGCCGCAGTCGCGCACCGTCGTCACCTCAAGAAGACCAACGTCGTGACGGCCAAGGTCACCCACATCGACCACGCCACGAAAACCGCGACCATCACCCCGCCCATTGGCGAGCCCTACGAATTCGTCTATGACGTCGTCGCGGTGACGGCCGGCGCCGTGTCGCGCACGTTCCCGATCCCGGGCGTCGCGGACCAGGCCATCGGTCTGAAGACCATCGAGGAAGCCGTCGCCATCCGTGACCGCGTGCTCACCAACTTCGACAAGGCTGCCCAACTTCCGGCCGGCCCCGAGCGCGACCGCCTGCTCACCTTCGTCGTCATCGGCGGGGGCTTCGCCGGCATCGAGGTCTTCGCAGAGCTGCGTTCCTTCGCGTCATCGCTGCTGAAGTCCTACCCGCAGATCGGGTTCGACGACACCCACTTCCACCTGATCGAGGCGATGGGGCGCATCATGCCCGAAGTTTCGCTGCCGACCAGCCTCTGGGTCATCAAGCACCTCGACGAACGCGGCGCGCAAATCCACCTGAACACGCAGCTGACCAGCTCGGTCGACGGCAAGGTCGAACTGTCCACCGGTGAGAGCTTCGAGACCGATCTGATCGTCTGGACAGCCGGAGTCATGGCTAACCCGGCCATCGTGCGCCATACCGACCTGCCGATCGAAGATCGTGGTCGCCTGCAGGTGCGCCCCGACCTGCGCGTCGGAACCGATGACGAGATCATCGCGGACGCCTGGGGCGCCGGCGACATCACCGCCGTTCCCGACCTGAGTGGCGGGGGAGTGGGCGGCTTCTGCGTGCCCAACGCTCAGCACGCGGTTCGCCAGGGCAAGCTCCTCGCGAAGAACATCGTCGCGGTGCTGCGCGGCGAGAATCCCGAGGAATACCTGCACAAGAACTTGGGTGCCGTCGCCGGCCTCGGCATCGGTTCCGGTGTCTTCCAGTCCGGCAAGATCGCCATCACGGGTCTGCCGGCCTGGTTCGCCCACCGCGGCTACCACGGCCTGGCCATGCCCAGCTGGGAGCGCAAGCTGCGCATCATCTGGGGTTGGATGAACAACTTCTTCCTCGGTCGCGACATCGTCTCGTTGGCCGCGGTGCAGAACCCGCGGGCCACGTTCGCGGAGTTCGCCTCGCGGCCCAAGCCGGTCGTGGATTCTGCCGCTCCGGCCAAGGCTCCGGTGACCGTCGCCGCATCGGCCAAGGCAGCGGCCACCGTAGCCGGCCCCGGCACGGGTCCCGCCGCCAAGGCAACGGCGCGTGCACCCCGAGCCCCGCGAAAGACCGCGGCCGACAAGGCTGCGGAAGTCGCTCCGGCAGGGACGACCGAGAAGGCCGCGGCGACCGCAGCCGTCAAGTAACAGCGTCTGCGGGCGTCACCGAGAGAAACCGATGACGCCCGCAGCCCCTACGCTTGAGGCGTTCGGTTTCGCCGGGCGTGCCCCCGTAGCCCAATGGCAGAGGCAGACGACTTAAAATCGTCACAGTCTGGGTTCGACCCCCAGCGGGGGCACCACACGGTACGTCACAGCGTCACAGCGTCACCGCGTCACGGCCCCGACTCCCGCCGCCCGGGCGACAGCATGCATGCCTAGTCGTTCAACCGGCCGGCAGACCCTGAACGGATGCCGCGGTAAATCCCTGCCCCCGGTCTGTGCCGGGTGAGGCAGCCTGTCCGGCCCGGTTTCGTCGCGCTACGATCCGCGAGTGAAACGGTCGATGCCTCCTGCCACGTGCCATTCCCCGATGTAGGAACGGTGTCAGGGGCTTTCTGCAAACAACGTGGGACATCACCCGGTTCTTCTTCTGGAAGTGATCACCACGTCGAAGGTGCTGCCCGGGCGCGGAACCATCACGACCGGCGAGGGCGCCGCTCACGGCCAAGGTGCTGCGCCGACCCGGCCGCTCCCTCGGCGTCACCGGCGCTTTGCACCACCGACGCCCCGCGCGCTTTCCGCTCACGGCGTCACTCTGTTGGAGTCCAGACGGCCGAGGGCGGAACCAATTCGACGGAGATTTTGGCCTCAGAGCCCGGTTCCCGTCTGTTTGGCGCCATTCTCGGCAGAATCTCCGTCGAATTGGTTAGGGGCAGCTACTCCAGGTGGTCCAGATACCTCAGGATGATGCCCTCGCGGAGCGCCCACGGCGACACTTCCAGCTCGGTCACCCCGAACGCGGCCATCGCCGCGTGGAGCACGATGCCGCCGGCCACGATCTGGAAGGTGCGGTCGGCGGTGATGCCGGGCAGCGCCGGGCGCGCCTCAGCCGGGATCCGGGCCAGCCGGGGGACCCAGTCGCTCAGCTGCGAGCGGCTCAGCTGCATCCGCTCGCCTGAACCGAAACCCTCCGCGGTGGAGCCGGCCAGTTTGGCCAGGGAGCGGATGGTCTTGGACGAACCGACGACGTGGTGCGGCGCCGGGAGCCCCTCGAACGCCACCAGGGCTTCCGCGAGCACGGCGGCGGCGTGCTCGCGGAGGGCGGAGACCTGCGCGGGCAGCGGCGGGTCGTCGTGCAGGAAGCCGATGGTGGAACGGCCGGCGCCCAGCGGCAGCGACAGCGCGACCGCAGGCACCTCGTTCGCGCCGGCGGCGATCTCCAGGGAGCCGCCCCCGATGTCGAAGAGCAGGATGTCCCTGGCGGACCAGCCGTACCAGCGCCGCACGGCCAGGAACGTCAGTCGGGCCTCGTCCTCGCCGGACAGGACCTGCAGGGCGACCCCGGTTTCCCGTTCGACCCGGGCGAGCAGTTCGGGCCCGTTCACGGCCTCACGGAGTGCGGAGGTAGCGAACGGCAGGAGGTCGTCGACGTGGTGGCGGCGGGCCACCTCGGCCGCGTTCCGCACCGACTCGAGCACGGCGGTGCACCCCTCCTCGGTGATGGCGCCCTCAGGGGTGAGGTAGCGCATCAGGCGCAGCACGGCCTTGTCGGAGGCCATCGGCACCGGCTGGGCGCCTGCGTGCGCGTCGACGACCAGCAGGTGGACGGTGTTCGAACCGACATCAAGGACTCCGAGGCGCACGCTCTCGACGATAGCGTGCGCCGCGGACGCGCCGTTACGCGCTGATGCTGTGGCGGCTCGTCGTTCGGGTGCCGTCGACCATGGTGTGCAGGGAGTCCACCAGCGGCAGCAGCCGCTGGTCGTGGGTGACCAGCACCGTGGCGGTGTCGTGCTCGACGGTGAGCCGCGCGGGCCGTTTGCCGGCCTGGCCCAGGAGACCCACGGCATCCGGCAGCAGGTTCGACTGCTGGAAGACGATGCCGAGCCGATCCCAGCGCAGCTGCGTTTTTTCGGCCAGGGACAGCAGGGTCGCATCGATTTCGCCCATGTGCACGGACCCGCTGTCGGGCGTGATCAGGGTGGATGCCACGGCGAGCAGGCTTGACGTGCCGCTGGATGCTCCAGACCGTGAAGAATGCGCCGAAGACCAGCGCCGAGATGCCGAACAGCATCGCCACCACGAGCAGCAGGCCGCCACACATCTACCCGAAGCTCGGGGTGTCCTCACGCCCGGCAGGCCGGCCTGATCCGTCGGGCCTGACCGGCCGTGTGACCTCTTGGCGGGCCTGACCCCGCGCCCTCTCGGCGGAATCATCGGGGGGGGGGGGCGAGGCTCAGACTCGGGCGGGCGTGACGAACCGCTGCCAGGCCCAGGCCCCGATGNTGCCAGGCCCAGGCCCCGATGCTGAGGGCGGCGAACAGGGTGCCTGCCACCCACCACAGGCTGAGGCTGCCACCTTCGTGCCAGAGTTCCACCGCCGGGGACAGCACTCCGAACATGATCGTGAAGGCGAGCACGGTCAGGCACGCCCAGATCGGCGGTGACCAGGCGAGGATGCTCCGTCCGCTGGTGCGTCCGATCGGGATCAGCACCAGCGCTGCCGAACCGATCGCGGCCAGTACCACACTGTTGATGATCTCGGCCGCCAGCGCGCTGAGGAAGCCGTCCGCGGCCGGCAGCAGGCCCAGCGTCAGCCAGCCGACCACGGCCAGCCCGATCAGGCTGCCGGCCCGAACGGCGGCGAGTGGGCCGCGCCTCGGCGTCAGTACCTCGGGGGCCACGGTGACGCTGCCGAGCAGCCCGAAGACCAGCGCCGGGTGAACGTCGAAAGCCCGGGAGGCCAACGCGGTCAGGGCGACCAGCAGCAGGTAGCGGGGCAGGAAAGTCACGGATGCTTTCGTCCGCCACATGCGGGAGCTCCACCAGAGCGGAACGAGCGCTCCGACCGCGTTGACGATGAGGAGGGCCAGCGCCACGGCGAGGAGCAGCCGCAGGTAGGCAGGCTGGCTGGTGACCGGCCCGGACAGCATGACGAGGGTGGCCGCGGCCAGCACGGCGGCGCCGGCCACCAGCCACCGGTTCAGAGGTAGTTCGGGAACGGTCTCGAATTCCTCGCGGGACCGGTTGCGGCCCGCGATCGGCATGCTCTGCCAGAGCGGGTGGCCGTCCGTGGCCCGGAACACGGTCCCGGCGAGGAGGCGCGCGGGGATGCAGAGCAGCAGGAGGGCACCGAGCGCCAGCAACGCCGCCTGGAACCAGGAGAGGTCGGGGGTCGACCACGGCGGCAGCACTGCCGTGGCGAACCGGGTGGGGTCGTTCCAGCCGCCCGGCAGCGGTGTGGCCAGGGCCACGGCCGGACGGTCTGCCTGCGGTGCCGGCGAGGCCGGGGCTGCAGAACCGGGCGGGGCTTCCGCCGGTGCCGTCTCCTCGGCCGGCGGCGGGGCGGCGGGGGCGTCGGCGGACGGGGCGGTCGCCTCGGGGCCGGTCGAGCCGGAAGGGGAAGGGGTGGGGACGCCGTAGAGCACGTCCACCCCGGGGCTGCCCGGGCCGAGGTTGCCGGCCAGGTCGAGTTGCACCGCGATCACCCGGAAGGTACCGGCAGCGACTCCGCCCGCCGAGCAACTCCACGACCCGGATGCGACGACGGCGCTGCAGACCGAATATGACCCGGCGAAGACGGTCACGGTCGCACCCTCTTCTCCGGTGCCCGTGTACCCGGCGTCGGTGAGCGGCAGCTGGGCGCCGCTCGCCGGCGTGGTCAGCGTGGGCGGCGCCGGACGGTCGAGGTCGAAGACGAGGTCGACCGGTGCGCTCGAATTGGACCATGAGGGATTGCTGTAGCTCGTCTGCTGGCTGGCCGAGACCTCGGCCTGCCCGCCGGCGAGGCCGTCGGCGAACGTGCACGACCAGTTGCCGGAGGAGTCGGCGGTGGCCGTGCAGCGCGGGCCGCCGCTCACCGTGATGACGACGGAGGCCCCCGGATAGCCGGTGCCGCGCACCGTGCCGTTGGTCAGGCTCCCACCGGTGGGACCGCCCGTCACCCGGGGGGCGGACAACACGGCGATCGTGTGCTCGTCGGTCAGGTCGGCGGCTCCGTTGACGACGACGCGAAGCGGCACGGATGGCCCGCTCGGCAGGGAAAACGCGGCGCAACTCCACTGGCCGGCGCCGTCGACCACGGCGAAGCAGGGGTCCTGACCGTCGACGGGGGAGAGCAACCAGATCTCCCGGCCGGCTTCGCCCGTGCCGGAGACGGTGGTGGTTCCGCTACCCACGAAACTGCCCGGCGGTGGGCTGACGATGGCCGGCGCGTTCGTCGGCGCCGCCTTGGCGTCCCGCTCGCTTGTGGGAGCCGGTGTGGGAGCCGGCGTGGCTGCGGCAGTCGGTTCGGCGAACGCCGCGCCCGGCACGCCGAGGAGAGACAAGCCGACCAGGGCGACGAACAGAGGCAGGGTGCCGGGCGTCCACCGTCGACGACGGCGCCCGGGCGTTCCGCCCGAACCGGCCATACGTGTCCCGTACATTATTCCCCCTGTGACCATTTCACGGGCCAGCGCCGGGAAAGTCAACGTGCGACACGCAATTTGACGGCGACGGCACCCATTCGTGATCGGCGGGGGCCATAGGGCATACTGGCGTCGGAACATCCACGCTACTGCTTCCCCGCGCAAGAGCACGGGGCGGCTGTGGCTGGGTCACCGCGCCGGGTATCCTCAATCCCGGCTACTGAAAGCGGTGCGCCGATGCTCGACCTCTCCCACCGCCTTACGGGCCGGCCGTGGCAGACCCCGGGGCTGTTCTGGCCCGAGCTCACGGCCGCGACGGCGCACCTGGACGCCCCCGTCGCCGCCCTCCACCTGGGTGCCCTGCGCCACAACGCGCACGACCTGCTGGACCGCGCGGCCGGCACCTCCCTCCGGGTCGCTTCGAAGTCGATTCGGTGCGCGGCGTGCTTGAGGCCATCCTGGCCGTGCCCGGCTATCGGGGTGTGCTGGCCTACACCCTGGCGGAGGCGCTCTGGCTGGCTGAGACGGTGACGGATGTCGTCGTCGGCTACCCCACGGCCGACCGGTCCGCGATCCGGAAGTCGGGCCGCTCGCCCGAGCTGGCCAGGGCGGTCACCCTGATGGTCGACTCGATCGCGCACCTCGACGTCATCGACGCCGTGCTTCCGCCCGGCAGCCGGACCCCGATCCGGGTCTGCCTCGAACTCGACGCGGCCTGGGACGCCCCCGTGCTCGGCCATCTGGGCGTCTGGCGTTCACCCGTGCACACACCCGGCGAGGCCCGCCGGGTCGCCGCGGACATCGTCGCCCACCCCGGCTTCGTCCTCGTCGGCGTGATGTCCTATGAGGCGCAGGTGGCTGAGATCGGCGACAGGCCGGCCGGGAAACCGCTCCGGGGCCTGGTCACCCGCTGGGTGCGGCGCCGGTCCGTTGGCGAGCTCAGGGAGCGGCGCAGCGCGGCCGTCGCCGCGGTGCGCGAGGTCGCGCCCCTCGAGTTCGTGAACGGGGGCGGAACCGGCTCGGTCGAGAGCACGCGCGCCGACGCATCCGTCACCGACATTGCCGTCGGCAGCGGCTTCTTCGGCGGCCACCTCTTCGACAATTTCGCGAGCTTTCGGCCCGCGCCTGCGGCCGCGGTCGCGGTCGCCCTCACGGTGGTGCGGAAGCCCAGCCCCGACACGGCCGTACTGCTCGGCGGCGGCTGGATCGCGTCCGGCGTGCCCGGGGCCGACCGGCTGCCCCGCGTGGTCTGGCCGGAGGGCCTCAGCCTGGCGCCGCGGGAGATGGCCGGTGAGGTGCAGGCGCCGCTCACCGGTGTCGGTGCGGCCCGGCTCCGCGTCGGTGACCGCGTCTGGGCGCGGCACACCAAGTCGGGGGAGCTGAGCGAGCACGTGAACGAGTTCGCGCTGGTCGAGAATGGAAAGGTGGTCGATATCCTGCCGACCTACCGGGGTGAGGGGAAGGCCTTTCTGTGAGTGCGAGCGGAGCGGTGTGGCGCAACTGGGCCCGGAACCAGGCGGTGACCCCGGTGCGCGTGGAGCGGCCGTCGAGCGTCGCCGCCGTGCAGCGCGCCGTGGTGGCGGCCGGGGCGGTGGGCCTTCGGGTCAAGGCCGTGGGCTCCGGGCACAGCTTCTCGGGCATCGCGCTCGCGCCCGGGGTCCAGCTTGACCTGTTTGACCTCGCCGGGCTGATCGGTGTGGACACCGTGGCCGGGCAGGTCACTCTGGCCGCGGGCACCCGACTGTTCGAACTGCCCCGGCTGCTGCGGCCCTACGGTCTGGCCCTGCCGAACCTGGGCGACGTGGACCGGCAGACGATCTCCGGCGCCACGTCCACCGGGACCCACGGCACGGGCGGCCGGTACGGCGGCCTGGCCACCCAGATCGTGGCGCTGACCCTGGTGGTCGGTGACGGCACCCTGCTGCGCGTGAGCGCCACGGAGAACCCGGAGCTGCTGCCCGCGACCCGGCTCGGTCTCGGTGCGCTCGGAATCGTGGTGGACGTGACCCTGCAGTGCGTGCCCGCGTTCCTGCTGCACGCGGTGGAGGCGGCCGAGCCGCTCGAGGAGGTCCTGGAGCACTACCTCGACCGGTCCGACCACAGCGATCACTACGAGTTCTTCTGGTTCCCGCACACCGAGACCGCCCTGACCAAGACCAACACCCGGCTGCCCCTGGAGTCCGGCCGGTCGCCGCTCGGCAAGGTCGCCCGCTTCGTCGACGACGAATTGCTCGCGAACGGGGTCTACCGCGGCATTTGCGCCCTGGGCGCCGTGGCGCCGGCGACAGTCCCCGGATTCAACCGACTCGCCGCCCGCCTGACCGGCAGACGCGAATTCACGGATGTCTCCCACCGCGTGTTCCTGACGAACCGCACGGTGCGTTTTCAAGAAATGGAATATGCCCTGCCGCGCGCCCTGGTACCGGCCGCGCTGCGGGAAGTGCGGGCGCTGATCGAGGCGCGGGGTTGGCGCATCTCGTTCCCGATCGAGGTGCGCTCGGCCGCCGCCGACGACGTCTGGCTGTCCACCGCAGCGGGCCGGGAGACCGGCTACATCGCCGTGCACCGTTACTACCGGGAGGATCCGGCTGCGTATTTCCAGGCGGTCGAGGCCATTATGCGCGCGCACGGCGGGCGTCCGCACTGGGGCAAGACGCACGACCGGGATGCGGCGTCCCTCCGCACCGACTATCCGCACTTCGACGACTTCCTCTCGGTGCGTGACAGGCTTGACCCGGAGCGCCGCTTCAGCAACAGCTATCTGGAAAGAGTCCTGGGTCGATGAGCAACAGCAACACCCCCGCCGCCCGTGCTTGGGAACACCGTGCGGGGGAGCTGGGAGACCGGCTGCCCGACGGCTTCACCGTGGGCGTGGCAACGTCCGCTTTCCAGATCGAGGGTGGCGCCAGGCAGGGCGGTCGCGGCGAATCGAGTTGGGACACGTTCACGGCCACCGCCGGGCGCATCCGTGACGGCTCCAACGCATCCGTTTCGACCGATCACTTCAATCGGCTCGAGGAGGACGTCACGCTGCTCCGCGAACTGGGCGTCGACGTCTATCGGTTCTCCCTGGCCTGGTCCCGGCTGCAGCCCGATGGCCGCGGCTCGCTCAGCCGGGCCGGCCTGGCCTTCTACGACCGGCTGCTCGACGGGCTCCTGGTCGCGGGGATCAGCCCGATGGCGACCCTGTTCCACTGGGACACCCCGTTGCGGTTGCGCGGCGGCTGGCTGAACCGAGACACCGCGATGCGGTTCGGCGACTACGCCCACCAGGTCGGCGAGGTGTTCGGGGACCGGATCGACTCCTGGCTGACCCTGAACGACCCCGCGACGGTGACCCTCAACGGCTACGCCCTCGGCACGGATGCCCCGGGGGAGGCCCGGCTCTTCGGTGCCCTGCCGGCGGCGCACCATCAGCTGCTTGCTCACGGACTCGCTGTGCAGGGGCTGCGCGCCGCCGATGTGCGCGGCCGGATCGGGATTTCCAACGTGCACTCGCCCGTGCAATCCGCCAGCGGCCGCGAAGCCGACGAGGTCGCCGCCGCGCTCTTCGACGTGCTGCACAATCGCGTCTACGCCGACGCGGTGCTGCTCGGCCGCTACCCGGAACCGCCGGAGCCCTACCAGGTGCCGATGCGGATGCTGCTGGAAACCGACCCGGACGACCTCCGCACCATCCACCAGCCGCTCGACTTCTACGGGCTGGGCTACTCCCAGCCGAGCCGGATCAAGGCCGGCGCCGCTGCCCCGAAGACCCCGAACGGGCCGCCGCCCAGCGGGCCGCCGGAAAAGGTCGTGGCCTTTCCCTTCCACGTCACCCCGTTTCGCGAGTTCCCGGTGACCAACGCCGGCACGGCCATCGCGCCCGAATACCTCGGTGTGGCCCTCGGCGAACTGCGCGACCGCTACGCGGAGAACCTGCCGCCCGTCTGCATCACGGCCGGGGGAGCGAGCTTCCCCGACGTCGCCGACACGTGGGGTGCCGTGCACGATCCGGCGCGGATCGACTACCTGGCCGAGCACATCACGGCGGCGCTCGCCGCGGTGGCCCCCGGCGGGATCGCCGACGGGGTCACCCTGCAGGGCTACCTGGTCTGGTCCCTGCTGGACAGCTTCGAATGGACGGCCGGCTACACCCAACGGTTCGGCCTCGTGCACGTCGACTTCCAGAGCGGCACCTGCACCCGCACCCCCAAGTCTTCCTACCGCTGGCTGCAGACGGTGCTCTCCGCCCGCTGACGGTCGCGTGGGGCCGGTCGTCGCCGCGTTACTTGGAGTGTGTCGGGAAGCGCATGTGAGCCTCAGGGCGCGCGGTTATGATAACTCGTGCGTCGTAAAAAACGCCGCCGCGGCCTGCTTGCCCGCCCCGCCTCACCTCAAGGAGAAGCTGCCATGGAATGGCTCATCCCGGTCCTCATCGTTGTTGCACTCGTCGTCATCATTGGGATTTACCTCTGGGCCACGTACAACTCTCTCGTCACCCTCAAAGTGCGCGTGGACGAGGCATGGAGTGATATCACCGTTCAGTTGAAGCGCCGGGCCGACCTGATCCCGAACCTGATCGAGACGGTCAAGGGCTACGCGGCACACGAGCGGGCCGTTTTCGAGAACGTCACGAAGGCACGGGCCGAGTCGCTCAACGCGCAGGGTCCGGCCGAGGCCGCCGCCGCCGAGAACCACATGCAGACCGCGCTGCGCAGCATCTTCGCCGTAGCGGAGGCGTACCCGCAGCTGCAAGCCAGCCAGAACTACCTGCAGTTGCAGGGCGAGCTTGTCGACACGGAGGACAAAATCCAGGCCTCACGCCGGTTCTATAACGGCGGCGTTCGGGAACTGAACACGAAGATCCAGGTCTTCCCCAACAACCTCATCGCCCGCAACCTCGGGTTCACCCAGCGAGACTTTTTCGAGGTGTCCGACTCCGCCGCCATCGCGGAGCCGCCTCGCGTTCAGTTCTAGCGGACGGCTTCCATGTACAGCGCAATTGCGCGCAACAAGCGCAACACCGTCTTCATCATCATCCTGTTCATCGCCATCATCGCGGGTCTCGGCTGGCTCGCCAACGCGGTCTATAGCACGCCCGGTGACTACAGCATCCTGATCTTCACGGTCGTCTTCGCCACGGGGTATGCCGTGGTGCAGTACTTCGTGGCCGGTCGCCAGGCGATCGCGATGAGCGGCGGCATCCGCATCACCAATCAATCGGAGAATCCGAGGCTCTGGAACATCGTCGAGAACCTCTCGATCACCACCGGCACGCCGATGCCCGCGATCTATGTCATCAACGACCCGGCGCCGAACGCCTTCGCCACCGGGCGCGACCCGGAACACGCGATCGTCGCGGCCACCACCGGCCTGCTGGAGATCATGACCGACTCCGAGCTCGAGGGCGTCATGGCGCACGAGCTCGGCCACGTGCGCAACTACGACATCCGCCTGTCGATGGTCGTGTTCGGCCTCGTCGTCGCCGTCGGGTTCATCTCGGACATCTTCCTTCGAATGGCGTTCTTCGGCCGGAACAGCAAAAACAATGGCAGCCCCGTCATCATGGTGGTCGGTCTCGTCGCCATGCTCGTGGCGCCCCTGATCGCCACGATCGTGCAGCTTGCGGTGTCGAGGCAGCGCGAATACCTGGCGGATGCGACGGCCGCCCTGACCACGCGGCATCCGGACGCCCTGGCCAGCGCACTCGGCAAGCTCGAGGCCTTCGGGCGCCCGATGAAGAAGCAGAATACCTCGATGGCCCACCTCTGGATCGCCGACCCGCTCAAGCCCGGCGTGATGGACAAGCTCTTCGCCACGCACCCGCCGATCGCCGAGCGCGTCGAGCGCCTGCACACGATGGGCCGCAAGTTCTGACCTGCTTCGACGGCCGCTAACGCAGCTCGGCGGCCAACGCCTCGGCGAGATTGCCGCGCCGTTCCACCTCGATCTGTGGCAGGCCCTGCCAGGCGGCGGCCTCCTTGAGAACAGATGAGAGACGCCCGGCCGTGTCCGACGGCGCGCCCGGCTCCACCCAGGCCGCGCGCACCCGCAGCACCTGCGCCTGCCGGTCGTTCTTCAAGTCGACCCGGCCCACGATCGTGTCTCCGAGCAGCACGGGCAGGCAGTAGTACCCGAACACCCGCTTCGGTTCGGGCGTGTAGATCTCGATCCGGTAGTGGAACCCGAACAGGCGCAACGCGCGCGCCCGTTCCCAGACGACCGGGTCGAACGGCGACAGCAGGGTCGCGGCATCCACCCGGCGCGGGAGCCGCGCGTCGCGGTGCAACCAGGCGCCCCCCGATGCGCCGCCCGCACCCCAGCCCGGCACCTCGACCGGGATGAGCTCGCCGGCATCCTCGAGGTCGTGGATGGCCGCCAGGGTCGCCGGGCCGCGCAACCGGAAGTAGTCGGCGAAGTCCTTCCCCGTGCCGATTCCGTGCGCTCGCGCCGAGCGACTCACCAGCTCGCGGTGCGCGTCGTCCCGGCCGATCGTGCGCTCCCGCAACTCCCGCGGGAACACCTGCTCCGGCAGCCCGTAGACCCGCTCGAACCGTTCCCGGCCCGAGATCGCCACGTCGCCCCAGCGGAACAGGGTCTCCAACCCGGTCTTCACGTCCGACCAGCCCCACCACGGGCCGCGGCGGCGGTTCGCGTCGTGCTCGATGGCGCTCGCGCGCAGGGGACCGTTGGCGGCAAGCTCGGCGAGCAGCCAGTCGAGCATCGGCCGGTTGCCCTGAGCCCACGCCTCGGTTGCCGACCGGGTCCGGAATTCGCGCATCCGCCAGCCGAAGAGCGGCCAGGCGTCGCGCGGCAGGAACGATGCCTCGTGCGCCCAGTACTCGGTGAACCGGGATTCGCGGCCCGAGGTCAGCCGGTCCAGCTGCGCCTTGTCGTAGGCGCCGAGTCGGCTGAACGCCGGCATATAGTGGCTGCGCTCGAACACGTTCACGGAGTCGATCTGCAGCAGCCCGAGCCGGTTCACCAGGGCATCCAGTTGACGGATGCCCGGCGTCACTGACGGCGGGCGGCCGAAGCCCTGCGCGCCGAGCGCGATCCGGCGGGCAAGGGCTGGGGAGATCGTCTGCACCACTCTCCGACCCTAGTGGCACGCTTCAGACGGCATTCACCCGATGTTCAGCGGCGCACCCCCTCACGGTCGACGGCTGCTCCTAGCCTCGCTTTTACCGGCTACCCGGCTCCACACGTCCGCGTTCTCGCGCGGCGGCCGACACCGGTCCGACGGAGGAAACTTGTTCACCACCCGCATCCTGGCCGCCCTGGCCACGGCCACCGCCCTCGCCCTGAGCCTGTCCGCCTGCTCCGGTGCCGCGGATGCCGGTCCCGGCACCACGGGGGTCGATGCCGCCTCCGCGACCAGCCTCTCCGCCTTCGGCGACCTGGCCGCCCTCGAGGACGCGGCCCGGGCCGAAGGCGCCCTGAACGTGATCGCCCTGCCGCGGGACTGGGCCAACTACGGCGCCGTGCTCGACGCATTTTCCGAGAAGTACCCGGAGATCACCATCACCGAGGCCTCGCCGGACGCGTCCAGCGCCGAGGAGATCCTGGCCGCGGACAACCTCGCCGGGCAGGACACTGCCCCCGACGTATTCGACCTGGGCCTCGCGGTGGCGCTGTCCAGCACCGATCGCTTCGCGCCCTATCAGGTGGCGGCATGGGCCGAAATCCCGGATGCGCTCAAGGAGGCCTCCGGGCTGTACACGGGCGACTACGGCGGCTACCTGGCGGTCGGCTACGACCCCGACGCCGTTCCCGCGCCGACCGAGCTGCGTGACCTGCTCGGCGCCGAGTACACGGGCAAGGTCGCGATCAACGGCGACCCGACACAGGCCGGGGCTGCGTTCGCCGCTGTCGGGCTGGCCACCGTGCAGAGCGGGAGCGATGTGAGTGACTTCCAGGCCGGCATCGACTTCTTCGACGAGCTCAACCAGGCCGGCAACTTCGTCAAGATCGACCCGACTTCGGCGACCATCGCGTCGGGTGAGACCCCGGTGGTCTTCGACTGGGACTACCTCAACGTGGGCTACGGCACGAGTCTGGCGGGCGAGCGCAACTGGGAGGTCGTCGTCTTTCCGGGAACCGGGTACGCCGGCTACTACAACCAGGCCGTGAACAAGGATGCCCCGAACCCGGCCGCAGCCAGGCTCTGGCAGGAATTCCTCTACAGCGACGAGGGCCAGAACCTCTGGCTCTCCGGTGGCGCCCGCCCCGTGCGCGCCGAGGCGATGGCGGCGGCCGGCACCATCGACGCCGCGCTCTTCGCCGCACTCCCTGCGGCCCCGGCCGAGACGGTCGTCCCCTCCGAGGCGGAGAGCGCCGCGGGGGCCGCGCTCCTCGGCGCGAAGTGGGCCGCAGCTGTCCGGTAGCCGGCGCGGCACGGCGGCAGCCTTCGGGCTGTTGCCGTTCGCGGCATATGTGGTGCTCTTCCTGCTCGTGCCTACCCTGATCGCAGTCGGAAGCGGCTTCGTCGACGAGTCCGGGGTGTTCACGCTCGACACTGTGGCCGCGCTGGGCAACCCGGTCGTGAGAGACGCCTTCGCCGCGTCATTCGGACTGTCGGCACTCACCGCCGTTGTGGGTGCGATCGTCGGTGCCCTTGCCTGCTACGGCTTGCTCGGCGCGCGCGAGAACGGCCCCCTCCGCGCCGTCGTGGACTCCCTCAGCGGCGTGCTCGCCCAGTTCGGCGGCGTCATGCTGGCCTTCGCGTTCGTGGCGACTATCGGCATCCAGGGTCTGGTCACCGTGATCCTGCGCGACACCTTCGGCGTCGACATCTTCGCCGACGGGGTATGGCTCTACGAACTCCCCGGCCTCGTGCTGCCCTACATCTACTTTCAAGTTCCCCTGATGATCATCACCTTCCTGCCCGCGCTGCAGGCACTCAACCCGCACTGGGCCGAGGCCAACGCAACCCTCGGCGGCAACCGGGCCACCTACTGGTTCCGGATCGCGTTCCCGGTGCTGGCGCCCTCGTTTCTCGGCAGCCTGCTGCTGCTCTTCGCCAACGCGTTCTCCTCCTATGCGACCGCCGCCGCGCTCACCAGCCAGGGATCGCAGATCGTTCCGCTGCAGATCCGCTCGGCCCTGACCAGTGAAACCCTGCTCGGCCGGGAGAATCTCGCCGGGGCGTTGGCGCTCGGCATGATCCTGGTGATGTTCGTCGTCATGTCCGGCTACTCGGCGTTGCAGGCACGGGCGGCCCGGTGGCAGCGATGAAGGCGGTGGCGCACACCCCCACCCGGCTGGCGCGCGGCCTCATCCTCGGCAGCATCGGCCTCCTCTTCGCCATCCCCATCGTCGCCATGGTGGAGTTCACCTTGCGCCGCGGCCTCGCCGGCGGCCACGACCTCTCCCGCTGGACGGCCCTGTTCCAGGGTGGCTTCGCCGGCCCGTACCGTTCGGTTCTCGTCGCGCTCGGGAACTCGGTCGGGCTGGCCGTGGGCACCGTCTCGATCGTTCTCCTGCTGCTGGTGCCGACCTTGCTGCTGGTGCACCTGCGGTTTCCCCGCCTGCGCCGCGTGATGGAGTTCGTCTGCATCCTGCCCATCAGCATCCCGGCCATCGTCCTCGTGGTCGGCCTGGCCCCGGTGTACTCGGTGCTCGCCCGCCTGCTTGGCAGCGGCGTGTGGACCCTCGCGTTCGCCTACGGCATCACGGTGCTCCCGTTCGCCTACCGGGCCATCCAGACGAACCTCGACGGCGTCGACGTGTGCACGCTCAGTGAGGCGGCCCGCACGCTCGGCGCGGGCTGGGTGAGCGTGCTCGTGCGGGTACTGATCCCGAACCTGCGCCGCGGCATCCTCGCCGGCGCGTTCATCTCGGTCGCAGTCGTGCTCGGCGAATTCACGATCGCCTCCCTGCTCAACCGCATCACCCTGCAGACCGCGCTCGTTGTCGTGAGCAAGGCCGACCCCTACACGGCCGTCATCCTGTCTCTGCTCGCACTCACCTTCGCATTTCTGCTCTTGCTCGTCATCGGGCGTCTCGGCACGGTTCGCGCCGGCAGCCGGCGACGGCCCACCACCGGAGGTCAGCTATGAACCAGAACCAGCTTCGGACCCAGAATCAGAACCGGGACCGTTCGGTGGCGACCGCTCCGGCGGGAGCCTCGGTGCGCTTCGCGGGCGTGGTGAAGGACTTCACCGGCCACCGTGCCCTGGCCGGCTTCGATCTCACCCTGCACGCGGGCGAGTTCGTCGCCCTGCTCGGCCCGAGCGGTAGTGGCAAGACCACCGCGCTGCGGGTATTGGCCGGGCTCGAATCCACGGATGCCGGAAGCATCCTGATCGACGGAGCCGACGTGTCGACACTGCCGACGAGCCGGCGCGACCTGGGCATGGTGTTCCAGTCCTACTCGCTGTTCCCGCACCTCAGCGCGGGCGAGAACGTCGAGTTCGGCCTGCGCATGCGGAAGGTCCGCGGCGAGGAACGGCGCGCCCGAGCGGCCGCGGCCCTCGCCCTGGTCGGGCTCGACGCCCACTACGACCGCTTCGCGCACCAGCTCTCCGGCGGTCAGCAGCAACGGGTGGCGCTGGCGCGCGCCCTCGTCACCGAGCCCCGGGTTCTCCTGCTCGACGAGCCGTTGTCGGCCCTTGACGCCCAGGTTCGGGTGGTGCTGCGCGAGGAGATCCGGCGCATCCAGACCGAACTGGGCATCACGACCCTGTTTGTCACGCACGACCAGGACGAGGCGCTCGCCGTGGCCGACCGCGTCGCCGTGATGCGGGCGGGTTCCATCGAGCAGGTCGGAGCACCGGAAGAGCTCTACACCCGGCCGGCCTCGTCGTTCATCGCGGACTTTGTGGGGCTCAGCAATCGACTGGTCGGCGTGGTGCGCCACGGGTTCGCGCGGGTTCACGGTGCCTCTCTGCCGCTACTCGACCCCTCGCAGGCGGATGGCGCTGTGTCCGTCTCCGTGCGGCCGGAAGACCTCGAATTCGGCGCTGCGGGGGCACCAGGGGTCGTGCTCTCGTCGAGTTTCCACGGCTCGCTCCGGCGCACGAGGGTGCGCCTGGACGACGGCGCGTCGCTCGTCGTGCAGCACGGCGCGCGGCTGCATCCGTCGGCCGGGGACCGGGTCCTGGTGCGGTTCACGGGCGCGCCCGTCTCGGTCGACCCGCTCCCCTCTCCGGCGTAGTGACCGGTCCGGGGCCTGAGGCAGCGAGCACCTTTGGCCCATACCGGAGACGGCACGTGTGATTGCCTAGACTGATGCCGTGATGGAAACCGACGGAAAACCCGCCCGCAGCGGCTTCTTCGGCGTGTTCGGACGCCGCCGCACCGTACCCCCGATCCTGGTCGAGCTCCCGCCCTCGCACGGCTACGGAGTCGACGAGAACCTGCCGGCCGGCATCCGACTCGCCGCCGCCTGGTCCTGGCGCCTGCTCGCGCTCGCCGGCGCACTTGCTGTTTTCATCTTCATCGTCATCCAGCTCCGGTTGATCGTCATCCCGCTGCTCGTGGCCGTGCTGGTGTCGGCACTGCTCGTGCCCTTCGTCGGATTCCTGGTGCGACACCGATTTCCCAAGGCTCTCGCGGTCGTGGTCGCTCTGATCAATACCTTCGCGATCCTCGGCGGACTGATCACGCTGGCCGTGAAGCAGATCGCCATCGGCACGGTCGGCCTGAACGAGAGGCTCGCCGCCTCCTACGAGAGCCTCAAGGCCGTTCTCCTGGCGTCGCCGCTGCAGCTGACCGAACCGGAGCTCAACGCGTTCCTCGGCCAGGCCTGGGACGCCATTCAGGCGGACAGCCAGGTTTTCGTCTCTGGGGCGCTCTCCGTGGGGTCCTCGCTCGGCCACCTGGTGACAGGTTTCCTTCTGGCGCTGTTCAGCCTGCTGTTCATCCTGATCGATGGCAAGGGCATCTGGTCCTGGATCGTGCGCCTGTTCCCCCATGGCGCGCGCGCGGCCATCGATGGCGCGGGGGTGGCCGGCTGGACCACGCTGGGGAACTTCGCCAGGGTGCAGATCCTGGTGGCGTCCATCGACGCGATCGGCATCGGGGTCGGGGCCGCACTGCTGGGGGTTCCGCTCGCCATCCCGATCGGCGTGCTCGTTTTCCTCGGCTCGTTCATCCCCATCGTCGGCGCCGTGGCCACGGGCGCGGTGGCGGTCGTGATCGCCCTGATCTTCAACGACTGGGTGGTGGCTTTGCTGATGCTCGGCGTTGTGCTGCTGGTGCAGCAGATCGAGGGTCACGTGCTACAGCCCCTGATTATGGGTACGGCGGTCAAGGTGCATCCACTGGGTGTCGTTCTCGTGGTGGCGGCCGGCGCCCTGCTCGCGGGCATCGCCGGCGCCCTCTTCGCCGTGCCGATCGCTGCCGTACTCAACGTCATGATCAGCTACATCAACAGCGGGGCGTGGCGATCCGAGCAGACCGCCTCGGCACCCGTCTTCGCCTCCTCGTTGTGGCAGACCGTCCCGCAACGCCCCGGTTTCCGCCGACCGGCATACCGCCTCGAGAAAAGTGCCTCCCATGACTAATGTCTCGCTCGTCGGACCGACCCTGGCCGATTTCGAGTCCGCCCGGGACATCGTCGGTCGGGTCGCCGCCGTCACCCCGATGGAAACGTCCCGCTACCTCTCGGAGCTCCTCGGCGCGCCGGTCCTCCTCAAGTGCGAGAACCTGCAGCGCACCGGGTCCTACAAGATCCGCGGCGCGTACAACCGGATGTCCAAGCTCACCGACGAAGAGAAGACCCGCGGCGTCGTGGCCGCCTCGGCCGGCAACCACGCCCAGGGCGTCGCCTTCGCGGCGCGGGAGCTCGGCATCCAGGCCACGATCTTCATGCCCGTGGGCGTCGCCCTGCCCAAGCTGCAGGCAACCCGCGACTACGGCGCGCACGTCATCCTGCGCGGCAATACGGTGGCCGAGCCGCTGCTCGCGGCCGCGGAGTGGGCCGCCGAGACCGGCGCCATCCTGATCCCGCCGTTCGACCACGCGGATGTCGTCACCGGCCAGGGCACCGTGGGTCTGGAGATCCTCGACCAGGTTCCCGACCTCGCCACCGTGATCGTTCCGATCGGCGGCGGCGGCCTCATCTCCGGTGTCGCCAGCGTGCTCAAGCAGCGCGCGCGCCGGGACGGCCGCCAGATCCGGGTGATCGGGGTGCAGGCCGCCAACGCGGCCGCTTACCCTCCGTCCCTCGAGGCCGGCCGGGTGCTGGAGATCCAGATCATGCCGACCATCGCCGACGGCATCGCGGTGGCCAAACCGGGCCTGCTCAATTTTGAGATCGTGCGTGATGCCGTCGATGAGGTCGTCACCGTCACCGAGGATGACACGGCTCGTGCCCTCCTGGTGCTGCTCGAGCGCGCCAAGCTCGTGGTCGAGCCGGCCGGCGCGGTCGCCGTGGCGGCGATCCTCGCAGGCAAGGTCACCGCGACCGGCCCGACGGTCGCGATCCTCAGCGGGGGAAACATCGACCCGCTGCTGATGCAGCGCGTGATCAGCCATGGTCTCTCGGCATCCGGCCGCTATCTCACGTTGCGCATCATGCTGCCCGACCGTCCCGGGCAGCTGGCCCGCATCTCGGAGCTGCTCGCCGAGGCGCACGCCAACGTGATCGAGGTTCTCCACACGCGGCACGGTGTGGGGCTTCAGATCAGCGAGGTCGAACTCAACGTCAGCGTCGAGACTCGCGGGCCCGACCACCGCCAGCTCGTCGTGGATGTGTTGCGTGCGGCCGGATACGACCCGCAGATCGACTAGCGGGGGAGCTTCGACGAATCGTGCGTCGTGGGTTTGACGCTCGTGACGGTGCCGTGCCTCTAACGAATTCGACGGAGATTCTGCCCGGATCGGCTCCAGAAGCCCCGAGAACTCGCATTTTCCGCAAAATCTCCGTCGAATCGGTTCGACGACGGGAGCCAGGCGGGGCGCGGCGCGAGCGGGGGACCGGTGCGGCTAGTCGCCGGTCCAGGTCTCCACGAGGAAGATCTCGACGGCGATTTCCTTGCCGGTGGGCGTCACGTACGACGTCGTCGCTCCGACGGCGAGGCCGATGATCGCGGTGCCGAGCGGGCTCTGCTCGCTGAAGACGTCGAGGTCGCTGTCCCCGGCGATCTCGCGGCTGCCGATCAGGAAGCGGGTCTCATCGCCGGCGATCGTGGCCGTGATCACGGTTCCCGGCTCGACGACGCCCCGGCTTTTCGGCGCATGGCCGACCTCGGCGTTGCGCAGCAGTAGAACGAGGGTGCGGATGCGGGCCTCCATCTTCCCCTGCTCATCCTTGGCCGCGTGGTAGCCCGAGTTCTCCTTGAGGTCGCCCTCCTCGCGAGCCGATTCGATCTTCTTCGCGATCTCGACGCGCCCGACGGTGCTGAGCGTGTCCAGCTCCGCGGCGAGGCGGTCGTGGGCCTCCTGCGTCAGCCAGGTGACCGTGGTTTCGGTAGTCATGGGTGGAATCTCCTCATGCTTGTTCGTGCTCGTTCGATGCCCGTGCGGGTGAACCCGCAGATATACAACGGACGCCCCGACGATCACGTCAGGGCGAAGTCATCAGTCTAGGTCAGCCAGCAGCGGTAAATCAATCCGGTGTTGCTCTGCTCGGTGGTGCGCACATCCGTCGTCGTCGACCGCGAATACACGATGCTCGCGGGCAGGTCGACGACTTTCCAGCCAACCACCGTGAAACTCTCGTTGAGCGCCTGAACCGCGCAGCTGGCGGTGCGGCCGACCGGGATGGACGCCTCGAACGTGACGCTCACAGTGTTCTCGTCGATGATGCTGTGACGGATGTCCCGGGTCTCGATCAAAGGCTGCGATGCCCCCAGTCCCACCCAGACCACGAAGCCCAGGAGGATTGCCGCGAGGGAGCCGGCTGAGACGAACAGAACGCGGCGGTCTCTCGTGCCCCGGTTCGGGGCGCGCCCGTACCGGGTGTCGAGGTTGCTGCTCAGGGCCACTCAGACTCCACACTCACGGATCAACGATTAGTCTTGGTACCAAGGTTATCTGGCATTTCTGAGGAGTTTCATGGCGCTGCGACTCTTGGCGGTGCACGCCCATCCCGACGACGAGTCGAGCAAGGGCGCTGCGACCTATGCCCACTACCGGCGTCTCGGCGTCGAAGTGATGATCCTGAGCTGCACGGGCGGCGAGCGGGGGAGCATCCTGAATGAGGCTCTGCTCGGCCATCCGCTGGCCGAGCGGGACCTGCCGGGACTGCGCCGTCTGGAAATGGCCGAGGCCCAGCGGGCCCTCGGCGTGCAGCACCGCTGGCTCGGCTACGAGGACTCCGGCATGAACGAAGACGGTTCGGTGCCCCGGAACTCGTTCGCGGACATCCCGGTGGCGATCTCCGCCGAACCGGTCGTCCGGCTGATCCGCGAATTTCGGCCGCAGGTCCTGGTGACCTACGACGAGAAGGGCGGCTACCCGCATCCCGACCACATCCGCTGCCACGACGTGTCGATGGAGGCCTACCGTGCGGCCGCCGACCCGACCCGGTACCCGGATGCCGGTGAGCCCTGGCAGGTCGAGAAGCTCTATTACGATCGGATTTTCAACCTTGAACGCGTCGACGCCATGTTCCTGGAACTGAGCGTCACGGAGCCGGACTCGCCCCTGCTGGAGCCGCTCGGAGCGGCCAGGGAATGGATGAAAGACTACCCGAAGCTGGCCACGACCCATGTGCCCGTCGGTGACTTCCTCGAGGTGCGGGACGCGGCGCTTCGAGCCCACGCGAGTCAGGTTGCTCCCACCAGCAGTTTCTTCTTCTGGCCGAACGACCTCATCCGCGAGGCGTGGCCCTATGAAGACTTCCAGCTCGTCGAATCGAAAGTGGACACCGTGATACCTGAATCCGACCTCTTCACCGGAATCCGGGACGACTCGTGAGCGGCCTGATCCTGGCTCCCCTCGTGAGCATCGTCTTGGCCGCCACCCCACCGCCGGAGTTCGACCCGAACACGGTGACGCCGGGCCCGGAAGGCTTTGTGGCGATTGCTCTGGTCGCCGTGGGAGCGGTGCTGCTGGCGATGGACATGGCCCGCCGAGTGCGCCGCAACACCTACCGCGCCGAGATTCAGGAACGTCTGCAGGCGGAGATGGCCGCACAGAAGGCCGCAGAGGCCGGAATCGCCGACAAGGACTAGCGAACTACGGGTGGATCGGGTTCGTCGCGATGATCATGATCGCCGCCCAGTGGCAGAGGAAGGCCACCACGGTCAGGGTATGGAAGATCTCGTGGAAGCCGAATACGCCCGGCAGCGGGTTCGGCCGCTTCATGCCGTAGATGACGGCGCCGACCGAGTAGCAGAGCCCGCCGACCATGATCAGTGTCATCATCGCTGCGTTGGCCTGGAAGAAGTCCACGATGAACATCAGCGCTCCCCAGCCGAGTGCCAGGTACAGCGGAACGTAGAGCCAGCGTGGGGCGTGGATCCAGAACACTCGGAACGCGATTCCGAGGATGGCGCCGCCCCAGACCAGCGACAGAAGCAGCGTGGACTTGGCGGGCGGCAGGGCCAGCACGGCGATGGGCGTGTAAGAGCCCGCGATCAGCAGGAAGATGTTGGCGTGGTCGATCCGTTTGAGGATGACCTTCGTGCGCGGACTCCAGTCGAACCGGTGGTATAGCGCCGAATTGCCGAACAGCAGCATCGAGCTGAGCACGAACACGAGCGAACTCCACCGGGCCGCGCTGCCCTCGGCCGACAGGAGCAGCACGATCCCGGTCACGATCGTGACCGGGAACGTGCCGGCGTGGATCCATCCTCGCCAGGTGGGCTTGACGTCCACCTGCGGGGGCAGGTCGTCCTCGAACAACGGCAGGTTGGGGATGTCATCCGCTGAGGCCATGCTGCAAGAATAGGACAGTGTGCATGCCGCGCGCGGTACGCGACGCTCCCGAGTGGGCTAGCGTAACTGTGTGCAGAAACGGGAAGTTCCTTGGGCGCGCGGCATTCTCTACGGGGTTTATCAGCGTCGGCTTCGTCGCGGGCTGACGCCGGATGTGCTTCCAAACCACGTCGCCATGATCATCGACGGCAACCGGCGCTGGGCCAAACAGCTCGGGTTCGACTCCGCCGCCCACGGGCATCGGGCCGGTGCCGCCAAGATGCGGGAGTTCCTCAAGTGGTGTGACGACCTCGGCATCTCCGTCGTCACGCTCTACCTGTTGTCGTCCGACAATCTCACCAACCGGCCCAGCGAAGAACTCGCGGAGCTGACGAAGATCATCGCCAAGCTCGCGGAGGAGTTGTCCCGGTACCGCGACTGGCGGGTGCAGCAGGTCGGCTCGAAGACCGGACTGCCCGAGCCGCTGGTGGCCGCACTGAACGCCGCGGAAGCGCGCACGGCCCGCAAGAAGGGGCTGCACGTCAACCTTGCCGTCGGCTACGGCGGGCGCACCGAGATCACCGACGCAATGCGCAGCATCGTGGGAGCGCACCTTGCCAGCGGCGGCGTGCTCGAGGACCTTGCGGAGACGCTGACCCCGGATCTGATCGGCGCGCACCTGTACACGGGCGGCCAGCCCGATCCGGACCTGGTCATCCGCACGTCGGGGGAGCAGCGCATCAGCGATTTCATGCTCTGGCAGAGCGCACACAGCGAGTTTTACTTCGTGGAGGCGCTCGGGCCTGACCTCCGCCAGGTCGATTTTCTGCGCGCCCTGCGCGATTTTGCCCGGCGCCAGCGCCGCTTCGGAGGGTAGGGGCACCTCATGACGGCTCTCGAACGGTTCCTTGACGGGTTCATCGCGGAACCCGGTTACCTCGACTATGCCCGGATCGGCCCGCTGTCGGCGGGTGTGGTCGCCGAAACCCTCGGCCAGACCGAGGTGCTCTCGCGGGCCCGGTTCGGCAGCCTGGACCACTTCCAAGCCCAGGACGAGCGGCTGCGCACCGCCGTGGCCCGAGCGACCGGATTCCGCGCCGACCAGGTCGTTTCCGAGCCCAACACCACCACCGGCGTGATGCAGGCCATGTTCGGCCTGACGGGGGCGGTGCTGCTGTCGTCGGGCGACTTTCCCACGGTCCCGTTCGCGGCCGTGCGCGCCGCGGAGGCGCTGCAGGTGGTCACCCCGCTCTGGCTGGCGACCGACCACGGCCGCGTCACCCCTGGTCAGATCCGGGAGCAGCTCACCCCGGCCACTGCCGCAGTGGCGGTCTGCCTCGTCGATTCCCGCACCGGCCATCGCGTGGACCTCGAGGGCATCCGTCAGGTTATCGGCGACCGTTTGCTCATCGTCGACGCCATCCAGGGTTTCGGCGCAGTGGATGTCCCCTACGAGGTGGCAGACGTCGTCGCGTCGGGCGGGCAGAAATGGTCCAGGGCCGGCTGGGGCACCGGGTTCCTGGCTCTCAGCGACCGTGCGGTGGAACGCCTGGTCCCCGTGTTCTCCGGTTTCGCCGGCACCGACGTCCCCGAGCCGTGGGACGAAGTATTGCCGCCGAGCCGCAGCGCAAACGCGTTCCGGGTGAGCAATGGCGACGCCATCGCCCAGGCCCGGTTCGCGGCCGCCCTCGAGGAGGTGGCCGAGGTCGGTATCCGTGCCATTGAAGATGCGATCGCCGTGAACGTGTCGCTTCTGATCGATCTGGCGGACGAGTTCGCTGTGCCCGTGGTTTCCTCCCGAGACGACCGGGAGCGGGCCGGCATCCTGGTGCTCGAGCCACCGGCGAGCCAGCTCACGCTGCTGAGCATCGCGCTGCACAACCACGGGGTGACGGCGACGACCCGCAGCGGGACCGTGCGGCTGAGCACCCATGCTGCGCTCAGCCCGGACACGGTCGACATGCTGCGCGGGGCGTTCACCTCGTATGCGACCGCCGTGACCTACTGACGACGGCTCGGTGAACATTGTTTCGAATGGGCGTGTCGCTCTTCCCCTGGAGCGTGCGGGTAAGTAGCGTCATGCTTATCAGGTATGGCGCCTGATCGAGACGGCCACATAAGTACGGCTCGAGAACCCTGTGGCCGCTCGCCAACACAATCTGTGCCTCACGGGGCACGGGGTGGGAGTGGTTGTGACCGCTAATCAGATCGATAACAAGGGTTCTAACCAGAGCGCGTCGGCGACGGGGCAGACCGAATGCACGTACGTTCTTGACACCTCGGTTCTGCTCTCCGATCCCAAAGCGATCTTCCGTTTCGCGGAGCACGCCGTCGTGCTCCCCGTCGTGGTGATTGCGGAGCTCGAGGCCAAACGCAACGACCCGGAGATCGGCTACTTCGCTCGCCAGTCACTGCGGTTCCTTGACGAACTGCGGGTGAAGCACGAACGGTTGGACTTCCCGATCCCGGTCGGTGACGGCGGCAGCCTCCGCGTGGAGCTCAACCACTCGAACATGTCGGTGCTTCCGTCCGGACTGCAACTCGGTGACAACGACTCCCGCATCCTGGCCGTGGCCCTGAATCTCGCCCACGACGGCTTGAATGTGACCGTCGTCTCCAAGGACCTGCCCCTGCGGGTCAAGGCGGCCTCGCTCGGCCTCACCGCAGAAGAGTACCGTCATGAACTTGCCGTGGATTCCGGCTGGACCGGCATCGACGAGATCACCTTGGGCTCGAACCTGATCGACGAGCTCTACGACAAGGAGGTCGTGCACACCCGTCTCGTGCAGGACATGCCCGTGAACACGGGCCTGGTCATCCACTCCGACCGCGGTTCGGCGCTCGGCCGGGTGACCGGCAACGGCGCGATGAAGCTCGTGCGCGGCGACCGGGACGTCTTCGGGCTGAAGGGACGCTCGGCGGAGCAGCGGCTCGCCATCGACCTGCTGCTCGACCCGGAGATCGGTATCCTGTCACTGGGAGGTCGGGCCGGCACGGGGAAGTCGGCGCTCGCCCTCTGCGCCGGGCTCGAGGCCGTGCTGGAACGCCAGCAGCACCGCAAGATCATGGTCTTCCGACCGCTCTACGCGGTCGGCGGCCAGGAGCTGGGGTACCTGCCCGGCGACGCCGCCGAGAAGATGAGCCCGTGGGCCCAGGCGGTCTTCGACACACTCGGGGCCATCGTCTCCGAGAACGTTCTGGAGGAGGTCATCGAGCGCGGCATCCTCGAAGTCCTGCCGCTGACGCACATCCGCGGCCGGTCCCTGCACGACGCTTTCGTGATCGTCGATGAGGCTCAGTCGCTCGAACGCAACGTGCTACTCACGGTGCTCAGCCGGATCGGGCAGAACTCGCGGGTGGTCCTCACCCACGATGTGGCGCAGCGGGACAACCTGCGGGTCGGCCGCTTCGACGGGGTGGCGTCGGTGATCGAGACGCTCAAGGGACATCCGCTCTTCGCCCACATGACGCTCACCCGCTCGGAGCGGAGCGCGATCGCCGCCCTCGTGACCGAGATGCTCGAGGGCAACGAGGTGCGCTAGCGCCCTGACGAATTCGACGGAGATTTTGCCCCAGAAGCCGCTTTCGGTACGAAAACAGGCAACTGGGAGCAAAATCTCCGTCGAATTGGTGAGCGCTGAACGGACAAGGAGCTGCGCAAGTGAGAAAGTGCGGGGCTACTTCGCCTGAGGCGGGCGGGTCATGCTCAGCACGTCGAGGGCGGTGTCGAGCAGTTCGAGGGTGACCTCGCCGCGCTCAACGAAACCGAGCGCGATGACGGAATCGCGCACGGTCACCCCTTCGGCCACCGAGTACTTTGCCACCTTGGCCGCGGCCTCGTAGCCGATGACCCGGTTTAGAGGAGTGACGATGGCGGGGGAGGACTCGGCCAGCGCGCGCGCGCGCTCGACATTCGCTGTGAGGCCGTCGACGGTCTTGTCGGCGAGCACGCGGGCCGCGTTCGAGAGCAGGCGGATCGACTCGAGCAGGGCGGTGCCCATCACCGGGATCGCGACGTTGAGCTCGAACGAGCCCGACGCGCCCGACCAGGCGATGGTGGCGTCGTTGCCGATCACGCGGGAGCAGACCATCAGCACGGCCTCGGGGATCACCGGGTTCACCTTGCCCGGCATGATCGAGGAGCCCGGCTGCAGGTCGGGGATGTTCAGCTCTCCGAAGCCCGTGTTGGGTCCCGAGCCCATCCAGCGCAGGTCATTGCAGATCTTGGTGAGGCTCACCGCGATGGTGCGAAGGGCGCCGGATGCGTCCACCAGGCCGTCCCGGTTGGCCTGCGCCTCGAAGTGGTCGCGTGCCTCGGTGACCGGCAGTTCGGTCTCCTCGACGAGCAGCTCGATCACGAGCTGCGGGAACCCTGCGGGCGTGTTGATGCCGGTTCCGACCGCAGTGCCGCCGAGGGGGACCTCCGCGACGCGGGGAAGCGCGGTGCGCACGCGCTCGATGCCGAGGCGCATCTGCCGCGCGTATCCGCCGAACTCCTGGCCGAGGGTGACCGGGGTGGCATCCATCAGGTGGGTGCGGCCGGCCTTGACCGCGCCGGCCCACAGCTCGGCCTTGGCCTCTAAGGCCACAGCCAGGTGGTCGAGTGCGGGGACGAGCTCGTCGATGAGCGCGCTCGTCACGGCGAGGTGCACGGATGTCGGGAACACGTCGTTGGAGGACTGAGACGCGTTCACGTGGTCGTTCGGGTGCACCGGGCGCCCGAGGCTGCGGGTCGCCAGGGTCGCGAGGACCTCGTTCATGTTCATGTTCGAGGAGGTGCCGCTGCCGGTTTGGTAGACGTCGATCGGGAACTCGGAGTCGTAGCGACCGGTGGAGACCTCGTCGGCGGCGGCGGCGATCGCGTTGGCGATGTCGACATCGAGTACCCCTAGTTTCGCGTTCGCCAGGGCGGCGGACTTTTTGATGCGTGCCAGGGCGGCGATCTGGGCGGGCTCCAGTACCGAGCCGGAGATCGGGAAATTCTCGACGGCCCGCTGCGTCTGCGCCCCGTAGAGGGCGGCGACCGGAACCCGGACCTCGCCCATCGTGTCGTGTTCGATCCGGTACTCGGCTTCAGCGGTCTTGTCCACCACGGTGTGTATTACCTTTCGGTTGGGAATCTCTTCGGTACGGGAACGCGCGGCGACGGCCTGGGCGGCTCGCCGCAGGCGGGCTGCTCGGCTAAACCACGCCGACAACGATGTCGGGTACGGCACGGCCTTCGAGCAGCCGGTAGTTCGCCCCGACGATAGCCAATGTACCTTCTGCCACGGCCGCCCTGATCATCTCAGAGCGCTCGAGCAGTTCGGACACCGTGTCGCGAAGGTGTTCGCGGCCGACGGCGAGGGCGTCGACCAGCTCGGGATCGATCGACGTCGCATCCTTGGACTCCGCCACCCGGCGGACGGCCGGCACGATCTTCTCGATGATCCGGCTGATGTGCGCGGGCAGAGGTTGCGCGTCGGCGGCCTGGGAATCGATGGCGGCGCGCACGGCCCCGCAGCCGTCGTGGCCGAGCACCAGGATGAGCGGCACACGCAGCACGGCGACCGCGTATTCGAGTGAGCCGAGCACCGAATCGGAGATGACCTGACCGGCATTGCGCACGACGAAGAGGTCGCCGAGGCCCTTGTCGAAGATGATCTCGGCGGCCAGCCGCGAGTCGCTGCAGCCGAACAGGGCCGCGTCGGGGGTCTGTACGAAGGCGAGTTCGGCTCGGCGGTCCACATCCTGCCGCGGATGCCGCGGCTCGCCGCTCACGAAGCGGTCGTTTCCGCGCTGCAGGTCGGTCCAGACGTCTGCCGGTGTTGCTGCCTCGCCCATTACTGTCCCTCGGTGCTGTTGGCACTGATCTGTTCGGCCAGCACTGCGGCCAGGACGGCGAGTTCCTCGTCATCGGCGGTGCCGACGAGGAGGTAGGTACTGTCGCCGGCCGTGGTCACCAAAGCGGATTCGAAATTGCCGCGGTCATCTTCCGGTGCGGTGTTGCGGTAGACGTCCCAGGTGACTCCGGCGATCATGACGGTGCCGGCGACCGGAGCATCCTGCAGCTCGTCGGCGAGCCAGCTCGGGTTGGCGCCGAGCGCTTGGGTGAGGCCGATGAACTCGGTCTTGGCCGTGATCAGACCGATGTACCAGGACGGGATCTTGTCGCTTCCGCCCAGGCGCCACTGCGCGGCGTTGGCCGTCCACCCACTCGGCAACTCCGGAACCAGCAGGGGATCGGTGAGGCCGGGTTGCACCTGCGCGGCGACGGCGGCGAAATCGACGTCGCGGTTCTGCGGGGCGTCGCTGCGCGGCACCAGCAGCACGAGCACCAGGACTGTGCCCAGTGTGGCCAGCAGGGACAGGACCAGATTGTTCACGGTCTTGTGGGAGCGGTACTTGCGGGAGTTCTCGGCCAGCCGGGTGCGGGTTTCATCCGGCGTCTCCGGGCGACCCAGCTCTGCGACGATTCGGGGCGCGCGCTTGGCGGGGCTCATCCGGCTGTCGCGGCGGAGTCGACCTGGCCTGCCCTGGCGGCATCCAGCCTGGCTTTCGCGCCGATCAGCCACTCTTCGCAGCGGCGGGCGAGAGCCTCACCTCGTTCCCACAGCGCGAGCGATTCCTCCAGCGACGAGGCTCCCTGCTCGAGGGCGTTCACCACGCGCACGAGTTCATCCCGGCCCTGTTCGTAGCTCAGTGCGTTGATTTCGTCTGGTGCCGAGGTCATGGTGTCCATTCTAATTTCTCATTCGACGGTGTCGGGTCGGAGGTTGCCACGTCCGCGGTGGCCGCCAGAGCGCCCTCGGCGAGCGTGATCAGGAGTTTCGTTTGCGACGGTGCCTGCCCGGGCGAGCGCACCACCTGGCCGCCCTGCAACTGCACGATCGAGTAGCCGCGGTCGAGGGTGCCCTGGGGGGAGAGGGCGCGCAACTGGGAACGCAGGTCGACGATCACCGCTCCGGCCCGCTCGACCGCCCGGTCGATTAGCTCGGCGCCGCGGGCGACGTAGCGGGTGAGGTCCTCGGATCGGGAATCGATGATCCACTCGGGGGTGCTCAACACCGGGCGTGAGCGAAGCTGACCGATCCGGTCGACCTCGTGCGCGAGGATACCGGTCAGCCGGTTGCTGAGGCGGGCCCGGGCCTGCTGTACCCGGTTGAGTTCGTCGGAGACGTCCGGCACGACGCGTTTGGCGGCATCCGTCGGCGTCGACGCGCGAAGGTCGGCCACGTCGTCGAGCAGCGGCCGGTCGGCCTCGTGGCCGATCGCGCTGACCAGCGGGGTCGTGCAGGCCGCCGCAGCCCGGATCAGCGTCTCGTCGCTGAAGCCGAGCAGGTTCTGGAAGTCGCCGCCGCCGCGGGCGACGATGATCACGTCGACCTCCGGGTCGGCGTCCAGCCGCTGGATGGCCGCGGTCACCTCGGACACCATGCGATCACCCTGCACGGCGGCGTAGGCCAGGTCGAAAGTGACGGCCGGCCAGCGCAGCTGGGCGTTGCGGATGACGTCTTTCTCAGCGTCGGAGTCTTTGCCGGTGACCAGGCCGATGCAATGGGGGAGGAAGGGCAGCGGCTTCTTGCGGGACGCGTCGAACAGACCCTCGCCGGCCAGCCGATTGCGCAGTCGTTCGAGCCGTTCCAGCATGTCGCCGAGGCCCACGTGGCGCATCTCGAGCATCTGCATGGTGAGAGTGCCACCCTTGACCCAGTAGTTGGGTTTGACGAGGGCGATGACCCGGTCGCCCTGCTTGAAGTCGTTGGTCAGCTTCGCGCGCACCGACGACCAGATCGTGAAGCCGACCGTGGCGTCTTCGGTGAGGTCCTTGAGCTTGCCGTAAACGTTGCCGCCGCTGGCGCCCCACTGGGTGATCTCGCCCTCGACCCAGGCCGTGCCGAGGCGCTCGATGTAGCCGCGGATCTTGTTGGCCAGCAGCCCGACCGGCCAGGGGGCCTCGAGGGTGGGTGGTGCGTCCGTCATCAATCGTTCCTCCCACGGACTGCACAGTCGGCCCCCATAAGATGAGGAGGTGACTATCAGTACGGATTCGCCTGTGATCGGCCTTGGCATGCCACGGATTCCCCGCGCACGCAACAGGCTCAAGGATACCCCGGTGCTCGGACGCAAACGGGTGCTGCTGGCCGCCCCGCGAGGATACTGCGCCGGCGTGGACCGTGCCGTCATCGCCGTCGAGAAGGCCCTCGAACTGTATGGCTCCCCCGTGTATGTGCGCAAGCAGATCGTGCACAACATCCACGTGGTCTCCGAGCTGGAGAAGAAGGGGGCGATCTTCGTCGAGGAAGTAGACGAGGTGCCCACCGGCTCCCACATCGTTTTCAGCGCCCACGGCGTGTCACCGGCCGTCGTCACTGCGGCGGCGGACCGCGGCCTGCTGGCAATCGACGCCACCTGCCCACTGGTCACGAAGGTGCACCGTGAGGCCGTGCGCTTCGCCCGGGACGACTTCCAGATCCTGCTGATCGGCCACGAAGGCCACGAAGAGGTCGAGGGAACCGCGGGGGAGGCACCCGAGCACACCACGCTCGTCGGGAGCCCTGACGACGCCGACACCATCGAGGTGCGCGACCCCGACAAGGTGGTCTGGCTGTCCCAGACCACGCTGAGCGTGGACGAGACCATGGAAACCGTGCGTCGCCTGCGTGCCCGTTTTCCAAATCTGCAGGATCCCCCCAGCGACGACATCTGCTACGCCACCCAGAATCGCCAGGTGGCGATCAAGAAGGTGGCCCGTGATTCGGACCTCGTCATTGTGGTCGGCTCGGCGAACTCGTCCAACTCGGTGCGACTGGTCGAGGTGGCGCTGGAGTACGGTGCTCGGGCTGCCTACCGCGTGGACTTCGCCAGCGAGATCCAGCAGGAGTGGCTCGACGGGGTTGTCACCGTGGGCGTGACCAGCGGGGCATCCGTGCCCGACGAACTCGTGCACGAGGTGCTCGCCGATCTGGCCGAGGCCGGCTACGGCGACATCGAAGAGATCAAGACGGCCGAGGAGGACCTGCTGTTCTCGCTGCCGAAGGAACTGCGCAATGACCTGGCCGGCAACGCGGATGCCCGCGGTCTCGGCGGACGGGTCAGCAGCTAGGAACCGGCCAGCCGCGTTCACCACGAAGGCCCCCGTCGATCAGATCCAGGATCTGACCGACGGGGGCCTTCGTGCACGCCGGACCCGGCAGAATGGCGTCGTCTACAGCTGGCCGTAGACGTCCATCAGGTTCGGGTCGTTGAGCAGCGTCGGGTCGGTGGCCAAAACCGCGGTGGTGAAGGCGATGAACACGAACGCGGACAGGACCACACCGATCAGCGGCACGTAGAACGCGCGCTTGCCTCGGACCAGCAACAGGATCACGCCTGCCGCCGTGGCCAGCCAGACCAGGGACACACCGATGATCCCGGCCGTGACCAGCCCGGCCGCGGAGGGATCCGGCTCATACGCGGCGAGATCCAGCTGGGTATGGAGCAACTGAATGGACTCGGTGATCATCGTGAGCATGCTGACCGCGAAGAACGTGGACAGGAGCCCGAGGACGAGCAGGCTCATAGTCACCGGCCGGTCCCAGGCCGGCGCGGTTCCGGCCGGGCGCACAGCCCGCTCGGGGGCCGCGGACGGCCCCGGAGCCGGCGGTGTGGCGAGCGTGGGCTCATCCGGGCTGGGAGTCCAGCTCCAACCCTCGGGCGCAAGCTCACCGTACTGGGGACGGGGCCGGGAATCCTCCGGAGGGGTTCCCGAAGGAGTCGACGAAGAATTCTCGGCCATCGTCATCCGGTGCTAGCTGTTCGAGTGGCCGGCGGAGCCGAGCTGGCGGGTGGCGTCGGCGACGCGAGCGGCCATGCCCGTCTCGGCAACCTTGCCCCAGGCGCGCGGGTCGTAGACCTTCTTGTTGCCGACTTCGCCGTCAACCTTGAGCACGCTGTCATAGTTGCTCAGCATGTAGCCGGCGACCGCGCGGGTGAACGCGTACTGGGTGTCGGTGTCGATGTTCATTTTGACGACACCGTTCGCGACGGCCTCGGCGATCTCGGCGTCGGTCGAGCCTGACCCACCGTGGAAGACCAGGTCGAGCGGCTTCGGGCCGGTACCCAGCTTGGCGGCGACGCCGTCCTGGATCTCCTTGAGGAGCTCCGGGCGCAGCTTGACGTTGCCGGGCTTGTACACGCCGTGCACGTTGCCGAAGGTGAGGGCAGCCATGTAGCGGCCGTTCTCGCCCATGCCGAGGGAATCGATCATCGAGAGCGCGTCGTCGAGTGTCGTGTACAGGTTCTCGTTGATGTCGCCCTCGACGCCGTCTTCTTCGCCGCCGACGGCGCCGATCTCGACCTCGAGGATGGTGTTGATCGCCTGGGTGCGCTTCAGGATGTCCTTGGCGATGTCCAGGTTCTCTGCCAGCGGGATTGCGGAGCCGTCCCACATGTGCGACTGGAAGATCGGGTTGCGGCCGGCCTTCACCTCGTCTTCGGAAGCGGAGATGAGCGGGAGGACGAAGTCCTCGAGCGCGCCCTTGGGGCAGTGGTCCGTGTGGAGCGCAACGGTAATGGGGTAATTGTCGGCGACGGACTGCACGAAGCGCGCCATCGCGAGCGCACCGGATGCGCGGTTCTTGACCGTGTGGCCGGCGAAGTAATCTGCGCCACCAGTGGTGACCTGGATGATGCCGTCAGAGCCGGCTTCGGTCAGGCCCTGAAGAACGGCATTAATGCTTTGAGAAGACGAAACGTTGAACGCCGGGTAGGCGAACCCCTTCGTCTTGGCCTTGTTGAGCATCTCGGCGTACTGGTCTGGGGTTGCGATGGGCATTGTTGAGTCTCCTCGATTGAACCGTTTCGGTCTTCTCATCCTACCGAGGTGGGTCTCCGGCCGTGCCAGCGAGCGAACGCCCCCGCGACGAAGAGCGGGCGCTAGGCTGAACGAGGCAGCACCGACACCGGTGCCGGCCCAAAGATGGGTCTTGCCACTGCCGCACTCTTCGTCCGGGAAGGACCATCTGTGAACAGCCCCGAAGTCGCCCCCAATTTCATGCACCCCGACCGCAACCTTGCGATGGAATTGGTGCGGGCCACCGAGGCCGCAGCGATTCGTGCGGTCCCGTTCATCGGCCGCGGCGACAAGAATGCCGCAGACAAGGCAGCCGTCGACGCCATGCGCGTCTTCCTCGGCACCGTGAACTTCGACGGACTCATCGTCATCGGCGAGGGTGAGAAAGACGAAGCCCCGATGCTCTTCAACGGTGAGCGCGTCGGCAACGGAACCGGACCCGCCTGCGACATCGCGGTCGACCCGATCGACGGCACCAGCCTCACCGCCGCCGGACGCCAGAATGCCCTCTCCGTGATCGCGGTCTCCTCCCGCGGCACCATGCTCGACGCGTCATCCGTGTTCTACATGGACAAGATCGTCACGGGCGCCGCCGGGCGCGGAGTCGTCAGCCTCGACGCCCCGATCGGCGACAACATCCGTGAGCTGTCGAAGGCGACGGGCAAGCCAGTCGGCGAAATGGTCCTCGCCGTGCTCGACCGTCCCCGCCACGCCGAACTTATCGACGCCATTCGCAGCGCCGGAGCGGGCACGCGGCTGATGAGCGACGGCGACGTCGCCGGCGGCATCAACGCGGCTCGCTGGGAAACGCGCATCGACATGTGCGTCGGCACGGGTGGCAGCCCGGAAGGCATCACCACGGCCTGCGCGCTCAAGGCCATCGGCGGCTACATGCAGGGACGCCTGGCACCGAAGGACGACGCCGAGCGTGCGGGTGCCGTCGCGGCCGGCCTCGACGTCGACAAGCTGCTCGAGCTGGACGACATGGTCAGCGGCGACAACACCTTCTTCGTCGCCACGGGCGTGACGGATGGCGGACTCGTCGACGGCGTGCGCCGCCAGGGCCCGATCATCCGCACCGAGAGCATCGTGCTGCGCTCGAAGTCCGGCACCACGCGTCGGGTGATCGCCGAGCACCTCGCCTCGAAGTGGCTCTAGGCGCTCGGCTTTAGCTGCCTGCAAGGCCGAAAATCGCCGTCCCGACGGCGATTTTCGGCGTTATCGGCGATTCTCGGAGTCAGTCAGTGCGGCGGTCTCGAGTGCGGCGGCATCGAGTGCGGCGCTTTCGAGTGCCGCGGCCTCCAGCTCCGACACGAACTCCCAGGCGGCCAGTTCGCGCGGTGTGTCCTCGATGCCCGCCAGCGGCGCCAGCACCTTGGACTCGTCGAGGGCATTGAGCTTGCGTGCGGTGGGCAGTACCTGGCGTTCCATCGAGCCGACGAAGCCGTTGTAGTCCTTCACCGTGCGCTCGATCGACCGGCCCAGTTTCTCGATGTGCGTGGCCGTGGTGGCCAGACGGCCGTATAGCTCCCGACTGAGGTCGAACAAGACTTTTGCGTCATGCGTGAGCACGTCCTGCTGCCAGGTGAAGGCCACCGTCTTGAGCACCGACCACAGGGTCACCGGGGAGGCGAGGGCCACCCGTTTCGAGAACGCGAATTCCATGATCGAGGGGTCGGCCTCCAGCGCCGAGGAGACCAGGGACTCGCTCGGGATGAAGGCGATCACGATCTCCGGGGAGGCCTCCAAGCCCTGCCAGTAGGCCTTGCTGCCGAGGGCGGTGATGTGGTCGCGCACGGCCTTGACGTGAGCTTTCATGTAGACGGCCCGCTGGGCTCCCAGGGCACCGGTGGCGGTGACCGGGATCTGGCTGGCTTCGAGGAACGCCGTGAACGGCACCTTCGCGTCGACGGCGATGTTCTTGCCGCCGGGCAGGTGCACGACCATGTCGGGGCGGCCGGCGCCGGCGTCGGAGGTGATGCTCGACTGCACATCGAAGTCGACCCGCTCGATCAGGCCGGCGGCCTCGACCACGCTGCGCAGCTGGGTTTCGCCCCAGACCCCGCGCGTGTTGTTGGCGCGCAGGGCCGACGCGAGCGACTCGGCGGTGCTCCGTAGGCGCTCCTCCGACTCGGTCGCCGACCGCAGCTGCTGGCTGAGTTCGCCGTGCTGCAGGCTGCGCTGGGCCTCGAGCTCGGCGACCTTCTGCTGCATGTCCTGCAGGCTCTCCTTGACCGGAGCGAGGGCCTGGAGCACCTTGCTTTCCTGATTCTGTTGCTCGGTGCGCGCGTCCTGGTCGTTGCGCTGGCGGTCGCTCAGTTCGCGGTATTGCCGCCCCGCGTCGACGACCTGTCCGCGCAGGGCGTCGGCGGTGGCCTGGACTGAGGCCAGCTCTTCGCGCAGGATGGACTGGATGCCGGCCTCCCGGGCATACACCTCGGCCAAGGCCACCTGGTGCCGGGCCTCGATGACGAGGGGATCGGTGCCGGACGAGCCTCCGTTGCGGCGCTCGGCGGAACGCGCCGTGAGGACCACCGTGAGCAGGGTGCCGAGCAGGGCGCCGACGACAAGGCCGAGAAGAAGACTGAACCAGGAATCCATGGTTCTACTCTGCCAGTGGCCACCGACATTGCCCGAGCCGGTGCCCCAAGGATGCCTAGTTCAGCGCCATCGGGCCGTGCGTGGCGGACTTCTCCTTCGTGGCGAACGGCCCGATGGCGCCGATCTTCACGCCGGTGATCTGCGCCAGCTCCTCGAGAGTGTCGGCCCCGTGCCGGTCGGCGGCGTGGATCATGATGGCCGCGCAGGCCTCCGCGTCGGCCAGGGCGTCGTGGTGGGCGAAACCCTCGAAGCCCGCGGCCATCGCGGCCACCGGGAGCCGGTACGAGTCGAGGTGGTAGGTGCGGCGGGCCACCTGGAGGCTGCAGACGTAGTTGAAGTCGGGCACGACCAGCCCGGCGACCGTGGAGGACGTCTTGATGACCCCCAGGTCGAACCCGGCGTTGTGCGCCACGAGGTGGTCGTCGCCGGCGAAGGCGACCAGGTCGGGAAGCTGCTGCGCCCAGGTGGCCGCACCGGCGACATCCGTCGGCCGGATGCCGTGGATCTTGATGTTCCAGGCCAGGAAGACGTCGTGCCCGACGGCCGGCTTGATGAACCAGGCGATGCGGTCGACGACCTTGCCGTCACGGACCTTCACCAGCCCCACCGAGCAGGCCGAAGCGCTGGAGGAGTTGGCGGTCTCGAAGTCGATGGCGGTGAAGTTGACTGGCACCGCTTCATCCTGTCACGGGCCGCCGACAGCGCGTCGCCGCTGTGCCGACCGGCCTCGGGTCGCAGACGGTACGATTGACTTTCGTGGCTCTTACTATTGCAATCGTCGGACTGCCCAATGTTGGCAAGTCCACCCTCTTCAACGCGTTGACCAAGAACAACGTGCTCGCGGCGAACTACCCGTTCGCCACCATCGAGCCCAACGTCGGCATCGTCAACCTGCCCGACCACCGCCTGGCTAAGCTGGCCGCGGTCTTCGGTAGCGAGCGTCTGCTGCCTGCCCCGGTGTCGTTCGTCGACATCGCCGGCATCGTGCGCGGCGCCAGCGAGGGGGAGGGGCTCGGCAACAAGTTCCTTGCCAACATTCGGGAGGCCGACGCCATCGCGCAGGTCATCCGCGGCTTCGCCGACCCCGACGTGGTGCATGTCGACGGCGCCGTCGACCCGGCCGGCGACATGGAGACGATCAACACCGAACTCATCCTCGCCGACCTGCAGACCCTCGAGAAGGCGGTCTCCCGCTTCGAGAAAGAGGTCAAAGGGCGCAAGCTTCCCCTCATCGTGCTGGAGACCGCGCTCAAGGCGCAGGCCATCCTCGACGCCGGAGCGCCGCTGTCATCGGCCACGCTCGACATCGAGCCCATCCGCGAGCTGGGCCTGCTGACGGCCAAGCCGTTCATCTACGTGTTCAACGTCGACGAGGCGGTGCTGCAGGATGCCGGGAAGCTCGCTGTTCTGGCCGCGCTGGTGGCCCCGGCCAACGCCGTGTTCCTCGACGCGAAGCTCGAATCCGAGCTCAGTGAACTCGACGCCGAGGACGCCGCCGAGATGCTGGCCTCCACCGGCCAGGCCGAGAGCGGACTCGACCAGCTCGCCCGCATCGGCTTCGACACCCTCGGCCTGCAGACCTACCTCACGGCCGGCCCCAAGGAAACACGCGCCTGGACCATCCGAAAGGGCTGGACCGCTCCGCAGGCCGCCGGCGTCATTCACACCGACTTTCAGAAGGGCTTCATCAAGGCGGAGATCTTCTCCTTCGACGACCTGATGGAGGCCGGTTCCGTGGCGGAGGCCCGCTCCAGGGGCAAGGCCCGCATCGAGGGCAAGGAATACATCATGCAGGACGGCGACGTGGTGGAGTTCCGCTTCAACGTCTAGCTCGTAGTCCCGGCTGCAACTGTTCCTGTTTCGGACAATTGTGGCCGGCGCACCGGCAGCAGTTGTCCGTTCCGGCAACAACTGCCCTGATCTCGTGGGTGAGTACCTCTCTCGTGGACCGCGGGCCCGCATGCGGCAGCAGAGTTTCCGTCTCGCTCAGGTGTGATTTACCTCCTCTTGGCCGGCTGGACGGCCTATTTTCGCGTCATGCACTTCCCGGTCAGCTGGCGCAGTTCCGCTTCAACGTGGAGCCCGCAGACTAATAGACCCGGGACGACTCTCGCGATGGGCGCAGCAGCCGGCGGGGTTGGGCAGACCCTTTCACGGGGTGTGTGGCGGCTCAGGCCCCTGAATCCACCGAGGGGACATAGAAGTGGGTGATCGGCCCGAGTGGATCGTCGGCGATGAGGACGACTGACAATGTGCGGTCTTGTCGGTCTGATGATGGCGTGCAGGGTGGAAGTGAAACATGACCCACGACGATGCGGAGCTGGAGCGGGTCATCCGTGGGCTGGCCAAGCGAAGAGATGTTCCACGAGGAATCGGGATACTGGGCTTCAAGTTCAGCGGCGTTGTCTCCGACGGCGATTCCGTCGACTGTGCCGATGTGGACCCCGTTCACGGTCTCGGCTGACACTGCGAAAGTGGTGTTCGGGCAACGAGGTGCATTCGGGCTATCCCAATCCCGATCCCAATCCTGCACGACAAAATCGGCCCAGGAGTAGGTGATTCTCGGATGCCGCTCGTCGCCCAAGGTATCGAATATTGGCGCGCTGCCCAGGGCCAACGAAAGTGCAGGGACCAACTCGCTGGCGGGCTGGAAATAGTCGAATGTGGACAGGGCATTGCCCGATGCATCCCGCAGCTCGATCGACGTCGCACTGAGGAAGATGTCCGTCACTTCGGCTGGATCGGGCGGCGACACCGATTGAGTTGGTGTCGGTGCCGCCGTGGGCATTGCCGTCGGGCTGGGAGTGCGGGGGATAGGAACTGCTGGACCAGAACAGCCGGTCAGCAGCACCGCGCCAAAAGCGAGGAGCAGGGCTGAGAGGACTGCGCCCACACCAGACACGCCGTGATCGGCCATGGTTTTCCCCCAGAGTCATCGGACGCATAGCGCCCTCGGTACATCGTTACACAGACGATCAGATATTCCTCAGGAGTGGGTTGGTGTTGCCGTCTCAAGGTAACGTTCTTTGGTTCCGAAACGTGGTGGAGTTCAGGTTCAATGTATAGGCTCTAGCTCCTCGCGCTAGTCATCGAAGCAGCAGCAATCGAAGGAGACCATCGTGCCTGTCATCGTCATCATCGGAGCCGGACCGGGACTCGGAGCAGCAGTTGCGCGAAGGTTCGGGCGCGAGGGCTTCTCAATTGCCCTGATCGCCAGAAACCAGTCGAAACTAGACGCTATGGCAGCCGAGCTCACCGCTGCCGGCTTCACCGCGAGTGCTTACCCTGCTGATGTCCGCACGCCGGCGTCGCTCGAAGCTGCCCTTAAGCGTGCCGCGGCAGAGCTCGGGCCCATCACCGCGCTGCAGTACAGTCCGCTCCCATCGCGTGACTACCTGAAGCCGGTGCTTGAGATGACTCCGGAGCTCGCCTTGGAGGCGTTGCAGTTCTCGGCTCTCGGGCTCATCCACGCGGTGCGTACGGTGCTCCCAGCAATGCGGCAGGCAGGAAGCGGCAGCATCATCATGATCAACGGCGGAACCTCGGTGAAGGCCCGCGCTGACTTCGCAGGTACATCGGTCGCCTTCCCGGCTGAGAGCGCCTACGGCGAAATGCTCCACGACGCCCTCGCGGGTGAGGGCGTCCGTGTCAACCAACTCGTGATCCCAGGAGGCATTCCTCAGCTTCAGCTTGCCAACGGCATCGACGGCGTCGCCGATCGGATTTGGGACCTCCACGCCGTTGCCGGACCATTTCGAACAATGCTCATCCCGCTTGAGGAAGGCAGAGAGTAGGGGGCACTACGCTGCTGGCAGCGACGATGCGGAGACAGCCAGGAGGGCGCGAAACGTGGCTCTAAAGGTTGCTCCGCGATGCCACTCCGTGGATTTCGCTTCAACGTGTAGCCCGCTCCGGGTTGGGCATGACAACGGTCGAGAGTCTGTATCCGTCCGACCTGGTGCGGGAAGTGGGACACAACGTCATGTCTGCGGCGTGCGTCGAGGACGAGGCAGGTGAGTTGATCCAGCTCGTCCCGACGTTTGAGGGCGCGGCTATGTTAGCGAGAACAAGTCGGTGGGGGCGAGGATTTTTTCGATGATGCCGGTGTCTCGGCCGGTGAAACCGATCACGCCGTAGGTCATTGGCAGTCCGTAATCCGGAATCGCGCCTGAGAATGACGACGGCATGTCGAGGGTGACAGAGTCGGTCCCGAAGGTTTCGTCAAAATGCACTTGATCGGCAGGCTTGCCGTCAGCTGTTGACTCGAAGTCCTGCCCGGTCTGGTTGCCGTTGACATCCTCAATGGCGACACCGTTGGTGGCCATGGTTCCGGATGCCCTGACCTGAAAGGCGGGGATGTACGGGCCCGGCCGCGGATTGAAGTCTGCGTCAGGACGGTTCACCCCAATCGTGAAGCAGTCCCATTCCGTGAGTTCGGCCCTTGGGTAATGGGAGGACTCCTCCACCGATTCTGACGTCGGCTCGCCGAGAAGGCCCCTGAGTACGGCCACAGCTGCATCCCCATCGCTCTGATAGTTCAGCGATGCGAGGACCGTACCGTCGGCTGTGACGATATCGGTGGCTTCGGCGCCGATGATTATGGTTGCCGGCAGCGCGGCAGGTGTCGCCGATGGAGTGGGTTCCGGTTCGGGTGCTACCGTGGCGGTCGCGACCGGTGTCGGTGACGATGCGGCGACATCGCCGTCGACCTGGTCGGTGCTGCATGCGGTAAGGGTGAGCAAAGCGGCGGCCACAATGGCGGTCAGAGCCAGCGGCCGGCGCATTACAAAGTCCTCCAGGTGTTGAAGTTGGGGCTTGGTCGGAGCCTGCTTCTTCCCCGCGCGGCTTCGGTCGATTCAGGGCTCCGGGGCATAGCCTCCGTTCATTCACGCTTCCCCAGAAGAGGTCACTCGCAGTGGCCGGAACGTTTCGTACAGAGTCTCTGGCTCCCGGATCCTCACCGCGAGATACTGTGTCCTCTCACCAAGAGTGAAAACCTCACACGCCCCAGTTAGGTGAGGGAGAGCGGAATTCGGTGATAGGGCCGAGTGGGTCGGCGGCGATGAGCCAGACTGAAAACGTCAGTTCTGACAGGGAGTCCAAGGGTGGGAGCGGTACGAGACCAACGAAGATGTCGCGTCTGCTGCCTTGTGGGCGCGCGGTGTCGGGGTGTCGTGCCGCGATCTCGGCGGCATCATCTCCAACAGCGATTCCGTCGACGGTGCTGATCTGAACACCGTTCACGGCGGACGAGGAAACCTTCACCCAGGTGTTCGGTTCATGTGGTGACGTCCCGCCTGGCACACCATCCACGAGGACGAAATCGCCGTCCCATGGAGTAGGCGACTCAGAGCCCGTAGGCAGGATATCGCCCCAGATGTAATTGGTTCCCGGAGGCACCTCGCTGCCGCCCTCGAAGTGCTCTGAGGTAGGTGCGCTTCCGAAAGCCGTGGACAGACCGGCAACCAACTCGCCGGCAGGTTGAAAATAATCGAACGTGGACAGGGTCGTGCCGGACGCGTCTCGAAGTTCGATCGACGTTGCAGTGATGAGGAGGTCCGTCACAGGGGCCGGAGCTGACGGACGCGCCGCTTCAGTGCGGCCCGGCGTTGGCGTTGCTGTCGCCGTCGGCGTTGCTGTTGCCGTCGGGCTTTCGCCGCCGAGGACGGGACCCGGTGGGCCGGAACATCCGGTCAGAAACAGAGCTGCAATCAGAAACAGAGCTGCCAGCGCTCTGCCGAACTTATCTGGCACCCCGTAAACGATCATACTTCCCCCGATGTCGCCTTGGATCTGACTGCAGTCGGGACATCGTTGCACAAATTACGTGTCGGCGGCCTTCGTGGGCGGGGCCATGTCTTTCGGTGACGGAACGTGGTGAAGTTCCGCTTCAACGTCTAGCCGAGTTCCGGCCGCAACTGTTTCCGTTTCGGACAATTGTGGCCGGTGCACGGGGCGCAGTTGTCCGTTCCGGCACCAGTTGCGATGGCGAAGCTCGTTGCACTCGAGCGAGTCGTGATGGTCTTCCTTGGCTTGGCCGGCTGAGTTATCTGGTAGTCGTAATGCGTTTTCGTGCGGTGATGCGGTGGAGCTCCGCTTCAACGTCCAGCGCGTTGCGTGTGGCGTGTCGATCGACCGTGCCCGCGGTCGCGGTCGCCGAGATCGACAGGTCCGGTCGAGTCCCCCTGGTGTTGTGGGGCGATCTCGACCGCAGCCGGCGAACTCCGCTGCCAGCGCTCTCAGCGGGGCATCCGGCGCGTGAGAATTCGCGGTAGGCCTCGCTCGACGGAGCCGGCACGGTGGGGTGTGGCTAAATCAGGAGATCTGTCGCCCGGGGATGCCCCCAGACTGGTCTTTCAATGTGGATACCGCCGCGGGCCGGACAATTCTCCTGAATTAGCCACCGCGCGGGGCTCCCCGCTTCAGCAAATCGTGTTGCAGGGAACGGGGAGATCCCTCGGCCGACACCTCGACTTCTCCGCGGACGAGCAACAGAATCGGGATCGGGGCCACGCTCGATGAACTCAAAACCGCGTAACCCGACGCTCACGGACCAGAGCGACTGCTTCCGCCCCCTCAACCTTCCGCCCCCTCAACCGCCCGCGACGCACAGGATGACGTTGCCTCTCTTATGGCCGGCCTCGACGAAACGGTGCGCCAGAGCGATGTCGGTCAGGTCGTACGTCCAATCGATGACCGCCAGGAACAGACCCGACTCGGCAAGGTCGACCAGGTGCGCGAGGGCATCCGCGGTGCTGTCGATGTTGCCCGCGACGACCCGCCTCCCGCTCCTCCTGGTGCCAGGCGGCCAGAAGCAGCCCCCCGGAGATCGGAAACGACGAGCAACAGGGCCCCGCCCGGAGTGAGGCACGCCGCAGCGCGTTCAAAGGGGGCGTTCCCGACGCAATCCATGATGACGTCGTAGGTTTGCCCCTCGAGCAGGAAATCCTCCGTTGTATAGTCGATCACCCGGTCGGCGCCGAGCGCGGTGACCAGCTCGCGGTTGGCGCCGCTGCACACACCGGTGACTCGCGCGCCCATCTGCTTGGCGAGCTGCACCGCCGCCGTGCACACGGCACCGGATGCGCCGTTCACGAGCACGGTGCTGCCCAATTTGATCGCGGTGCGACTGAAAAAAGCATGGGCGGTGGTCCCGCCGGAGACGAGAGTCACGGCATCCGTGAAGGTCATGTTCCGTGGCTTCGCCGTGATCGCGCCATCCTGCGGGATGCAAACGTATTCCGCGTGCCCGCCGAATCGGCTGCCGAGCATCGCGATCGCCTCCCACCCGGCAACCTGCCCGGCAGAGGCGCCGACCTCGCTTGCAGTCGTCGAACTCGGCGCACAGACCCGCTGCACCCGACCGGGTGACTGCGCTCACACGGCAGTTGGCAACGGGAACGTGGCGAGCACCGTGCGGCCGCTCGCCGCCGATCGGGGCGCCATGTCCACGAGGGCGATCTGGGTGAGAGCGAGCCGCTGGCCCTCGTGCACCCGGGCGCCGTTCTTGATCGTGATGTGGGCCCGGAAGCCGGGACCCGTGAACGCGGGCTCGTCGGGGATGGAGGCAAGCGGCCGCACAGCCTCGATGAGGGCGCGGTGCAACCGGGTCAGGCGTGGATCGTCCCCGACGAGCGTCACCGGCACGTCCTCGCGCCGGCCGAAGAGCGCGTCGGCACCCGCGACCGCCGTGAGGGCGGTGCGGCCGGATGCCGTGGCGGCGACGACGCCGGAAATGACATCCGCGATGACGGATGCCGCGACATCCGTGTGAAAAGGGGGCAGCACGGTGATGTGCAATGGCCATTCCGACACCGGGAAGCTGTCGCCGGTGCTGAGCGCCGTGAGCGGGAGGACGACGACGAGGCGGGACATCCGCCGAGTCTAGGGGAGTCCCGCCGGCGCGCCGCCGGTGGCACAATGGGCGCATGATTCTGTACCTCACCGGCGACGACGCCGCCGACGCCCTGCTCAGTGATGACCCCTTCGCGCTCCTCCTCGGGATGCTGCTGGATCAGCAGATCGCGATGGAGACCGCGTTCGCCGGTCCGGCCAAGATCCGCGACCGGATCGGCACGCTCAATCCGGCGACCATCGCCGGCTTCGACGCCGACGCACTCGTCGAGGTGTTCCGGGCCACGCCGGCCGTGCACCGCTATCCGGGCTCGATGGCCGCTCGCACGCAGACCCTCGCGGGTGTGATCGCCTCAGACTGGAGGGGTGATGCGTCCGCCCTGTGGACCGCCGACTCCCCGGACGGCGCCGAGATCCTGCGGCGCCTGAAAGCGCTCCCGGGATTCGGCGAGCAGAAGGCGAAGATCTTCCTTGCCCTGCTCGGCAAGCGTCAGGGGCTCGTCGCGGAGGGCTGGCGCGAGGCCTCCGAGCCCTATGGCGAGAACGGCTCGTTCCGGTCCGTCGCCGACATCGTCGACCCCGAATCGCTGACCCGGGTGCGGGAAACCAAGCGCGCGGCAAAGGCCGCGGTCAAGAAGGGGTAGTCATGGTGCGTCTGCTGATTCGCACGGCCATCTTCATCGGCTTGGGCGCGGCCGGCCTGGTGTCGACCAGGTCACCGAGCGTGTAGCGGCTGCGCGCCATCCGCAACCACCTGCTCAAGCACCACGCTGTCAGGCGAGGGGTGTTCACCGACGTGGCGCGTACCGGATCGGCCGACCCCCTGCCGGAGAACCCGCTCTTCCGTGCTCCGAGGGGCCGTCATCTGTCTTCCTGCTATTGACCTTTTGACTGGGGGCATACTCTATGCAAAGATTCAGGAAACTCGTACTAAATTTTTAGACAGCAGTCAGCTAGGCAGTTAAATGACTGATCAATCAATAAACACAGCAAAGCTCTACAGCACGGCTCTTTCCTGTTCTTTCTCGCTTATTCGGAGGACAACGTGATTCCCGATTCCCTCACCCAGATTCAATACGACACCGTCTACAACGTGTTCTCGCTCGTCATCGCGTCACAGCTGTTCACGTCGATCTTCATCATCATCTCGCTCAAGCGGGTCCTGCCCCGGTACCGTCAGGCGATGACCGTCGCGGCCATCGTCTGTGCGATTGCCGCCTACCACTACTTCCGCATTTTCGACTCCTTCAAGGCGGCCTTCGTCACCGAGGCCATCGGCGGGGCGGGCAACTATGTGCAGGTCGCCGGGGAGTCCTTCAATGAGGGCTACCGCTACGTCGACTGGCTGCTCACGGTTCCCCTGCTGCTGCTCGAACTGATCGCGGTTCTCGCCCTGGCCCGCAAGGTGCAGACCAGTCTCCTGTACCGGCTCATTCCGGCTTCGGCCCTGATGATCATCCTCGGGTACCCCGGCGAGCTCAGCGGGGACAACGGGGTGCGCGGAATCTTCGGTCTGCTCTCCACCATCCCGTTCGCATACATCCTCTATGTTCTGTTCATCGAACTGACCAAGTCCCTCGACCGCCAGCCGCGGAGTGTGCGCCGCACGATCAGCCAGCTGCGTCTGCTTCTGCTGCTGACCTGGGGTGTCTACCCGATCGCCTACCTACTGCCCATGCTTGGTATCGACGGCTCGGATGCCTGGGTCGGCAAACAGATCGGATACTCGGTCGCCGACATCCTCGCCAAGGCCCTCTACGGTCTGATCATCTACCGGATTGCGCGGATGAAATCGTTCGCGGATGACCCGGCGTTCGCACACCTTGAACTATCGGTCGATGAGGCCGAGGAGATCGCCGCCCCGGTGCACGTGCGGAACAAGTAGGCCTACCCGGCCACCTGCTCACCGCCAACAGGCCTGGGCCGATCGCGATCATTTTGATCGTGACCGGCCCAGGCCCGTTTCGCTTTCTGCTGCCCCTCAGGCAGGGTCTAAAATCAGGTGTGCTCATCGCTCTGAATGACGGAACCGCGGATGCCGTGGTGCGGCGCCATCTGCACCACCTGGTCGACGACGAGGTGCGGGCGAGCCCGAGCATCCGGGGTGGCCAGACCAGCGCCGACCGTGCCCTCGCGGCATTCTCGGTCGCGGGCTATGCGGCTAGGCGCAGCCAGGTGCTGCCAGAAATCGATCGCGGGGCATCCCGGCTATCACCGTACATTCGGCACTCCCTGGTGCCGCTTAGCCGGGCTTGGGAGCACGTCGCAGACGGACCTGCCCGAGATACCCGCAAATTCCGGGACGAGTTGCTCTGGCAGGAATACGCCCGACATCTCTATGCGCGTGTGGGTGTGGCCCTGCACCGAAACCTGCGCTTTGCGGCACCCTGGTCCGGAGAATTCGAACCCCAGGCCTGGCCGCACCGGATGCACTGCATCGACTCGGTCGTGTCGGAACTGGAAACCGACGGCTGGCTGGTCAACCAGACCCGGATGTGGCTGGCCTCCCAGTACACGGTCCGGTCTGGCGCGGGGTGGCATGCCGGCCAGGAAGAATTCTACCGGCACCTGCTCGACGGCTCCCGCGCGGCCAACCTCCTGGGCTGGCAGTGGACCGTGGGTGCCGGCACCGGCTCCGCCTACGGCTTCGCCCGCTGGCAGGTTGAGAAACGAGCGCCGCAGCTCTGCCGGGACTGTCCGCTCGCCCGGGCCTGCCCGATCGAGCAGTTTCCGGTGGGGGCAGCGCCAGTGCCGGTGACGGATGCGCCGGCGAACCTCACGCACGATCCGCACCTGTCCGACACGCAGGGGCCTACCGACGTCGTGCGCCGCCGCGCACCCCGGTCGGTGCTGCTGACGGTGGATTCCCTGGGTGACGCCGATCCGGCCCTTGCGGCGCATCCCGCACTCCCGGCCGCCTTCGTCTTCGACGAGCCGGCCCTGGCCAGGCTGCGGCTCTCAAGCAAAAGACTGATCTTCACAGTGGAAACCCTTCAGGATCTGGCCCGGCGTCGCGAGGTGGTCGTGTACCTGGGTGACCCGCGAGTGATCGTTCCGGACCTCGACGCAGCAGTCACGTTTGCGCCGGTACCCAGCTTTGCGCGGTACGCGGAGGGCGCGGCCGTGCTGCATCCGTGGCCGTGGCTGGTGCCGCCGCACAGCGGATCGGTGGCCAGTTTCTCGGCCTGGCGCCGTGCCTCGGCCGGCGTCTAGAGTCCGAAGTCGAGCGTGCGGGCTAGCGGCCCTGGCGGCGCTTGCCGGGACGCGGCTGGCCCTTCACCTCGGGCGCGCGGCCCTTGCCCTTCGCCGCCTTGGCCTTTCCGCCCGCCGGAAGCGGCGGCTTCCAGGACTCATCCGAGGCGGCCAGCTCGGTGCGGGCATCCGTGAGAAATAGGTTGCCCGCCGCGGTCAGCCGGGTGGTCTCCGTGGTGCGGTCGATGAGCACGACGCCGATGTTCGCTTCGAGTTTTGCGATCGAGGAGCGCAATTTCGGGGTGGAGATATTGAGGTTCATCGCGGCGCGCGGGAAGTGCAACTCCTCGGCGACGGCGATGAAATGCCGGAGGAGTGTGATGTCCACGGAACGCCTTTCTGTGTGGGCCGCACGAATCGCGGGCGAAGTGACAAGGGTACGCGTTCCCGCTGGAGGTGTCGCCGGGAGGCAACGGAAGCGGCCGCACCGCGCTGCCGGGCCCGCACGCGCTAGGCTCGGAGCGCACACCCTCAAGTGAATATAGGGCCATCAAGGTCGATGCGGGAGAGTTCGGCGCCCTCAGGCAGTCGAACACCGAAGGAGCAATCCTCCCCGACAATCTCTCAGGTACTCGTACCGCATCGAACTGGCCACTCTGAAAAGTAGTCGCGGCTCGACAGCGGCTCGCCCACGGTGAAAATCGCGCCCGACCAACGGCTGCGGTGAAGCTCTCAGGCCTGACGACAGAGGGGGAGTTCCCAGGGGTACGATCGATCGATCGCGCCCCGGAGATTCTTGCTCGGCCCCCGGCCGGCGACAACCTGGAGAACTCATGACCTCGGACACTGAAGCCCACACCGATTCAACCCCCACGGTGGAGCGGTTCTCCCCGCTGCACCTGGCGCACGTGGATGCCGGCGCCAGTTTCACGGACTTCGCCGGGTGGCAGATGCCGGTGCGCTACTCGAGCGATCTCGCCGAGCACCACGCCGTGCGCACCAGCGCGGGCATTTTCGACCTCTCGCACATGGCCGAGATCCTGGTGGCCGGGCCGGACGCCGGAGCGTTCCTCGACTATGCCCTCGCCGGCCAACTCTCCACGATCGACCTGCTGCAGGCCAAGTACAGCCTCATCCTCAACCGTGCCGGCGGCATCATCGACGACATCGTCGTCTACCGCACGGCCGAGAACGAGTACCTCGTCATCGCCAACGCGGGCAACCGTTTCCCGGCGGTCAAGGCGCTCACGGCCCGGGCCACCCGCTTCGACGTCACCGTCACCGATCAGAGTGACGACGTCGCCCTGATCGCCGTGCAGGGGCCTAATTCGCGCGCCATCCTCGAGGCCACGGCGGACCTCACGGTCGACGGCGACCTGTCAGCGCTGAAGTACTACCGCGCCCTGGGTGGTGCCTTCCAGGCCGGCCGCGTTCTCATTGCCCGCACCGGCTACACCGGTGAAGACGGCTTCGAACTCTATGTCGACGTGCCGGATGCCGCGGCGCTCTGGGACGCGCTCCGCGCGGCGGGCGCCTCTTTCCACCTCGTGCCGGCGGGGCTCGCCAGCCGCGACACCCTCCGTCTCGAGGCCGGCATGCCGCTCTACGGCCACGAACTGAGCACCTCGACCTACCCGGCGCAGGCCGGACTCGGCCGCGTTGTGAACCTCGCCAAGGAGGTCGATTTCATCGGCCGCGAGGCCAGCGAAGAGGGTCCCAGCGCGGAGGCGCGCGTACTCGTGGGACTGGAATCTGCCGGCAAGCGTGCCGGGCGCGCCGACTACCCGGTGTATCGCAGTGCCGACGCGACCGTGGCCGACGGCGTGATCACGAGCGGGGCGCTGTCGCCGACGCTCGGACATCCGATCGCCATGGCCTACGTGGCTCCCGGCCTGGCGCGACTCGGCACCCAGGTCTTCGTCGATGTGCGCGGCACCCGCATCCCCGCAACTGTGACCGCCCTTCCGTTCTTCAAGCGTCAGAAATAGTCCACCCCTCGAGAGGAACACCCCCATGGCCGAACAGTCTGAACTCCAGTACACCGCCGAGCACGAGTGGGTTCTCGTCGACGGCGACACCGCCACCGTCGGCATCACCGCCTACGCCGCCGACAAGCTCGGCGACGTCGTCTTCGTCGAGTTGCCAGCCGTCGGCAGCGATGTCGCCGGCGGCACCGTCGTCGGCGAGATCGAGTCCACCAAGTCGGTCGGCGAGCTCTTCGCCCCTGTCACGGGCACCGTCGCCGAGACCAACGACGCCGTCGTCGAGAGCCCCGAGCTCGTCAACAGCGACCCGTTCGGCGCCGGCTGGCTGCTCAAGGTCACGTTCGCGGAGTTGCCTCCTCTCCTCAGTTACGCCGACTACTCCGCCCTCATCGGCGAGTAACGAAAACGAAAAGCCAGGTTCCGCACACATGTCACAGCCCTTTACTCAGCGCCACATCGGCACGGATGCCGACGCGCAGTCCCGCATGCTGTCGATCCTCGGTTACGACTCGGTCGACGCCCTCGTCAACGCGGCCGTGCCCGAATCGATCCAGGTGGACCAGTTCCGCACCATCGGTGATAGCACCCTGCCGCCCGCCGCCACCGAGCGGGAGGCCATCGCGGAGTTGCGGGACCTCGCCGGCCGCAACACCGTGAAGCGGTCCATGATTGGTCTCGGCTACTACGACACCGTCACCCCGGCCGTGATCAAGCGCAATGTGTTCGAGAATCCCAGCTGGTACACGGCCTACACTCCGTACCAACCCGAAATCTCCCAGGGCCGTCTTGAAGCGCTGATCAACTTCCAGACCATGATCGCCGACCTGACCGGACTCTCCACGGCCAACGCGTCCATGCTCGACGAGTCGACCGCCGTGGTGGAGGGCATGCTCCTCACCCGTCGGGCGTCGAAGTCGAAGTCGACCCGTTTCCTCGTCGACGCCGACGCGCTGCCGCAGACGAAGGCCTTGCTGGGCAATCGCGCGGCCGCCGTCGGGATCGACCTCGTGGAGGTCGACCTGGCTGGGTCCGCTGAGGACCTCGGCGAGTACTTCGGTCTCTTCGTGCAGTACCCCGGCGCATCCGGCCGGGTCTGGAACCCGGCCGGCGTTATCGCCGCCGCCCAGGCGCAGGGGGCGCTTGTCGTCGTCGCCGCCGACCTGCTCGCCCTGACCCTGATCACCTCGCCCGGCGAGCTCGGCGCCGACGTGGCCGTGGGCACCAGCCAGCGCTTCGGCGTGCCGATGGGCTTCGGCGGTCCGCACGCGGGTTACATGGCCGTGCGCAGTGGCCTCGAGCGTCAGCTTCCCGGCCGCCTGGTCGGCGTCAGCGTTGACGCGGCCGGCCACCCGGCCTACCGCCTGTCGCTGCAAGTGCGTGAGCAGCACATCCGTCGGGACAAGGCCACCTCGAACATCTGCACCGCCCAGGTGCTGCTGGCCGTGATGGCCGGCATGTACGCGGTCTACCACGGGCCCGACGGCCTGCGGAAGATCGCCGCCCAGGTGCACGAGCGCGCCGGGCAACTCGTCGTCGCTCTCCTCGCCGCCGGTGTCGACGTTGTCACCGCGACGTTCTTCGACACGGTCCGTGCCTCCGTTCCGGGCCGCGCCGCCGAGATCGCCCGGGCCGCCTCCGCCAGCGGGGTCAACCTCTACCTGGTCGACGCGGACACCGTCGGCATCGCCGTCGACGAGACGACGACTCTCGCGGATCTCGCCCTGGTCGTCGGCGCGTTCGGCGGGCGGGATGCCTTCGGCCTGGTGGACTTCAGCATGGTCGAGGCCGGCCTTCCGCCCGAACTTCATCGCACCAGCGAGTTCCTCACCCACCCGGTGTTCAACACGCACCGCTCGGAGACGAGCATGATGCGCTATCTCAAGCGCCTCGCCGACTTCGACTACGCGCTCGACCGCGGCATGATCCCGCTCGGCTCCTGCACCATGAAGCTGAACGCGGCCACCGAGATGGAGGCCGTCAGCTGGCCCGAGTTCGGCGGGCTGCACCCGTTCGCGCCGCGTGCCGACATCGAGGGCTACCTGGAACTGATCCGGCAGCTCGAATCCTGGCTGACGGATGTCACCGGCTACGACTCCGTGTCCCTCCAGCCCAACGCCGGCAGCCAGGGTGAACTCGCCGGGCTCCTCGCGATCCGCGGCTACCACCTCTCCACCGGGGATACCCAGCGCACGGTTTGCCTGATCCCGTCCAGCGCGCACGGCACCAACGCGGCATCCGCCGTGCTGGCCGGCATGAAGGTCGTCGTCGTCGCCTGCGACGAGCTCGGCAACGTCGACCTGGAGGACCTGCGCGCCAAGATCGCGAAGCACGCCGAGAACCTCGCCGCGTTGATGATCACCTACCCGTCGACGCACGGCGTCTACGAGCACGAGGTCGGCGCCATCTGCACGGCCGTGCACGACGCCGGCGGCCAGGTCTACGTCGACGGCGCCAACCTGAACGCCCTGCTCGGTTTCGCCCGTTACGGCGACTTCGGCGGCGACGTGTCGCACCTGAACCTGCACAAGACGTTCTGCATCCCGCACGGCGGCGGCGGGCCGGGCGTCGGTCCGGTCGGGGCCAAGGCGCACCTCGCTCCGTTCCTGCCGGGGCATCCCCTCGCTCAGAGCGACGAGCACTACCTCCTCGCCTCCGGCGATGCGGCGGCGGTCGACGGCGGTGTCGATGAAAGTGGCGGCACGGTCGGCGGCACGCACAACGGCACGGTGGGCGGCACGGTCGTGCACTCCGGCGGGCCGGTCTCGGCGGCGCCGTACGGCAGCCCGAGCATTTTACCGATCTCCTGGGCCTATGTGCGCATGATGGGGGCCGAGGGTCTGCACGCGGCCACCGGCGCCGCGGTTCTCGCGGCCAACTATGTGGCCAAGCGCCTCGAGGCTCACTACCCGGTGCTGTATTCCGGTGACAACGGCTTGGTCGCACATGAGTGCATCCTCGATCTACGCCCGCTCACCGAGGCCACCGGGGTCAGCGTCGATGATGTGGCCAAGCGACTCGTCGACTACGGCTTCCACGCGCCGACCATGAGCTTTCCGGTGTCCGGTACGCTCATGATCGAGCCCACCGAGAGTGAAGACCTGGGCGAGATCGACCGGTTCGTCGAGGCCATGATCGCGATCAAGGCCGAAGCGGATGCCGTAGCCGCCGGCCGCTGGCCTGCCGAGGACAACCCGCTGCACAATGCCCCGCACACTGCACAGTCGGTGATCGAGGGGGAGTGGACGCACGCCTACGACCGTGAGACCGCGGTCTACCCGGTGCGCAGTCTCATCCGTGGCAAGTACTGGCCGCCGGTGCGCCGCATCGACAACGCCTTCGGTGACCGCAACCTCGTCTGCGCCTGCCCGCCCCCCGAGGCCTTCGAGTAGACCGCCACTCCCTAACGAATTCGACGGAGATTTTGCCTGTCCGGCCAGGTTTTGGCCCGATTCGCGCCATTCTCGGCAAAATCTCCGTCGAATTCGCAGGCCGGCCGGCCGGCAGGTCAGGCAGGTCAGGTCGGCCGGCAGGTCAGCCAGCGGGGGCGAGGAGCCCCGGCCACCAGGTGAGGGCGAGCGGGTACCCGATGAAGGAAACTATGTCGAGGATCCAGTGCGCAATCACGAGCGGCATCGTGCGTCCCCAACGCAGATAGCACCAGCCGAACAGCACCCCCATGGCCGCATTGCCGAAGAACGGCCCGATGCCCTGGTAGAGATGGTAGCTGCCGCGCAGAAGCGCCGAGGACACGATGATGGTCCAGGTGGACCAACCCAGCTCGCGCAGCCGGGTAAACAGGTAGCCGACCACAATCAGCTCCTCGACCAGTGCCGAGCGCAGTGCCGAGAGCACCAGGATCGGGATCGTCCACCAGAACGTGTCGAGCGGCGACGGCACGATCGCCACGGTGAAGCCGAGGGACCGCCCGGCGAGGTAGAGCCCCAGTCCGGGGATACCGATCACGAGCACCAGCCCGAAACCGCGCAGTAGGTCGCGCCCCGGCTGCGTGAAGTCGAAGCCCAGCCGCCGGAACGGGCTCTGCCCCGGCAGCCACAGCAGGTAGAGCACCAGGGCCACGGCGAACAGGGCGAAGAAGATGCCGAGGAACTGATAGCTGAAGTCGAGCCATTCCCGCGGCGACTGCGACCCGTTCAGGGTCGCCGACTGCTCCGAGAGCGGCCTGGCGTCGGTCAGCCGGGCGATGATCGAAATGATCGAGTAGAGCGCGGATGCCCCGAGCGACATTCCGAGGACGATCCCCACCTCCCAGCGGAGCCCGGTTCGATTGCCGCGCAGAGTCACGCGCCCGGCTTCATCCGGCAGGCCGGTGTTCCCCCGGGCAGCCGGTGGCGGTACCGCGCCACGAGCCGGTAGCCCACTTCGGCCGCCCACGACCACGGCGGCACGGTGCCGAGCCAGCCCAAGACGCGCATGAGCACATTAGGCTGGTGCCGAAGCAGGGCGGCCACGGCCGCGGCGCCGCCGAACCGGTGGTCGTCGACGATCAGCCAAACCCGGGACTGGGCATCCTTCGTCGTCAGCGCATAGGACGTCAGGTCGGTCCACTGGTAGGGAGCGGAAGCCGGCATGCCGGGAATCAGACGCTTCATGGTGTTCACGGAGGTCGTGCAGAACGCGCAGTCGCCGTCGAAGATCAACAGCGGAGGGCGTGCGTGGGCGGTCACGATCATCCTCCCATCCTCCCACTGCTCGGAACGTGCAGGTTGCTGAATTCGGTGGGCGGATTGCGCGCAAGAACCTGCTGTGGCGCAACTATCCTGCGCAGTTTGTTTCGCATCTGTAACGTTTCCCCAATAGATTATGCGAAGTCCGCGCCCACTCTTTAAAGTCGGTATATCCGAGATGTCTGCTCGCCTGAGGGTCACGCGGCATTTCCCTGTGCACTGGAGGAAAATTGAAAATCAGGAGACTGGGCATACCTGCCATCGCCTTGGCTGCCGCGGGAGCCCTCGTGCTCTCCGGTTGCGCCAGCGGAGACGCCCCGGCAGAGAGTGACACCGCGGCGATCATCACCACGAACGGATCCGAGCCGCAGAACCCGCTGGTCCCGACGAACACCACCGAGACCGGAGGCGGCAAGATCACCACCTCGATCTTCGCCGGGCTCGTCTCGTACAACGCCAAAGGCGAGATCGAGAACGAGGTCGCCAAGTCGATCGAGTCCGACGACGCCCAGAACTGGACCGTCACGCTCAACGACGGCTGGGAGTTCACCGACGGCGAGGCCGTCACGGCTGACTCCTTCGTGGACGCCTGGAACTTCGGAGCGAAGTTCAGCAACGCTCAGAGCGCCTCTTACTTCTTTGACAACATCGCCGGCTTCAGCTACGACGCTGACGCCGAACTGACCGGTCTGAAGGTCGTCGACGAATCCACCTTCACGGTCGAGCTGGCCTCGCCCGAGGCCGACTGGCCGCTGCGCCTGGGCTACACGGCGTTCATGCCGCTGCCCTCCGCCGCGTATGAGGACATGGAAGCCTTCGGCGAGAACCCGATCGGCAACGGCCCGTACATGCTGGCCAAAGAGGGCGCCTGGGAGCACGAGGTCGGAATCGACCTCGTCACCAACCCCGAGTACGACGGCGTGCGCAAGCCCGCCAATGGTGGCCTGAACATCGTCTTCTACGCCTCGATGGACGCCGCGTACGCGGATGTCCAGGGTGGCAACCTCGACGTGCTCGACGCCGTCCCGGACGCCGCGTTCGAGTCCTACGAGTCGGACTTCCCGGACCGCTTCGTGAACCAGCCGGCCGCCATCTTCCAGGGCTTCAACATGCCGTACTACCTCGAGCACTGGAGTGGTGAGGAGGGCAAGCTGCGACGCGCCGCCATCTCGATGTCGATCGACCGCAAGGAAATCACGGACGTCATCTTCCAGGGCACCCGCACCCCTGCGACCGACTTCACTTCGCCGGTCATCGACGGTTACTCCGATTCCCTCAAGGGTGCCGAAGTCCTCGAATACAACCCGAAAGAAGCCAAGGCCAAGTGGGCCGAAGCCGACGCGATCGCACCCTACACCGGCACGTTCGACCTCGCCTACAACTCCGACGGCGGCCATGCCGCCTGGGTCGACGCGGTGACCAACAGCATCAAGAACACGTTGGGCATCGAAGCCATCGGCAAGCCGTACCCGACGTTCGCTGCGGCGCTCGACGACCGTTCCGCCGACAAGCTGACCGGTGGAACCCGCGCCGGCTGGCAGGGTGACTACCCGTCGCTGTACAACTTCCTCGCTCCGCTGTACCAGACCGGTGCCGGCTCGAACTACGAGGACTACACCAGCGAAGAGTTCGACGCGCTGCTCAAGGAAGGCGCGGCCGCGTCCTCCGTCGAGGACGCCACCGCGAAGTACCAGGAAGCACAGGAAGTCCTCCTCGCCGACCTTCCCACGATCCCGCTCTGGTACTCCAACGTCAGTGGCGTCTGGTCCGAGTCGGTCGAGAACGTCGTCTTCGGCTGGGACTCCGTGCCGATGTACACCGACATCACCAAGAGCGAGTAGCTCTCGTTCAACCAGCTCGTCAGCAGTAAACAGATAACACGTGTGGGGTTCGGGGCATACAGCCCCGGACCCCACACGTGACTAGACTCAACCAGTGATTGTGAATTTCATGTACATACGTTCCGGCTTGGGGACCTGATGATCTGGTATACCGGCAAACGCCTGCTCCAGATGATCCCGGTGTTTTTCGGTGCGACACTCCTGATCTACTTCATGGTGTTCTCTCTTCCCGGAGACCCCATCGCGGCCCTGTACGGCGATCGGCCCCCGGCTCCTGGAGTGATCGAGCAGATCCGCGCCCAGTACAACCTGGACAAGCCATTCATCGTGCAGTACTTCATCTACATCGGCAACTTCTTCCAGGGTGACCTTGGCACCACCTACTCCGGCCGCCCGGTCAGCGACGTGATGGCGAAGGCCTTCCCGATCACCGCCCGTCTGGCCCTGCTCGCGCTGGCCATAGAAGCCATCTTCGGCATCCTCGTCGGTCTCGTCGCTGGGCTCCGCAAGGGCAAGCTCTTCGACACCAGCGCCCTCGTGGTCAGCCTCCTCCTGATCAGCGTCCCCACGTTCGTGATCGGTTTCGTGCTGCAATACGTCTTCGCGGTGAAGCTCGGCTGGGCGCGCACCACGGTGAGCAGCGAAGCTCCCCTGAGTGAACTGCTGCTGCCGGCCCTTGTTCTGGCCTCCGTCTCCTTCGCCTACATTGTGCGGCTCACCCGGGCCAGTGTCTCCGACAACCTCAGTGCGGATTTCGTGCGCACCGCCACAGCAAAGGGGCTCTCCCGCCGCCGGGTGGTGGGCGTGCACGTGTTGCGCAACTCCCTGGTCCCGGTCGTCACCTTCCTCGGCGTCGACCTCGGCTCACTGATGGTCGGTGCCATCGTCACCGAGGGCATCTTCAACATCAACGGCGTCGGCGGCACCGTCTATAAGGCGATCAAGCTCGGCGAAGGACCCACCGTGGTGTCGTTCATCGCGGTGATGGTCGTGATCTTCGTGCTGGCCAACCTGCTCGTCGACCTCCTCTACGCAGCTCTGGACCCGAGGATTCGTTATGCCAAATAAGAACCCGAACGCGCAGACCCACTACGTGGCCGCGCTCGAAGAAACCCCGGTCGAAGTCGTCGACCGCCTCGATGAATCGCAGAAGGCCCGCAGCACCTGGGCGGATGCCTGGGACGCCATGCGCGTGCGGCCCACCTTCTGGATCTCTTCGGCCCTGATCCTCCTGATCGTTATCGTCGCCCTGTTCCCGAGCCTCTTCGCCCAGGTGTCGCCCACCGAGTGCGACCTCGGCGACAGCCACGCTGGTCCGGGAGACGGACATCCGCTCGGCTACACCCGTCAGGGCTGCGACATCTACGCGCGAATCATCTTCGGCACGCAGGCCTCGGTCACCGTCGGCCTGCTCGCCACGATCCTGGTGACCTTCACGGGAATCATCGTCGGCGCGCTCGCCGGTTACTACGGCGGCGTGCTCGACTCAATCGTCTCCCGCATCGGCGACATCTTCTTCGCCGTCCCCACCGTGCTGGGCGCGATCGTGCTCATGTCGGTCCTGCCGGAGCGCACCCCCGTCACCATCGCACTCGTGCTGTCGCTTTTCGCCTGGCCGCAGATCGCGAGAATCATGCGCGGCGCGGTACTCTCCGCCCGCAACTCGGACTACGTCACGGCGTCCGTCGCCCTGGGCGTCAGCAAATTCCGGATTCTGCTGCGCCACGTCGTGCCGAACTCGATCGCCCCCGTGATCGTGATCGCCACCGTCTCGCTGGGCACGTTCATCGTGGCCGAGGCCACCCTGTCGTTCCTCGGCATCGGCCTCCCGCCGGGCATCATGTCCTGGGGTAACGACATCGACGCGGCGAAGAGTTCGCTCCGCACCAACCCGCAGGTGCTGCTCTACCCTGCGGCGGCACTGTCCGTGACCGTTCTCGCGTTCCTCATGCTGGGCGACGTCGTGCGCGACGCCCTCGACCCCGAAGCGAGGGCCCGCCGATGAGCCAGACCGTCATCGAATCCATCGGCGAGAGCGCCGTCGTTTCCACCGAGCCTCTGCTCCAGATCCGCGACCTCGAGGTCGGTTTTCAGACCCAGCACGGCCTCGTCCCCGCCGTGCGCGGGGTCAGCCTCACCCTGTATGCCGGTCAGACGCTGGCGATCGTGGGGGAGTCCGGCTCGGGCAAGACCACGACCGCGCAGGCCATCATCAAGCTCCTCGCCGGTACCGGCAAGATTACGGCCGGACAGATCCTGTTCGAGGGCCGCGACCTCGCCGGGCTGTCGGACAAACAGATGCAGGATGTGCGCGGTCGCCTGATCGGCTACGTGCCGCAGGACCCGATGAGCAACCTGAACCCCGTCTGGAACATCGGCTTCCAGGTCGAGGAGGCCATCAGGGCCAACAACGTGGCTCAGGGCAAGGCGGCGCGTCAGCGCACCATCCAGGTGCTGCAGGAGGCGGGCCTCAGCGACGCGGAGGACCGCCTCAAGCAGTTCCCGCACCAGTTCTCCGGCGGCATGCGCCAGCGTGTTCTGATCGGCATCGGCCTGTCCGCCCGGCCGAAGCTCCTGATCGCCGACGAGCCCACCTCGGCGCTCGACGTCACGGTGCAGCGTCAGATCCTGGACCACCTCGGCACCCTCACCCGCGACTACGGCACCTCGGTGCTGTTCATCACCCACGACCTCGGCCTCGCGGCCGAGCGGGCCGAGCAGCTCGTCGTGATGTACAAGGGCAAGGTCGTCGAATCCGGGCCGTCGCTGGAGATCCTCGCCAACCCGCAGCATCCTTATACCCAGCGCCTTGTGGCCGCGGCTCCGAGCCTCGCGTCGCGCCGCATCCAGTCGGCCAAGAGCCAGGATGCGGACGACGTGGAGATCTTCTCCGGTGGATCGCTCGACACGACCCTCGTGGCCCGTGCGGCCGAGCGGGAGCAGGCGGCGGCGACGCAGGACCTGATCAAGGTGCAGAACATCTCCAAGATGTACCGCATCCGCACCAAGGGTCTGAGGTACAACGAGCTGCTGGCCGTCAACGACGTCTCCTTCGCCATCAAGAAGGGCACCACCACGGCGCTCGTCGGCGAATCCGGGTCGGGCAAGTCGACGGTGGCCAAGCTCATCCTGCAGTTGGAGAGCATCACCAGCGGGCAGATCGAATTCGACGGCCAGGATGTCGCCGGGCTCAAGGGTGCGGCGCTGCTCAAGTTCCGGCGTCGCGTTCAGCCGGTCTTCCAGGACCCGTACGGTTCCCTGGACCCGCAGTACAACGTGGGCAACACGATCGCGGAGCCCCTGCTGGCCCACAAGATCGGCAACGCCGCGGAGCGGCAGGCCCGCGTGCGCGAGTTGCTTGACCAGGTCTCCCTTCCCTGGGCCACCCGGTACCGGTACCCGAGCGAACTGTCCGGTGGGCAGCGCCAGCGCATCGCCGTGGCGCGCGCCCTGGCGCTCAAGCCGGACGTGCTCGTGCTCGACGAGGCGGTCTCCGCCCTCGACGTGCTCGTGCAGGGACAGATCCTCAACCTGCTCACCGAGCTGCAGACTGAACTGGGCCTGACCTACCTGTTCATCACGCATGACCTCGCGGTCGTGCGGCTCGTCGCCGACAACGTCTGCGTCATGCAGAAGGGCAAGATCGTCGAGACCGCGTCCACGGACGAGGTCTTCGACAGTCCTCGCGAGGCCTACACCCAGGAGCTGCTCGCGGCCATCCCCGGTGGCAACTTCCAGTTTGGCCGCTGACCGGGTTCCGGGTGCTTCGGCACCAGGTCGTCGTGGTGACCCGATCGGGCGAACGCCTCGTGTGCTGGGGTGCACCGTCCGCTGTCCGGTCGTCGGTGGCGACTTCGCCGGAGACCTCTCGGGCGGTCGGGCAGGTGCGGGAGGCCAGCGGGCGGATCACCGGGTCGTCCGCGCACCGGGCCATCCGCGGCTTCTGGGACCGGCACGAGGCTCCGCAGCGCGCCGGGGAGCGAGTGGTGCGCCGCTGGCATCGACGGTCGTTCCTGGTCGGCGCCGTGCTCGTCCTCGGGCCGGCCGTTCAGCTGGCGTGGTCGTCGCTGGCCTGAATTTTCTGGTTGCGCCTGAGCTTTGCTCCAAGACAGATCGTGTTCTTGCGCATTGAGCCCTCAAAGTTTCAAAACTGTTACATTTTCCGTCTTAAAGTGCCCCAGACTGGCATCTGGGGCAGAGTCGCTTCACGCAGGCATAGGCTCTCCCCTCAAGCACACAAGAGCAGTTCCTTCCCCCGGTATCCCGGCGGGGGGAACGATGGGGGAGTCTTCATGGTTTCGCATCGTTGTACGCAGATCGTCGCCGTTCCCGGCACCCTGGTCTGATCCGAGCTCAACCCGGCCGCGGTCTGGGAAGAGCGCACTCCGATCACGTACAAGGACTACGTGTCCACCTGGACGGCCATGAACGGCACCAACGAGGAGTATTCCCTAGCCTCCACGGCCATCTTCGACCAGATCAGCGCGATCGAATCCACCGGAACCGAATTCGATTTCACGGTCACGTTCGACTCGATCAACGCCGACTGGGCGTCGATCTTCACGAGCGTGCTGCCGGCCAGCGGCGCATCGGCAGCCACGTCGTTCGGCAACTCCGAAACCGACCTGCTCCACATCTCGTCGAACGCCGATGCCGACCAGAGGGCTGAGAAGCGCGCGGATGCCGAGATCCAGGCATCCGGTGGCCTCACCTGGACCCACGTCACCATGAACGGCTCGAAGGGCCCGCTCGCGGACGTCGAACTGCGGCGCGCCATCGGCCACGCCGTCAACCGCGGTCTCATCTCCGAGTCGGTCAACACGCCGGTAGGCGTCGACGCCACCACCCAGGGCAACTTCATCTTTATGCCGGGTCAAAAGGGATATGAAGACAACGTGGGCGACGCAATCGGCTACGACGTGGCCAACACGGAGCTCGACACCGACAAGCGCATCGTCATCGCCAACGAGATCAACACGGTCCTCGCCGCGTACGTGCCCATCATCCCGATCGCGCCGCTGCCGAACGTGTACGCCGTGAAGTCCGGCCTCGTCAACCACAGGGCCACCCAGTGGCGGACACACCCGCAACACAGCACGGAGGACGGGACGGGGACTTGAGCCCTCCGCCCCGTTTTTCGTGCTCCGAGTCGGGATCCGAGGGACTCTCAGCCCCCGGACGGGGAGAGTGCGGTAGGATTGTCCGTTGGGTCGGACTTTGACCACACACATCCATTCTTCGTCGCATGCGGTACTTTGCGGCATCCATTCTTCGTAAGGATTTACTTCATGGCGATTGCCACGCGCAATAACCTCCGAAATGTCGCGATCGTAGCCCACGTTGACCACGGCAAGACCACGCTGGTCGACGCGATGCTCCAGCAGACCAACTCGTTCGCCGAGCACTCACACACCGAAGAGCGCGCCATGGACTCGAACGAACTCGAGCGCGAAAAAGGCATCACCATCCTCGCCAAGAACACGGCGATCTCCTACAAGGGCATCCACGCCAAGGATGGCCCCATCACCATCAACGTGATCGACACCCCCGGCCACGCCGACTTCGGCGGTGAGGTCGAGCGCGGCCTCTCCATGGTCGACGGTGTTGTGCTTCTCGTCGACGCCAGTGAGGGTCCGCTGCCGCAGACCCGCTTCGTGCTGCGCAAGGCGCTCGAGGCCCACCTGCCCGTCATTCTCCTGGTGAACAAGACTGACCGTCCCGATGCTCGCATCGACGAGGTCGTCGAGGAAAGCCAGGACCTGCTCCTCGGCCTCGCCAGCGACATGGCCGACGATGTGCCCGACCTCGACCTCGACCTGGTTCTCAACGTGCCCGTCGTCTACGCGTCCGGCCGTAACGGGTCCGCCAGCCTCAACCGTCCCGAGAACGGCCAGCTGCCCGACAACGAAGACCTCGAGCCGCTCTTCGCAGCGATCCTCGAGCACATTCCAGCGCCGGTCTACGACGACCAGCACCCGCTGCAGGCCTGGGTAACCAACCTCGACTCCTCGCCGTTCCTCGGCCGTCTCGCACTGTTGCGCATCTTCCAGGGCACCATCAAGAAGGGTCAGACGGTCGCCTGGATCAAGCACGACGGCACCATCGCAAATGTGCGTGTCACCGAGCTCATGATCACCAAGGCGCTCGACCGCTACCCAACCGAGAGCGCCGGCCCCGGCGACATCGTCGCTGTCGCCGGATTCGCCGACATCACCATCGGTGAGACCCTGGCCGACCCAGAGGACCCGCGCCCGCTGCCGACCATCACGGTCGACGACCCGGCCATCTCGATGACGATCGGCACCAACACCTCGCCGCTCATCGGCAAGGTCAAGGGCCACAAGCTCACCGCCCGCATGGTCAAGGACCGTCTCGACAAGGAGCTCGTCGGCAACGTCTCGCTCCGCGTTATCGACATCGGACGCCCGGATGCCTGGGAGGTCCAGGGCCGAGGCGAACTCGCCCTCGCCATCCTGGTGGAGCAGATGCGACGCGAAGGCTTCGAGCTCACCGTCGGCAAGCCGCAGGTCGTCGTCAAGCGCGTCGACGGCAAAATTCACGAGCCGTACGAGCACCTCACTATCGACTCGCCGGAAGAGTACCTCGGCGCGATCACCCAGCTGCTCGCCGCCCGCAAGGGACGCATGGAGAACATGGCGAACCACGGCACCGGCTGGGTCCGGATGGAATTCATCGTTCCGTCGCGTGGCCTGATCGGATTCCGCACCGAGTTCCTCACGGACACCCGCGGCACCGGTATCGCCAACGCCATCTTCCACGGCTACGAGGCCTGGGCCGGCACGATCACCACTCGTACCAACGGCTCGATCGTCGCCGACCGGTCCGGCGTGGTCACGCCGTTCGCGATCATCGCTCTGCAGGAGCGCATGTCGTTCTTTGTCAACCCGACCGAAGAGGTCTATGAGGGCATGGTCATCGGCGAGAACTCGCGCGCCGACGACATGGATGTGAACATCACCAAGGAAAAGAAACTGACCAATATGCGTCAGTCCACCTCCGACACGTTCGAGTCGATGACCCCGTCCAAGCAGCTCACGCTCGAGCAGTGCCTCGAGTTCGCCCGTGAAGACGAATGCGTCGAGGTCACCCCGGCCGTCGTGCGCATCCGCAAGGTCGAGTTGGCCGCCTCGGCACGTCAGCGCAACGTCTCGCGTCTGAAAAAGCAGGACGCGAACTAACCGTCGCCACCGTGCGGCTGAGCGGCCGCGACGAGCGAAACCGTAGGGGTGCGGTTATGGTTTTCCATAGTGCTGCCCCTGCGGTTTCGCGCTTTTAAGCACGTGAACGATCGAACCGAAGGATGGGATCCCTGATGCAGTTGAACCGAGTACGTGTGCTGGCCGTGACCTTGGCCGTCGCGGGCGTGGCCCTGCTGTCCGGATGCTCCGGCGAGGCCGTCGGCTCCGCGGTCGACGGCGCGGTGAACGGGGCAACCGGAGGCGATGTCAGCCTGGGCGGGCAGCTGCCCGAGGGCTGGCCGAAAGAGATCCCCGTGATCGACGGGGATCTCGGTTTCGGGGCAGCGAACACCGCGGACGCCGGCCGGGGCTGGGTCGTCACCGTCACCACCAGCGCCGCGGACCCGCTGGCCGACGCCACGGCGATGCTCGAGGCTGCCGGTTTCAGCGCCGACAACGCCGCCACCGCGAACGTCGGCAATGCCGGCGTCGCGGCCCTGACGAACGAGACCTGGTCGGTGGTCGTCGCCGGCACTCCCGAGGGTGTGCTCTACACGGTGTCCCCGGCCGCCTAGCTGAGAACCAATTCGACGGAGATTCTTTCGAAAAACGACTGTTTTGTCGTGTTTGGGCGCGGTTCGGGCAAAATCTCCGTCGAATTCGTTCGGGCCGGAGTTGCTGCACCGGGTCAGGCCGACCGAAAGGCAGGCTCACTCAGCCGCGGGGGATCAGGCGAAGAGGGCGGCACCCGCGTAGGAGCCGCGGGCGGCCCCAAGCGGCCCCGGGCGGGACGGCGCAGAGGGCTGACCCGACGTGGCGGATGTACTCGTTCGGAGCGTCGTGCCGGGCCAGGCGCACGTGCGCTGTCGCGCCGATCAGCGGCAGGTCTGTCCGGCCGGTGAGGGCGAAGTCCGGAGCGGTGAGGGCGAAGTCCGGAGCGGTGAACTCCGTGCCGCCCGACAGCGGGGCACCCTCGCCCTTCTTGCGGCCGAACACGGCCTCCTGCTCGCGCAGGATGGTGCGGTCCCAGGACTCGATGGTCATCCGGATGCGCCGGGCCACCAGATAGGAGCCGCCGGCCAGCCAGGCGGGCCCGTCTCCGCCGCCGACCCAGACATGGTCGGCGGCGGCATCCGGCTCCTCTGCCGTGATAATGGATGTGCCGTCCTTGAAACCGAAGTGGTTGCGCGGCGTGGCCTGCGCCGTACTCGTCGAGGAAGTGGGTCCGAACCCCAATTGAGACCAGCGGAAGGCCGCGCGCCCGAAGGCGATGCGGGAGAGGTTGCGGCTGGCGTGCACGGCCACCTGCGGGTCGTCCACGCAGGCCTGGATGCCGAGGTCGCCGCCACTCCGTCCCGGCTCGAGCCTGTCCCCGGGGAAGTGCGGCATTCGACCAGCTCGACCGGGCTCCGACTCCCGATGCCGAAACGGTCGGCGCCGTCGATGCTCTCGAACAGGCTCGGGCCGAACCCGAACGTGATCGTCAGCCCGGAGGCCGGCAGGCCGAGCGCCTCGCCGGTGTCCTCCGGGGTGCGTCGTAAGGGCCGCTGACGGCCCCGAAATCGCCGATGTCACGCCCCATAGCCATGGCGGCGGCGGCATCGGTCCGGTCGCGGAGCAGTCGACCAACCCGGACCTGATGGTGCCCGCGGAAACGTCGAACGCCGAGGCCGAGCAGCCCGCGACGTGACAGGCCGCGGGCTGCTGTTGCCCGGTCACCTAGAGCACCAGGGTTGCGGTCCGCTGGTTGAGCGGTTCGCCGAGGGCGTCCATCTGGTCGGCGAGGGCCTTGATCTCGGCCTCGCTCAGCTCGGTGTACGGGGTGAAGCAGTGTCTGCAGCGCGGCGAACTCGGTGTCGAGGCTATCGGCGCGGGCGGCATCCCTGTCGACCAGGATGTCCCGCACGCCGGCGTAGAGCACCGCGGCACCGTCGACGTTGGCCTGGAAATCCCAGAGGTCGGTGTGCGATCAGAACTCCTCCTCGCCGGTGACCTTGCCGGTGGCGACCTTGCCGGTGGCGACCTCGTCGAGAAGGCCGATCGCGCCGTTGGTCTGCTGCGACAGCGTGCAGGAGAGGGTCTGCACTTCCTCGTTCAGGGTCGCGGTGTCCTGCATCAGGCGGTCGGCGAGGCGTCGGCGCTCCGCGGCCGGATAGGCGAGAAAACCGGCCTCGGCGTCGGCCGGCCAGAGGTCCTTCTCGATTGGTGCCAGTCGGTGCCGGTGACCAGCTGGGCCACCTGGTCGCGCACAGAGGAGGCGTCGTTGACGTTGGCGGTCTCGATCTGCGCCTCGAGGTCGTCGTCGACCGCGACAACCTGGTCGGAGGCGGTGACGATGAAGCCGGCCTTGCCGATCCCGTCACCGGTCATGCCGGGCTTGCAGGCGGTGACGTATTCGCCGGCGGCCAGCTGCATGACCAGGTCGAGGGTGAGTCCCTGACCGATGTTCTCGGCCTCGCCGTCGATGCGCAGGCCGTCATCGGCGAGCAGGTAGAACTCCGTGACCTGGTCGCCCGAGTTGGTGATGCTGAAGCTGAGGTTGCCGACGGGGGCTTCCTCGGCCGAGACGGTGCCGCATCCGCGCTGCTGTCGACCGTGACGGACGCCCCGGCGGAACCGGCCGGCGCGTTGGCGACGCAGCCGGTGAGGACGAGCAGGCCGAACGCGGAAACTGCGGCGAGGGGAACGAGGCGGGCGTTCATAGGAGTCCCTAGCACAAGGTTCGGGAAGGGGCTGGGTCAGCGGGGAGCGCCGCGGTCTCGGCGGCGTGCTCGTACGCGGGGCTGGTGCTGGGACCACGAGGCCGAGCCCCGAGCCCACAAGGGACCGGTCGATGCTGCACCGGAGTTGGCCGGACAGGTTGCGGGCTCGCGCCAGCATCCAGAACACCATCCAGATCACGAGGCCCGTCGCCACGATCGACAGCACGCCGCCGATGGCCTCCTGGGACGTGAACGACAGGCCGTAGGTGCCGTTGGTGAGCTGCCCGCCGATGCCGAGCGCCAGCAGCACGGCGAGGCTGCATCCGGTCCGGATACGCCGGAGCACGTCCCGGCGGCCGACCTTCACGACGTAGGCCACGAGGATGGTCACGATGAGGGCGACTTCGAGGCCTTCACGGAGGCCGATCAGGTAATTGCGCGAGCACAAGGCTTCCTGGGTTTGAGGGAGAAGTTTGGTGAGGCTAACCTTAGTATCCTGACTCCAGCTTCGGTTCTGCGATCGTGTCCAGCTATCATTCATGCGCGGGTGTCCGCCCGTCCCAACTCCGTGGAGCTCAGCAATGGTCATGTCCGGCAGCGCAGAACGAGTCGTGTTCGTGCACGACCGGCCCGGTCAGGAATCCCTTTTGACCGGCGGAACCATCGCCCGGCTGCGGTCAGACGACGCCGAGGTCGTCGTTCTGTTCGGCTCCACGGACTCCCACTCCGCGGACGACTCCGACGTGCGCGCAGCCATGGCGGCGCTCGACGTAAGCGACTGGCGGATGCTGCCCGCGGCATCCGGGGCGCAGTCACTGGCCGAGGCCGTCGCCGACGTGCTCGCGGACGTGCACGCCACCGCGGTCGTGATCGGCGCCGACGACGACACCCTCCGCCGGGCGGCCGCCGGGGCCGCCGACAGCCTGAATGTGCCGGTCTTCGAGCACCGCCAGGTGACGGATGCCGTCGGCCAGCGGCTCGTCGCGATCGATGTGAGCGGCCAGGTCGACCAGAAGCTGCGCGCCCTCGCCGCGTATGCGCACCGCTGGAGCGTCACCGACCACACCGTCGTGCCGGTCGAGTCGGTGGCCGCGGCCGACCCGGCCGACCCGGCCGACCCGGCGGACCGCCCGGTCACGATCGGTGGCACCGAGACCTTCCTGCGGCTGCCCCTGGCGCACGCTCCCGACCCGGACGCGACCCCCGGGCTGCTCAGCCGCGGCCTGGCCGCGGTCGTCGCCCTCCTGACCGGGGCCGCCTTCGGCGTGCTCGGCACGATCGCGCACCAGGCCACCCTCCCAATCGGGCCCGTGACGATCCCGATCGGGCTGATCCTGGCCCTGGCCGGAATCATGACGCTCCTGGCAGGTCTCCGGCTGATGCTGGGGGACCGCCTGGTCGTCTTTTCCTGCGCGATCGGCCTCCTCGGCACGATCTTCATCCTGTCTCTGCGCAGCACCGGCGGCTCTGTCCTGGTCCCCGAGGGGATTCCGGGTTTGCTCTGGACCGTCGTGCCGACCCTGGTGGCCACGATCGTGCTGGCCTGGCCACGAATCCCGGCCCGTCCGCGTTCGGCATAGACTGGATATTCGCTTGTGAAGGGAGCCCTCCAACGTGACATACGTCATTGCTCTGCCGTGCGTCGACGTGAAGGACCGCGCCTGCGTCGACGAGTGCCCGGTCGACTGCATCTATGAGGGTGACCGCTCGCTCTACATCCACCCCGACGAGTGCGTCGACTGCGGTGCCTGCGAACCGGTCTGCCCGGTCGAGGCCATCTACTACGAGGACGATGTGCCCGAGCAGTGGGCCGAGTACTACAAAGCCAACGTCGAGTTCTTCGACGACATCGGCTCGCCCGGCGGGGCGGCCAAGGTCGGCGTGATCCATAAGGACCACCCCATCATTGCCGTGCTGCCTCCCCAGGTCTGATTCAGCCATGCTGAAGCCGCTCCCCGACTACCCGTGGGACCAGATGGTCCCCTTCGCCGCCCGGGCCCGGGCCCATGCGGGCGGCATCGTCGATCTGTCGATCGGTTCGCCGGTGGACCCGACGCCCGAGGTCATCCGCCGAGCGCTGGCCCAGGCCACCGACGCCCACTCTTACCCGCAGACCGCCGGCACGCCGGAGCTGCGGCGGGCGATCATCGACTGGTACGAGCGCCGGCGCGGCGTCACCGGCCTCACCGAGAAGAACGTGCTGCCGACCATCGGGTCGAAGGAGATAGTGGCCCTGCTGCCCTTCATGCTCGGGTTCGGCGAGGGTGACACCATTGTGCATCCGCTTGCCGCGTACCCGACGTACAGCATCGGCGCGGCCATGGCCGGAGCGGACGCCCTCGCCGCCGACGACCCCGCCGACTGGCCCGAGACGACGAAGCTGGTGTGGCTGAACAGCCCGGGCAACCCGGATGGCCGGGTTCTCTCGGTCGACGCGCTGCGCACGGCCGTCGCGCGCGCCCGGGAACTCGGCGCGGTGATCGTCTCCGACGAGTGCTACGCCGAGCTCGGCTGGACCGACGGGTGGGATGCCCGGCCGACCCCGAGCATCCTGGACCCCCGCGTCATCGGGCAGGACCGGCACGATGTGCTCGCGCTTTACTCCCTGAGCAAGCAGTCGAACATGGCCGGCTACCGCGGCGCGTTCGCGGCCGGCTGCGCGGACCTGCTCGCCCGGGTGCTGACCGTGCGCAAGCATGCCGGCCTCATGCTTCCCGCGCCGCTGCAAGCCGCCATGGTGGCCGCGCTCGGCGACGACGAACACGTCATCGTGCAGCGTCGGCGCTACCAGGCGCGCCGCGAGGTGCTGCTGCCCGCACTGGTGGCGGCGGGCTTCCGCATCACCCGCAGTGAGGCCGGGCTTTACCTCTGGGCGACCGAGGGGCGCCCCGCCTGGGAATCGATCGGGCGGCTCGCCGAGCGGGGTATCCTCGCCGGACCCGGTCCGTTCTACGGCGACGGCTACCCGAGACACGTGCGCTTCTCCCTCACCGCCACGGACGAACGCATCGCGGCGGCTGCGACTCGGTTGCACGCTGGCTAATGCCCCACTGTCGGGAAATGTCAACTCTCTCCAATGAAGAGTGGACATTCTTGGTGGATGCAACAGTAGGCGGTTGCGGCCATTAGGCTGTATCCGCGTTGACGTCTCCAGACACACCGGTGTGCTGTGGCCCATCGCCACAGACGGTCAGCCACCAGACGGTTAGGTAGTGATATCCAGTGACACTCAGTCAGACCCAGGGAGCCGCCGTGAGCGACATCGCCGAGCGAACGCCATCCATCGAACCCAAGCAGGCGACACTGTCGTTCCCCGGCGGATCCGCCGAGTTCCCGATCGTGCGCGGCACGGCCGGCGCCTCCGGCATCGATATCTCGACGCTGACCCGCAAATCGGGTCTGATCACCCTCGACTCCGGGTTTGTGAATACCGCGGCCACGCGGTCGGCGATCACGTTCATCGACGGCGAGAAGGGCATCCTGCGCTACCGGGGCTATCCGATCGAGCAGATCGCCCAGAACTCCAACTTCCTCGAGACCGCCTGGCTGTTGATTTACGGTTCCCTTCCTAGCGCGAGCGAACTCGAGGCCTTCGACACGCGCATCCGTCGGCACACCCTGCTGCACGAAGACCTGCGCCGCCTCTTCGACGTGCTGCCGTACAACGCGCACCCGATGGCTGTGCTCTCCGCCGGCACCTCGGCGCTGGCCGCGTACTACCAGGATGCGCTCGAGCCCAACGACCCGGAGCAGGTCGAGCTGGCCACCGTGCACCTGCTCGCCAAGCTGCCCGTGATGGCGGCGTACGCCTACAAGAAGAGCATCGGCCAGGCATTCCTGTATCCCGACAACTCGCTCGGCTACGTGGACAACTTCCTGCGGCTGATCTTCGGCACACTCGCCGAGCCCTACGAGGTGAACCCGGTCGTCAGTAAGGCCCTCGAGCGCCTGCTGATGCTGCACGAGGACCACGAGCAGAACGCATCGACCTCGACCGTTCGCCTGGTCGGCTCCACTGAGGCGAACCTGTTCGCGTCGGTCTCCGCGGGCATCAACGCGCTTTCCGGGCCTCTGCACGGCGGCGCCAACGAGGCCGTGCTCAAGATGCTGGGCGAGATCAAAGCATCCGGCGAAGGCGTCGAGAAGTTCGTTGAACGGGTCAAGAACAAAGAACAGGGCGTTCGCCTGATGGGCTTCGGCCACCGGGTGTACAAGAACTACGACCCGCGGGCGACCCTGGTCAAGGAGAGCGCCGACGAGGTGCTCGCCGCACTGGGCGTCAAGGACGACCTGCTGGACATCGCCAAGGAACTCGAACACATCGCGCTCAACGACGACTACTTCCGGGAGCGCAAGCTCTACCCGAACGTGGACTTCTACACCGGCGTCATTTACAAGGCGATGGGCTTCCCGACCAGCATGTTCACGGTACTCTTCGCGATCGGCCGGTTGCCCGGCTGGGTGGCGCACTGGCGCGAGATGAACGAGGACCCCACGACCAAGATCGGTCGCCCGCAACAGCTCTACATCGGGTCGCCGGCCCGCGATTTCCCGCGCCGCTAGCCGCCGCGAGGCACCGCGCGCCCCCGCTGCCGGGATCGAACCAATTCGACGGAGATTCTGCCGAAAATGCCGGTTTCCGGCCTGTTTAGGGCGATTTCGAGCGGAATCTCCGTCGAATTCGTCAGGGACCTGGGGCTGTAGTCGGGCGGCGCCTCGGCGATGATGGTCGGGTGTGTCGTTCCCACGCCACTCCCTTGCGACTGGCAGCGTACTCAGCGGAGGCGCCGCCGTGCGGGTTGTTTCGGTCGCGCTCGAGCGTCGGACCGGCCGCCCGGCGTCAGGCGTGCAGCTGGGCGTTCAGCACGATGCCGGTGCCGGTGCGCGCCAGCACCTCGACCGCGCCCGAGACCGAGTTGCGGCGGAAAAGCAGGTTCGCGACCCCGGAGAGTTCGACGGCCTTCACCGACGGCGTCGTGCCGTCGGCAGTGCGCGGCTGGCCCGGCAGCAGCACCTTGGTGCCGGCGGTCACATAGAGCCCCGCCTCGACGACGCTGTCGGCGCCGATCGAGATGCCCACCCCGGAATTGGCCCCGAGCAGGGCCCGTTCGCCGATGGACACCCGTTCGGTACCGCCGCCGGAGAGCGTGCCCATGATGGAGGCACCGCCGCCGATGTCGGCGCCGTCACCCACGACGACACCCTGAGAGATCCTGCCCTCGACCATCGAGGTGCCGAGGGTACCGGCGTTGAAGTTGACGAAACCTTCGTGCATCACCGTGGTGCCGGGGGAGAGGTACGCCCCGAGACGCACCCGGGACGCGTCCGCGATCCGCACCCGGTCGGGCGTGACGTAGTTCAGTAGCGGCGGGAACTTGTCGATTCCGGTCGTCTGGATGCCGTGGCGCTGCAGGGCCGGCCGCAGTCGGGTGAAGTCGGCGGGCAGCATCGGGCCGGCATTCGTCCAGACCACGGCGGGCAGGTGGCCGAAGATGCCGTCGAGGTTGAGGGTGTTCGGGCGCACCAGCAGGTGCGACAGCAGGTGCAGGCGCAGGTAGGCATCCGACGTTCCGGCAGGCGCAGCGGTGAGGTCGATCTCGATCGTCACGGCCTCGATTCGCACCATTCGCCTCGGGTCCACCCCGGCGAATTCCTCGAGTTCAGACGGCACGATCCAGCGGTCGCGGCCGGCCGGCAGGGTTCCGAGCCGAGGTTCGGGGAACCAGGTGTCCAGCACCGTGCCGTCGCCGGCGACGGTGGCGAGGCCGTAGCCCCACGCGTTCGAGGGGGAAACGGATGTCGGGGGCACGGCGGAGGTCATGGCTCTAGGTTAGTAGAGTGCCCCAAAACACCGTGAACCTGGACCTGTCCGCGACCTCGATCGAGCTCACCCGGGCGCTCTGCGACCTCGAGTCGGTGTCCGGTAACGAGGCCGCCATCGCAGACGCGGTGGAACGCGCGCTGGCCGGGTACCCGCACCTCGACATCATCCGCGACGGCGACACCGTCGTCGCCCGCACCAACCTGGGTCGGGCCCAGCGCGTGATCATTGCCGGCCATCTCGACACGGTCCCGCTGAACGACAACCTGCCGACCCGGTTCGAGACCATCGATGGCGTCGACTATCTCTGGGGCCGCGGCACCGTCGACATGAAGGCCGGCGTGGCCGTGCAGCTGAAGCTGGCCGCCGAACTGACCGCGTCCAGCGTCGACGTAACGTGGATGTGGTACGACCACGAGGAGGTTTCCGACGACCTCAACGGTCTCGGCCGCCTCGCCCTCAACCGGCCCGACCTCTTCGCGGGGGACTTCGCCATCCTCGGCGAGCCCACAAACAGCCAGATCGAGGGTGGCTGCAACGGAAACGTGCGCGTGGAGATCCGCACCTTCGGGCTGCGCGCCCACTCCGCCCGCAGCTGGGTCGGCGACAATGCCATCCACAAGATCGGGCCCGTCATCGACATCCTGGCGGCCTACGAGCCGCGGCAGGTCGAGGTCGAAGGCCTCGTCTACCGCGAAGGCCTCAACGCCGTCGGCATCGGCGGCGGCATCGCCGGCAACGTCATCCCCGATGAGTGCATGGTGCACATCAATTATCGGTTCGCCCCCAGCCGCACCTCGGCGGAGGCCATCGTGCACCTGGAGGAGCTCTTCGCGGGCTACGAGATCACCGTCGTCGACCGGGCCGAGGGTGCCCGGCCGGGCCTGGATGCCCCGCTGGCCCTGCAGTTCCTGACCGCGGTCGGCGGCGAGGCCAAGCCCAAGTACGGCTGGACGGATGTCGCCCGCTTCTCCGCCCTGGGCATTCCCGCCGTCAACTACGGCCCCGGCGACCCACTGAAGGCCCACGCCGACGACGAACGCGTCGCCCTGGCGCAGATCACGGACTGCGAGGACGGCCTTCGCGCGTGGCTGACCACAAGCGTCGGGTAGCCGTGGCGTCGTCCGGCTGGAAGGCCGGCTACCGGCTCACGCCGTGGTGGGCCCTGGTCGCCCTGATCTGGGCCGCGTCCCGGCTCGTCACGACCACCCTGGTGCTACTGCTTGCGAATGTGCAGGGCGCCAACCCGTGGACGGGCGTGTCACCCGGCTACGCGGAGTTCGCGAACATGTGGGACGCCCGCTGGTACAACATCGTCGCCGTCGCGGGCTACCCGTCGACACTGCCGCTCACCGCCGGCGGGGAGATCGCGGAGAACGCCTGGGCCTTCATGCCCGGCTACCCGGTGGTCGTGCGCCTGCTGATGGTGCTCCTCGGGCAGCCGTGGGCACCCGTGGCCGTATTCGTGTCCCTGGCCGCCAGCCTCGGCGCCGCCCTGCTGTTCTACCGGCTGATGCGCACTGTACAGGCCTCCGGGACGGCGTTGTTCGCGGTGGTGCTGTTCTGTGTGGCCCCGCTGTCGCCCGTGCTGCAGTTCGGTTATGCCGAGTCGCTGTACCTCTTCCTGCTCACGTTGGCTCTTCTCCTGCTGCTCGAGCGGCGGTATGTGCTGCTGTTCCCGGTGATCGCCGTGATGGCGCTGACCCGGCCCAGCGGCCTGGCCTTCGCGCTCGCCCTGGGGCTGCACGTCGTGCACCGCTGGCTTGCCCGGACAAAAGACCCGTTTTCGGTGCGCGAACGGTTGCTGGCGTCATCCGTTGCCGTGTTCAGCGGCATTTCCGGCCTGGCCTGGCCGGCCATCGCCTGGATCGCCACGGGGTCGATCACGGCCTACACCGACACCGAGCTGGCCTGGCGGTCGGCTTACATCGGCTACCAGGAGCTCGTTCCGTTCACCGCCTGGTTCCAGGGCGGTGTCTGGTGGCTCGGGATGCCGCTGGGCATCATCGTTGTCTCGGGGCTCATCCTGGCGTTCGGCCTGACCCTGTTGCTGCCGGCGGTGCGCCGACTGGGCACTGACCTGCGGTTCTGGCTCGCCAGCTACGGCCTCTACCTGCTAGCGGTGTTTTTCCCGCAGTCGAGCACCTTCCGCCTGCTGATGCCGATGTTTCCGTTGTTGGGTGCCGTGGCGCAGCCGCGGAGCGCCGTCTACCGGGTGGGCATCGTGCTGCTGTTCATCGCCGGACAGTGGGGCTGGCTCCTGCTGTGCTGGGGGGTCGACGGAGCGGACTGGACACCTCCCTAATTACAGTCTCAGCCCGTAATGGCAGATAATAGAAGTTCAGACGAATGAATGGAAGGGGAGTTCATGGCGGCCATGAAGCCAAGGACCGGAGACGGGCCAATGGAGGCTGTAAAAGAGGGGCGCCTTATCATCGTGCGTGTTCCGCTCGAAGGTGGAGGTCGACTTGTCGTCTCTGTGAACGACGCTGAAGCCAAAGAGCTTCACGATGCCCTCGCCGGTGTAGTCCAGCCGACCGTATAGTTCCAGGATCGGCCGCGCAGCTCAGGTTGTGCGGCCGATCTTTTTTGCCGACCTGGAGCGGATGGGTTTCCCGCGGACAGCCGTCGCAGCGCCCGTCGGAGGTACCCGTCACCGGGCCCGCCACCCGCATCCGTCGGCACGTAAACGCGGAGAATCTTAGGAAACGCCGGTTTGGGCGCCATCAGTTCCGGCGTGTCGCGTATTTCTCCGAGTTGACGTCACGACGGATGCCCCGGGCTGGCTGCGCTCGCCGCCGGTGGTTAAGCGTGCCAAAACCCGGCAGTCCAGCCTGCAAACCCGCGCCGCACCATCCGTGCCCCGCGTCGCCACCCCCTTCTGTCACCGAATCGATTAGAACAGGAAAACGAAACTCGACAGTCATCCTACCTCATCTATTGACTTCAACTTAGAACGTGTATACGATGTAGGCATGGCTGGAGCCCCCACTCCGCACCACCCCACCGCCTCACCGCAGGCGGTGCCGTCCCTCGCGCAGGCACCCCTCGCGCAGGCACCCCGTGCACAGTCACCCCT
>NZ_SOGC01000009.1:0-277394 GCF_004402765.1 Cryobacterium sp. TMT2-17-1
CGAACGCCGCTACTTCTCCGAAGCATCAATGCTCGAGCTGGCCACCATGAACAACCCCATCGAGGTCCTCGACGAGGCGGTGATCCTCCCCGAACTCGCCGCCGCCTAAACTACTGACCTGCATGGTGTCGAGAAATTCCACCACTCAGCGGGACGTGACCCGGCACGGAAACGCTTCCCCGAGCGATTCAGCACCAATCAGGCACCAAAGATCCTGTCCATTCCCGAGACGGCATGGATCAATAAACCAGCCGACAAACCCACCGCGTGCTCGTCGGCTTCCGTGCCTTCGGGCTCTGGTTCGTACGCCGAGCAGCGCACCGCACAGGCTGACGACGCGCAAGTCGAGAACGCGGAGGCGTTGCTTGCCTAGGTCGAGGCGGAGAGGGCAACCATCCCGCAGTTTAGGGGCCAGTTTCCGGGGCTGTACTCCGAAGTGAGCATCAGCGGATCATTGGAGGAATCCACAGGCGACCGCGGGCTGCCGGCTGGAGTTTATTCAGTTGTGTTCTACGAGTACACGTACCTAGAGGCCATGGACTGGTCGTCCACGAAGGACGCTCTCGACGCACAACGATCAACGATCGACGGCCTCTGCAGGACGTCGTTGTTCCCTCCGATGAGGAACGCTGGGATCCCAGGTCCACTCAGCGTCGTCTATTCCTATGAGGATCGAAGAAGCCGGTTTGGGGCGAAGTGGCATCACACTTGAACTGACTACTAGGGCCGGCGTCGAGAACTCCGCCCGGCTGATCATCATCATCGACCGCCCACCGGAATCTGTACTTGCGTGCAGCGCGTGTTCCCAGTGCTCTTGGAGGAACAGATGCGTCCGTTTAGCAGGAGTTCGAGGACGTCGCCGTCTTGCTCTACGATGAATTCGACGATCCGGGAATGAGGTCGTTGTCGCGCAGCCCCGCAGCGGGAACGATCACCGTTCCCGCCTTCCCGTGTTCTACCAGCCAAAAACTCATCAAGAATGAGGCCCGAAAGCAGCTTCTCCAGAGCCTGATTCCGCGGACATCAGTCATTCTTTGGGGATTGAAAAAACGCCCACGAAATGACTTAGGTAGCTGACTTCAAACACGAAATAAACGAAAAAAGAAATATGACCTCTGACCAGCATATTGAAGTAGGGCGGCCGGGACTTGAACCCGGGACCGACGGATTATGAGTCCGCTGCTCTAACCAGCTGAGCTACCGCCCCAATCGACGCAACTGCTCTGACGAGTGTGCGACCGATTCTGTGGTGATCGGGTTGATCACCGGGTTCAACGATACAGGCTCGAAAGGCGGGCTCGCCCGCCTACTCCGCGCCGCGGGCGGCCGCGTCGGAAGTGACCGCGTCGATAACCGGTTCCCCGCGATACAGGCACTCAAACGTGTTCAGGGTGCGGTTGATGTCGTGCACACCGATGAGCCGGAGGGAACTGTTTTTGAGCGCGTTCAGGTCGTCGGGTGCGGCCGTCAGAACTGTCGTGAGCTTGTCGGCGAGGTCCTGAGCGTTTCCGGGCTCGAACAGGTAGCCGTTCTGGCCATCGTGCACGAGGTGTGGGAGCGCCATGGCGTTGGCGGCCACGATCGGCAATCCAGACGCCATCGCCTCCATAGTCGCGATGCTCTGCAACTCCGCGATCGACGGCATCGCGAACACCGTCGAGCGGGTGTAGGCGGTCGCCAGTTCGGCATCCGTCACATAACCCGTGAACGTGACCCGACCACTGAGTCCGAGCGTCTGCGACAGATGTTCGAGGTTGCGCTTCTGGTCGCCGCCACCGACGATCTCCACCTTCACATTGAGGTCGGGCGAGAGCAGGACCACGGCCTGCAGCAGCACGTCGATCTGTTTCTCGCCGGTCACGCGGCCAACGAAAAGGATGCGGTTCTCGGTGCGTGGCGCGAAAGTCGGCGAGTAGTTGTGGGCGTCGATGCCGCATGAGATCGCCAGCACGCCCTCGAGGCCGGTGTAGCGCTCCAGGAACTGGGCGGCTCGCAGGGTCGGTGTGGTGACCGCTTCCGCCCGGCCGTAGGTACGCCTCGCAGCCCGCCAGGCGGCCTTGATGAGGCGATCGTGCAGGCCCTTTGGGACAAGGGTGAATTCCAGCATGTTCTCTGGCATGAAGTGGTTCGTGCCGATGATGCGGATGCCGCGCTTCGCTGCCTCGATCGTGACGGCACGACCCACGTTGATGTGGGACTGGAAATGGACGACATCCGGCTTGACCGTATCAAGGATTTTCCGCGTCTCTCGCGGAATGAACCACGGCAGGGCGTACCGCAGCCAATCGTGCGGGTACCAGCGCCAGCTCTGCAGACGGTGCACGACCATCGGCTGGCCTTCATGCACCTCGGTCCACGTGCCGAACTTGCGTGACGCGGCTGGAGCCATGATGTGCACTTCGTGCCCGCGGCCCACCATCCCGGCGGCAAGACGCTCGGCGAACCGGGCCGCGCCGTTCACGTCGGGGGCAAAGGTGTCCGCCGCGATCAGGATGCGGAGAGGCTTCTTCGCCGGCTCGCGGGGGCACGACTCGCTCGGCAAATCGGTCAAATCTGACAAAAGACAATGTCCCAACGTAAGTGAGCCGGAGTTCGTCATCCGGCGAGAAATCATGTTTTCGACGGCGCGTACGCTGACGAAGTCTTCTAGAACCCTATTCTAATCCGGTGCTGCAACAGCCATACCGGGGGCGGCGCGCCCACGCGGACGCCCAACGGAGTGCTTGGAGCGCCGTCAGTCGTCGGCGAGAGGGTGATACCGGGCCAACAGGAAGACCCCGACGATGGCGACGACACCCGCGACGAGGAAGGCGACAGCCGCCCACGGCGGAGCCTGTTCGATCTCGCCCAGAACGACGATGCCGATGCCGACGGCGATCAGCGGATCGATCACGGTGAGTCCGGCGATGACCAGGTCCGGCGGGCCGGACGCGTAAGCGTTTTGCACGAAGTAGGCGCCGAGCACCGCCGCCAGCAAAAGCCCGATGACGCAGGTCAGGGTCAGCCACTCGAAGTTGCCGTTCTGGGTTCGGTTGATGACGACCTTGGCCAGCGTCGCGACGAACCCGTAGAGCACCCCGGCGCCGACAATGTAGAACATCGCCTTGAACTGGGTACGCAGCTTGAGGAACGCGACGCCGAAGAGGGACAACACGACGCCGAGCACGATCAGGATCGTGATCAGGTTGCCGTCGGTGACTGGTTTGTCCACGGCGGTGAACGCGGCCACTGTGACGAAAAGGGCCACGCCGCCGACGCACATCGCGATCGCGATCTTCGACGCGCGGTTTACGGGGACCCGGGTGATGCGGGAGTTCAGGATGGACGTGATCACGAGGGCGACGGCGCCGAGCGGTTGAACCATGATGATGGGGGCGAAGGCCAGACTGGAGAGCTGGAAAACGATCGCCAGCCCGAGCATTATCGTGCCGAAGACCCAGGAAGGCCGACCGAGCAGCAGCATCAACTGGCGCGGGTTGAGTCCCCCGGTGACCTCAGCCGTTTTGGCCTCGACCTTCGTGACGCCGCGATGCTGGAATTGAGCTCCCAGCGACAGGAATACGGCACCCACCAGAGCGAGTGGAATCCCTATTGCCTGACGTGGATTGATTGCGATTTCCGCAGCCAGGTCGGTCAGGTCGGGGTTCACTCAAACGAGCCTATCGAGAACCGGCCCGTTATCCTTGAAGAATGGCCGTTCGTTCGATAGCAATTTCAGGAGATCCCGTTCTCCACTTCCCCGCCCTTCCCGTCACTGATTTCGACGATGATCTGCATGAACTCGTGCGGGACATGTTCGAGACAATGGATGCCGCGCCCGGCGTCGGTCTGGCGGCGCCGCAGGTGGGAGTGCCGCTCCGGCTCTTCACCTACAACTACCTCGATGACGACGGCCACCTGTGGCGTGGCGCGGCCATCAACCCGGAACTGTGGATCACCCCGGTTCCCTCGGGCGAGGCCGACGAGAACGAGGACGTCGAGGGCTGCCTGTCTTATCCGGGCGAACGCTTCCCGCTGCTACGCTCCCCCTCCGCCAGCCTGCGCGCGGTGGACCTTGAGCAGAAGCCCTTCGAGATTCACGCCGAAGACTGGCTGGCCCGCATCTTCCAGCACGAGTACGACCACCTCGACGGCACCCTGTACGTGGATCGCCTCGAGCACTTCTACGCCAAGATCGCCTTCAAGGTGACCCGCAAGCGTGGCTGGGGCACGCCCGGGCTCAGCTGGATGCCCGGCGTCGACAACCTTGAAGATTGACCAGGTAGGCCCGGCCTGATCCGCTGGCCCGGCGAAAGAATCAGCCGCGGTCGAGGTCCACTCCGTGGATGCCGTTGTGGAAGCGCAATGACGGGAAGATGGCCGTGACCGTGAACCCGACGCCGGGCACGGTCCCGGCGTTGAAGATGCCACCGAACATCGCGGTGCGCTCGCGCATCTGGGTGATGCCTGCCCCGGCTACGTTCGCAGTCAGCGCCTTGAGGTCGTCGTCGATCGTGTACTTCGTGCGCGCGGCGAAGTCGGCGGCGTCGGCACTGTCCCGGCGAGCCACCGCACGGATGCCGTCATCCGCGACCAGCAGCTGCAGCCCGTCCTGAGTCCACGAGATCGTGACCCGAGCCTCCGTGCCTCGTCCTCCATGAGTGAGGGTGTTGGCCAGCGCGCTCTGCAGGATACGGATGACGGCCAGCTCGGCGCCCGGCTTGAGCGGGAACCGCTCGCCTGACTCGGTGAAGACCACGGTGACGCCCGCGTCACGCATGACTCGGAACAGGTCCTTCGCCGACTGCAGGCCCGGCTGGGCGGCGGAGACAGATTCACCCTCGCGCACGATCGTCAGCACGCGGCGCATGTCGGCCAGCGCCACCCGGCCATCGTCGACCAATGCCGTCGCCACCCGCACGGCGCTGGACGGGTCGCTCTCGGCCGTGTAGCGGGCACCTTCGGCACGGGTGATCAGCCGCGCGACGGACAGCACGGCCACGTCCTGAAGATCCCGGATGATGCCGAGCCGGCCCTGTTGTTCGGCAAGAGACAGTTGCAGGTCAATGCGTAGCCGTTCGGCCGCCGTGCGGTCGAAGACCACGCGCCGGGCCCGGACAAGGGTGACCAGCCAGAGGGCGAGCAGCCCGACGACGAGCACGGCCAGAACGGTGCTCACGGTGAGCCAGGACTCCACGGATGCCGCCTTTTCTGCGACCGCGTCGCACGGAAGTGAACGGGATACAAAAAAGGCCACCAGGGGTGGAGCCCTTGGTGGCCTTTCGCTCCCCGACTTGGACTCGAACCAAGAACCTGCGCATTAACAGTGCGCTGCTCTGCCAATTGAGCTATCGAGGAATGTCGCTTGAACAGCTCTGTTACTTTATCAAAAGTTGGTGATCTGCCAAATCGGCGTCAACCGTCAGTAGCCGATTTGAGGGTCAACGACCCCGACGTACCGCCCATCCGCAAGGAAGGCACCCACATTCAGGCGAATCCGCTCGGCCAGGAGCGGGGCGGTCATCTCGGGCGTGTCGGCCGAATGCGGCGTGATCAAGCACCGCGCCTCGGCCCAGAGCGGATGCCCCTGCGGCAACGGCTCCGGATCCGTCACGTCGAGGGCCGCGCCGGCGATGGTTCCTGCGGCCAGCGCTGCCACCAGAGCGTCCGTGTCGACGAGCGGGCCGCGGGCGATGTTGACGAGCACGGTCTCGGGCCGCATCAGCTCGAGTTCGGCCCGGCCGATCAGGTGGCGGGTGCCGCCCGTGAGCGCAGCCGCCACGACGACGACGTCGCTGGTCTGGAGAACGCCGGAGAGGGCGTCCGTCACCACCGTCTGAGCCGCACCGGGCACCGGCTCGGTGCTGCGGCGCACCACTGTGACGTGGGTGCCGAACGGCGCGAGCAGGCGGATCAGCTCACGGGCGATCCCACCAGCGCCGATGATGGTCACGTTGAGGCCGTAGAGCGAGCGCCCCTCGGACAGCGTGCTCCAGCCCTCGGCCCGAGCGCGCTTCGGCAGCACCCGCAACAGCGCCAGGGTGAGAGCCAGGGCGTGTTCGGCGACGGGCTGCGCGTACGCGCCCTTCGCGCTGGTCCAGAGAAGGTCCGGGCGGTCCAGGCCGGCAAGCACCCCACTGAAGGCGTCGACGCCCGCCCAGGGGAGCTGCACCCACCCGATGCCGGGATACGCGTGCAGGGTGGCGCGCAGCTCGTCGGCCCGGCCGTAGTCCAGCCAGATCAGTCCGCGGGTCTCGCCGGAGAGCTCCGTCACGGTTCCCCCGGCAGCCTCGACCGCCCGGGAGAAGGCCGGTTCCGGCCGCGGCAGGATGGTGATCGGACCGGGGGCCGGTCGTCGGTGCGCCGGAAGGGGCGTGACCTCGTCGGTGAGAACGGCCTGGTGTTGCACGGATTCAGTTTTCGATGACATGTTCGTCGGATTCACTCTCGTAATCGTAGTTGTCGTCGTCGTTCTCCTCGTCCGGCGCCTCCCCCATCAGAGCCGCAGCCAGGCCGGCGACATACGGATGCCACGGGTCGTCGAACACCTCGTCGATCGTGCCCAGCCCCACCAGCACGCCCTGGTGCAGCACGGCGATTCGGTCTGCGACCCGGCGAAGCACGCTGAGATCGGAACTGATCACCAGCGCCGAGAAGGCCCGCTCGCGCTGCAGCTCGCCGATCAGGTCGACCACGGCGTCGCGGACGGTGGCATCGACGCCGGCCGTCGGCTCGTCCGCGATCAGGACCGACGGCCCGAATACCAGCGCCCGAGCCAGCGCCACCCGCTGACGCTGACCATTGCTCAGCTCGTAGGGGAATTTGGTGAGCACCGACAACGGAAGCCGCACCGCGTCGACCATGGTCGCCACTTGCTCGTCGAGGATGTGCCGGTCGTAGCGCCGGTCTCGGTCGAGCACGGGCTCGGCCACGATCTCCGCCACCGTCAGAGTCGAGGGCAGCGTGTCGGCGGCATCCTGGGCGAGGTGCCCCACCCCGAAGGTGAGCCGGGCCAGCTTGCGCCGACGGATGCCGCGGAGCCGGTACCCGAGCACCGTCGCCTCTCCCCCGGTGATCTCTGGTCGAACGTCGCCGGTGCCTCCGCCGCCGTGGCTGAACGCGGCGCCCGACAGAACCCGGGCCAGCGTGCTCTTGCCCGAACCGCTCTGCCCGAGAAGTCCGAGCACCTCGCCGGCCCCGACCCGCACGGTAAGGCCACGCACGGCCGTGAATGCGCCGCTGGCACCGTGGGGCGGGTACTCGACCGTCAGGTCACTGGTGGAGATCGGACTGGTCGGACTTGTCGGTGCGGCGCCGCGGATCATGTGTCTATCCTGCCTCACGCAGCCGGCGCAGTCCCTCCCGGCGCAGGGCCTGCTCGGCCGGGTCCGGCACGGGCAAGGAGGCCAGGAGCCGCTGGGTGTAGGGATCCTTGGGTGCACCGAGAACCTCGGCGCTGGTGCCCTCCTCGACCAGTTTTCCTCGGTACAGCACCGCGATCCGGTCCGCAACGAGGTCGACGACAGCCAGGTCATGACTGATGAACAGCGCGGCAAAGCCGAACTCCCGCTGGAGTTCGGCGAACAGCTCCAGCACCCGCGCCTGCACGGAGACGTCGAGAGCGCTGGTGGGCTCGTCGGCGATCAGCAGTGGCGGCTCCAGGGCGAGCGCCCGCGCCAGGCTCGCGCGCTGGCGCTGGCCGCCGCTCAGCTCGTGCGGGTAACGGTCGCCGTGGGCACGCGGCAGCTGCACGGCCTCGAGGAGCTCGTTGACCCGCGGGCGAGCGTGGGCGGCGTTCTTCGCCCGACCGTGCACCACCAGCGGTTCAGCGACGCAGTCGGCGATGGTCAGCAGCGGGTTGAAACTCGACGCCGGGTCTTGGAAGACGAACCCGATGTCGCTGCGGAACTTCCGGAACGCACGCTCCTTGAACCCGTTCATCTCGTGGCCCATCACGGTCAGAGAGCCACCGGTCACCCGGGTCAGGCCGGCGATGGCCCGCCCGATCGTGGTCTTGCCAGAACCGCTCTCCCCCACCAGACCGAGAACCTCACCGGGCCGGATCAGGAAGCTCACGCCGTCGACGGCGGTGAAACCGGACCGGCCGAGCCGGCCGGGGTATTCGATTCGGAGCTGGTCGGCGACAACGACCGGCGCCTGCTGCTCCCAGTCGGCCGCGCGGGCCGTGGCACGGGCGGCGGCGTGCACGACCCCCTGGCCCACGTGAGGCACGGCGGCGAGCAGCTTCTTCGTGTAGTCGTTCTGCGGCGAGCGGAAGAGGGTTTGGGCATCCGCCTCTTCGACGACCTTGCCCTGGTACATCACCGCAACCCGGTCGGCGAGGTCTGCGACCACGCCCATGTTGTGGGTGATGAGCACGATCGCCGTGCCGAATTCATCGCGGCAGCGGCGCAGTAAGTCCAGGATCTCGGCCTGCACGGTCACGTCGAGCGCCGTGGTCGGCTCGTCGGCGACGATCAGGCCGGGGTCGAGCACCAGGGCCATGGCGATCACGACGCGCTGCTTCTGGCCGCCGGAGAACTGGTGCGGGTAGTAGTCGACGCGGGTTTCCGCGTCGGGGATACCGACCCGCCCGAGGATCTCGATGGCCTTCTTGCGGGCTTCCTTGCGACTGAACTGGCCGTGCGCGCGGATGCCCTCCATGATTTGCCAACCCACCGTGAAGACGGGGTTCAGCGCGGTCGAGGGTTCTTGGAACACCATGGAGACGTCGGTGCCGCGAACCTGCCGCAGCTGGGCTGTGCTGAGCGCGATGACGTTGCTCTCGCTCGAGCCGTCCTTGCTGCTGAGGATGACGGCCCCGGAGGCGGTCGCCGTCTCCGGCAGCAGCCCGAGGATGGTCTTGGCGGTGACGGTCTTGCCGCTCCCGCTCTCGCCGACGATGGCCAGGACCTCGCCGGGAGCGACCCGCAGGGTGACGCCGTCAACGGCCCGAACGGCTCCGGCGTCGGTCGCGAACGAAATGCCCAGATCGGTGATGGTGAGCACGTCGGTCATGGTCGCTCCTCGAGTCCTTCGGTGGGATGGGTTGCGGTGCCTTCCAGTCCGCCGAGCCCGCCGGGGCCGGCGACGAGGGTGCCACCGGGAACGACCGAGGTCTGCGCGACGATCCCGGCCGACTGGCCGACTGCGCGGCGTCCGCGCAGGCGGGGATCGGCCAGGTCGTTGAGGCTTTCGCCGACCAGCGTAATGCCGAGCACGACGAGCACGATGGCCAGGCCGGGGAACAGTGACGTCCACCAGATGCCGCTGGTGACGTCCGAGAGGGCCTTGTTGAGGTCGTAGCCCCACTCGGAGGCGGCCGTCGGTTCAATGCCGAACCCGAGAAAGCCGAGGCCCGCGAGGGTCAGGATGGCCTCCGACGAGTTCAGGGTGAAGATCAGCGGAAGGGTGCGGGTGGCATTGCGGAACACGTGCCGGAACATGATCCGGCCGCTGCCGGCACCCAGCACGCGTGCGGATTCCACGTAGGCCTCCGCCTTGATCCGCACCGTTTCGGCGCGGATCACTCGGAAGTACTGCGGGATGAAGACCACGGTGATCGAGATCGCCGCCGCCAGCACACCGCCGATCAGGTTGGACTTGCCCCCGGAGATGACGATCGACATCACGATGGCGAGAAGCAGCGATGGGAACGCGTAGACGGCGTCGGAGACGACCACCAGGATCCGGTCGAGCCAGCCGCCGAAATAGCCCGACACCAGTCCGAGGAACACCCCGGCGAAGATCGACAGCAGGACGGCCACAATGATCACGAACAGGGCGGTCTGGGCACCCCACAGCACCCGGGAGAGCACGTCGTAGCCGCTGACGGTGGTGCCCAGCGGATGCGCGCCCCCGGGCGGCTGCTGGGCTCCGAAGGCGCCGTCGGCGTCGCGCAGTTGGCTGAAGCCGTAGGGCGCGAGCACGGGGGCGAAAATGGCGGTCAGCACAAAGAGAGTGGTGATCACCAGGCCGGCGACCAGCATCCCGCGCTGGAGTCCGATGCTCTGCCTGAGCTGGTGCACGACGGGGAGGCGGGACCAGACGCTGCGCTTCTGCCGGGCGGAGATCACGGTGGCGTCACTCATCTCAGTACCTCACTCTCGGGTCGATCAGTGCGGCGATGATATCGACGACGAAGTTGGAGAGGGCGACGATCACGGCGAGCAGGGCGACGATCCCCTGCACGGCCACGAAGTCCCGGGCCTTGAGGAACTCGGAGAGCATGAAGCCCAGGCCCTTCCATTCGAAGGTGGTCTCGGTCAGCACGGCGCCGCCGAGCAGCAGGGCGATCTGGAGGCCGATCACGGTGATGATCGGGATCAGGGCCGGCCGGTAGGCGTGCTTCCGCACCAGGCGGAACTCGCTCACCCCACGCGAGCGAGCGGCGTCGACGTAATCGGTGCCGAGGGTTCCGATCACGTTGGTGCGCACGAGGCGGAGGAAGACCCCCGCAGTGAGCAGCCCGAGCGTCAGCGCGGGGAGCACGGCATGCTCGAGAACGTCCCCGAGCACGGTCGGGTCCCCGGTCAGGATGGCGTCGATCGTGTACAGGCCGGTCTGGTTCGGCAACAGCTGCATCTGCAGCTCGGAACCGGTCGAGGCCCGCCCGGAGACGGGAAGCACGTCGAGGTAGACGGCGAAGACGAGTTTGAACAACAGCCCGGAGAAGAACACCGGCGTGGCGTAGCAGAGGATCGCGAAAACCCGGAGGAAGGCGTCCGCGGATTTGTCCCGCCAATAGGCGGCGACCATGCCCAGGGGAATCCCGACGATGAACGCGACGACGAGGGCGTAGAACACGAGCTCGAACGTGGCCAGCCCATAGGTGACCAGGATCTCGGAGACGGGACGGTTGGTGCTGATGGTCGTGCCGAAGTTGCCGGTGAACACCTGGCCCAGGTACTCGATGTACTGCACGAAGATGGGCCGGTCGTAGCCGGCGGCCTGGATGCGCTCGGCCAGCTGTTCGGGCCCGAGACGCCCGCCGAGAGCGGCCGTGATCGGGTCACCGGTCGTGCGCATCAGCCAGAAGACCATGGACACGAGGATGAAGATGGTGGGAAAGATCAGCAGAAAACGGATCAGGATGTACCGGCCGATCCCGCCGTCAGTTGCGGGACGTTTCTTGCGTCCCGTCGCGCGGGGCGACGGGGGGCGCGTGGTCACAGTGGTCATTCCTGCCTAACGATAGGACTGTGCGATTAGAACGTGACGGGGGCACCCAGCGCGCAAGCGGCTGGATGCCCCCGGGTTTCAAATTAGAAAATGCTAACCGGTTGACGAACTAACCTTTGACCAGTGCCGCGTAACGGAACTTGAACGACGCGTCGAGCGTGTCGCTGGTTCCGGTCACATCGGGGCCGGTGACGGCAACCTGGGCGCCCTGGAGCAGCGGCACGGTCGACAGCTGCGCGGCGACCTTGTCCTGGATCTCCTCGATCAGCTTCGTGCGCTCGGCGGGATCGGCGGTGACGGCCTGCTTCAGGATCAGGGCGTCGACCACCGTGTCGCTGTAGTGGTTCTTGAGGAAGCCGCCTTCGAGGAAGAACGGGGTCAGGTAGTTGTCGGCGTCAGAGTAGTCCGGGAACCAACCGAGCTGGTAGATGGGGTAGACATCCGTCGTGCGGTCCTTCGAGTACTGAACCCACTCGGTGGTCTGCAGGTCGACGGTGAAGAGGCCCGAGGCTTCCAGCTGGTCTTTGACCAGGGCGTACTCGTCGCCGGACGACGGGCCGTAGTGGTCGTTACTGTACTGGAGGTTGAGCTTTACCGGACCGGTCACGCCGGCGGCCTTGAGGGTTGCCGCGGCCTTGTCGACGTCGGGGGCACCCTCACCGTCGCCGTAGAGGCCCTTGAGGGACTCGGTGGCACCGGTCAGTCCGGCGGGAACGTAGGAGTACACCGGGGTGTACGTGCCCTTGTAGACCTGCTCGGCGATTTCGTCGCGGTCGACCAGGTCGGCCACGGCCTGGCGCACGGCAAGGGCCTTGGCCGGGTCGGCCTCGGCGGTCTTGGCGCCGAACGGCTGGGTGTCGAAGTTGAAGACGATGTAGCGGAGTTCGCCGCCGGGTCCGTCGACGACCTTGACCTTATCGTTGCCGCGCAGGTCCTCGATGTCGGTGGCCGACAGGCTACGGAACGCCACGTCGATATCACCCTGCTGCACTTCGAGCTTCAGATTGGAGGCGTCGGCGTAGTACTTCACGTTGACGACGTCGGTCTTGGCCGCGCCCAGGAGACCCTCGTAGTCCGGGTTGGCCTTGTAGCCGACCAGGTTGTTGAAGTCGTAGCTGGTGATGACGTACTGGCCGGCGAACGCGTTGGCGTCGACGATGTCCTGGTCCGGCGTGAGCTTCGTGGCCGAGAAGGTGTCCTCGTCGACGATGGGGCCAGCCGGGCTGGACAGGATCTGCGGGAAGATCTGGTCGTCCGCCTGCTTGAGGGTGAAGACAACCGTGGTGTCATCGGGGGCCGCGACGCTGTCCAGGTTGTAGAGCAGCGAGGAGGGGCCGTTGTCGTCCGCGATCGCCAGCTGGCGGTCGAAGGTGAACTTGACGTCGGAGGAGGTGAGTTCGTTGCCGTTGGCCCACTTCAGACCGGGCTTGAGGGTGACCGTGTACTCGTTGGGGCTGGTGAACGCGGCGGCCGTGGCGATGTCGGGCTCGACGTCCGGACTGCCGTAGGGCGTGTTCATCAAGAATGGGAAGACCTGGTTCTGCACCGCGAACGAGCCGTTGTCGTAGGAACCGGCCGGGTCGAGCGACGTGATCTTGTCGGTCGTGCCGATCGTGATGGCTTCGCCACCCGAGCTGGTCTCGTCGTCGGTTCCGCCGGCGGAGCAGCCCGCCAGGGTCAACGCGGCGACCGCGACAACCGCGGCGGCACTGAGCCCTCTCGCGCGTGAAGTGGATGAGAATGCCATAGCCGTGAGCCTCTTCCTCTAGAAAACCGATGCCGGGCGCAGGAATCGTGCACGGCCAGCATTGCTGTAGGAAAAGAAATAGCACAGAATGCGCGGTGTCCCGGCGCAATACGATGCATCTTTATCGAGCTGCAACCAAGGAGGAGCCGGGCGAGACGAGCCCGGTCTAATCCTCCCGGAGGTTGCGGCGCTCGGCCTCGACTCGCACCAGCTCCCGCTGGAGTGCCACATAGACGTCGCGATTGGTCGCATCCGCGCGCTGGAGCCGACCGAGCAGTTCGGCTTTCTGGCGAAGCAGGTCCCGGTCGATCAGGGCCACGGTGATGTCGCGCACGTAGCGGCCGATTTCGCGTTCGGACCGTTCGGGCAGGGAAGCCATCGCCAACTCCTTGACCAGGTTTTCCAGCGTGGCCGGGACCTCGGCGACGATGCGGTCGAGCCAGTCGACGGCGTCGTGGTGGGGCGCGGTGGCCGCGATGGCGTCGCGCACCACTGCCAGGGAGGTGTTCACGAAGTTCGTGGCCGCGGCGCGCTGGATCAGATCCACCCCGACGACGGTAGGGCGCTGCAGCATGGCCATCAGGCCGTCGCGTTCCAGCCGGGTGACGGGGTCGGTCGCCAGGTCGATCATGGAGAACGGCTGCTCCCGGGGCACCGGCTCGTTCTCCCCCGGCCGAGCTCCCGGAGTGGCCGTACCGATGCTCCGGGAGCGCGACAGGGCGGCGGAGACGGCCTTGCCGACCTCGCCGAGCTCCATGCCGAGCATGCGCGCCAGCTCGTGCGTGTAACCGGGTCGCAGGGTCGGGTCACGGATGTCGCCGACGATCGGCGCCGCGGCGCGAAGCGCGGCGACGCGACCCTCCACCGTGTCGAGGTTGTATTGGCCGAGCAACTGCCGGATCATGAATTCGAACATGGGCTTTTTCGAGTCGATCAGTCGGCGCACGGCGTCATCGCCGCGGTGCAGTCGCAGGTCGCACGGGTCCAGTCCCTCGGGCGCGACGGCCACGTACGTCTGGGCGGAGAAACGCTGCTCCTCGCTGAATGCGCGCACGGCGGCCTTCTGGCCGGCGGCATCCGGATCGAACGTGAACACGACCTCGCCGACCCCGCTGTCGTCGCCGAGCACGCGACGCAGCACCTTGATGTGATCGACCCCGAAGGATGTGCCGCAGGTGGCGACCGCGGTCGTCACCCCGGCAAGGTGGCAGGCCATGACGTCGGTGTATCCCTCCACGACGACGACCTGGTGGCCTCGGGAAATGTCGCGTTTGGCGAGGTCAAGCCCGTAGAGCACCTGGGACTTGTGGTAGATCGGCGTTTCGGGGGTATTCAGATATTTGGGTCCCTTGTCGTCGTCGAGGAGCCGACGCGCCCCGAAGCCGATGGTCTGCCCGGTGATGTCCCGGATCGGCCAGACCAGGCGGCCGCGGAACCGGTCGTACACGCCGCGGTCGCCGCTGGAAACGAGACCGGACAGCGTGAGTTCCTCGGTGGAGAACCCCCTGGCGCGCAGGTGGTTGGTGAGCTCGTCCCAGCTTTTCGGGGCGAAGCCGACCCCGAACCGGGCGGCCGCGAGGGAGTCGAAGCCGCGTTCGCCGAGGAAGGTACGCCCGACCAGGGCGCCGGGGCTGCCGAGGCGTTCCACGAAGAAGTCGGCCGCGGCCTGGTTGGCGGCGTACAGGCGGGCCCGATTGGTGTGGTCGGGAGCCTCGCCGGCGCCGCCCTCGTAGTGCAACTCGATACCGACCCGGCCGGCGAGCCGTTCGACGGCCTCACTGAAACTGACGTGGTCCATTTTCTGCAGAAAGGAGTAGACGTCGCCGCTCTCGCCGCAACCGAAGCAGTGGTAGAAACCGACCTGTGGGCGCACGTGGAAGCTTGGGCTGCGCTCGTCGTGAAAGGGGCACAGCCCCTTCATCGATCCCACGCCGGCGGACTTGAGACTCACGTAGTCGCCGACGATGTCGGCGATGTTGGTGCGGGACTTGACCTCTTCGATGTCGTTTTGTCGAATCAGGCCTGCCATAGCTGAATGTTAGTCCTGCCCGTGTCGGTGTTCGGTGTAGTGTCGTCGTTCTGTGCGGTGCTGTCCGTGCTGTTGTTCGCGCGGGTCAGTGCTTTACCAGGCGTTCGTACCAGGCCAGCGCGGACTGGTCGGTAAGGCTGGCGACCTGGTCGACGACGACGCGTTTGCGGGCTGCGGCGTCGGCGGCTGCGTGCCAGTCCTCCCGGTATCCCGCGTCGAGGTGTTCGTCCCCCGTCGCGTGCAGCGTGCGCGCCAACAGGGTGAGCACCTGCCTCTGCTCCACATAGATGGGCTTGCGGGTCTGTCGCGTCATCACGAAGGTCGCCACGATGCCCTTGAGCACGGCGATCTCCGCCTCGACCTCCCGCGGCACGACCACGTGGGCGCCGAACCGAATCAGGTCGCCCCCCGGGTTGGCGTCGCGGGTGGCGCGCACGGCGGCACCGCTGAAGCGGCCGATCAGCTGGCTGGTCAAGTTCTTCAGCAGGCCTTGGTCGCGGCGGCTGCCCGACCAGGTCTCAAGCCAGGCGTTGAGCGAGTCCAGCCGGTCGAAGGCGTCGGCCAGGTCCTCCTCGGAGAGACCATCGCCGGTCCACTCGGTCATCGTGGCCAGAAGCGACTCGTGGTTGGTCCGGCTGCCGAGCTGGCCGACGTCGATGTAGCCGTTGACGACGGCGTCCTCGAAGTCGTGCACGGAATACGCGATGTCGTCGGAGAGGTCCATCACCTGCGCCTCGATGCAGCGCCGGCGCTCCGCGGCGCCGGAGCGCATCCACTCGAAGGCCTCCCTGTCGTCCGGGTAGAAGCCGTACTTGGCGCGGCCGCTCGGATCGGCGACCGACGAGTCGGCCGGCCAAGGATATTTGCAGCTCGCGTCGAGGCTCGCCCGGGTGAGATTGAGCCCATAGCTGCGGCCGTGACGGCCGAAGACCTTGGGTTCGAGTCGGGTGAGCAGGCGGAGCGTCTGCGCGTTACCCTCGAAGCCGCCGATGTCTGCGGACCAGGTGTTGAGGGCCTTCTCGCCGTTGTGGCCGAAGGGCGGATGGCCGATGTCGTGCGCCAGGCAGGCGGTGTCGACGATGTCCGGGTCGAGGCCCAGCCGCAGAGCGAGTTCGCGCCCGACCTGGGCGACCTCGAGAGAATGGGTGAGTCGGTTGCGCGCGAAATCGAGACCGGCGGCCGGGCTCAGCACCTGGGTCTTCGCGGCCAACCGGCGCAGAGCGCTCGAGTGCAAAAGCCGGGCCCGGTCGCGAGCGAAATCGCTGCGCCTGGAGCCGTGCTCCTCAGGCAGCCAGCGTTCCTCGTCGTGCCTGCTGTATCCGGTCTCATTAGCCACCGCTTGTGTCCCCTTCACCTTCGGTCAGATTGGCGCGCTCCGCCGACACCAGCTCCTGGGAGTCGAGCCAGTGTTCAGGAAGTGAGGTTTTCTTCGGGCTGCCGGCCCGACCACGGGGCCCCTCGGCGCCCTCGCCGGGGTAGTCCTGATCGCCGTCGAGGGTGCCCAGCAGATCGTCGAGCTGCGCGAGCGAGACGACCGAGGCCAGGCTCGCCCGCAGGTCGCCGCCGACCGGGTAGCCCTTGAAATACCAGGCCACATGCTTGCGGATGTCCCGGCAGGCTCGCTCCTCGCTCTCGAAGAATTCGGTCAAGAGCACCGCGTGGCGGCGGAAGGCGTCGGCGACCTGGCCCAGGTTGGGCTGGATCCTGGCAGCCGCCGCGCCGAACTCGCCGCCGCGGAAAGCCGCGGCGAGGTCACCAAACAGCCAGGGGCGGCCCAGGCAGCCACGCCCGACGACGACGCCGTCACAGCCGGTCTCCGCGACCATGCGCAGGGCGTCCTCGGCGGACCAGATGTCACCGTTGCCGAGCACGGGCACGCTGGTGACGGTTTTCTTGAGGGTCGCGATGGCGGACCAGTCGGCCTGGCCGGAGTAGTACTCGGCGGCCGTGCGGGCATGCAGGGCGATGGCCGCGACACCGGCGCCCTCGGCCGCCTTGCCGGCCTCCAGATAGGTCAGATGATCGGAGTCGATGCCCTTGCGCATCTTGACGGTAACCGGCACGTCACCGGCCGCGGTGACGGCACCCTCGACGATCTGACGGAAGAGCCCGAGCTTCCAGGGCAGGGCGGCGCCGCCGCCCTTGCGGGTGACCTTGGGAACCGGGCAGCCGAAGTTGAGGTCGATGTGGTCGGCCCGGTCCTCGGCCACAAGCAGGGTGACCGCCTCGGCGACGGTCTTCGGGTCTACGCCGTACAGCTGGATTGAGCGGGTCTTTTCGCTCTCGTGATGGTTGATCAGTCGCATCGACTCCGGCGTGCGTTCGACCAGCGCACGGGAGGTTATCATCTCGCTGACATAGAGGCCTGCGCCGTATTCACGGCACAGACGACGAAACGCCGTGTTGGTAATCCCTGCCATGGGCGCGAGAACGACGGGCACGTCGAGCGTGAGCGGGCCGATCGTGAGGTTCGCCGGGCTGGTCTGGGTTACGGAAGTCATCCGTTCAATTCTCCCCCACGCCGGGACGCCTACCTGACGACCCGGCTAGACGCCGCAGGAGCCGCCGCCGCAGCATCCGCCGGCCGCGGCTTGGCCGAGAAGTTCGATCGTGGGAACGGACGCGGCCTCGGCGGGGGCGACCGGGGCGGTGGTATCTGGTGCGTCGCTCATTTGTTCTTCTCCTCGGATTTTTCGGTGTGCGCCTGGCGGAGGGCCTGGGCGAAGGTGTCGGGGTCCTGGGCGCCGGAGATCCCGTATTTGCCGTCGATGACGAAGAAGGGCACCCCCTGGATGCCGTAGGCGTTGGCCTGAGCGACGTCGGCCTTGACATCCGCGAGGAAGTCGTGGGCGGTCAGGGCGCGGATGACGTCGTCACGGTCCAGGCCGATTTCGGCGGCGAGGTCTGCGAGATCGGCGATCCGGCCGACGTGGCGGCCGTCGACGAAGTAGGCCTTAAGCAGTCGTTCTTTCATGTCGAGCTGGCGGCCGTGCGCCTTCGCGTAGTGCAGCAGCTCGTGCGAGATGACAGTGTTGGTCTGATGCACGGAGTCGTAGTCGTAGTGCAGCCCGACGCTCTCGGCAATGCCGGTGACGCGCTCGAGCATCTGCTCGACCTCGGCGACCGGCAGGCCCTTGCGCTGACTGAGGTAGTCGACGGGGCTGCCATCGAAGTCGACCGGGGTATCCGGGGCGAGTTCAAAGCTGTGATACTCAACCTCGACGTTCCCGTCGAACAGGGCCGCCCCGGCCTCGAACTTGCGCTTTCCGATGTAGCACCAGGGGCACTGAACGTCGGACCAGATGTCTACTTTAATGGCTTCACTCACTGTGAGGTCAACCGATGGAGCCCCACGTTGTATTCCCGGCCTAGACGGTCGGCGCGTCCACGGCGCCGCCGTAGCGGCGGTTACGGGCCGCGTAGAGCTCGATCGCCCGCCACAGGTCCCCACGGCCGAAGTCCGGCCAGAGGGTGTCCAAAAACACCATCTCCGCGTAGGCGCTCTGCCAGAGCAGAAAGTTGCTGGTGCGCTGCTCCCCCGAACTGCGCAGGAACAGGTCCACGTCGGGGAGGTCCGCGGTGTACAGGTACCGCTGGATCGACTTCTCGGTGATCCCGGCGGGCTTCAACCTGCCTGCGGCCACGTCCTCAGCCAAGGCGCGCACGGCATCCGCGATCTCGGTGCGCCCGCCGTAGTTCACGCACATGGTGAGGGTGAGCACGTCGTTCCCGGTGGTCAGCCGTTCGGCGAACTGCAGTTCCTTGATGACGGATGCCCACAGCCGGGGCTTGCGTCCGGCCCACCGCACGCGCACCCCCCATTCGTTGAGCTGATCGCGCCGGCGGTGCAGGACGTCCCGGTTGAATCCCATCAGGAAGCGAACCTCGTCGGGTGACCGCTTCCAGTTCTCGGTGGAGAACGCGTAGACGCTCAGGTGTTTGACGCCGATCTGGATGGCCCCGGCGACGACGTCGAGAAGCGCGGCCTCCCCCGCCTTGTGGCCTTCCACCCGAGGCAGCCCGCGCGCGTTCGCCCACCGGCCGTTGCCGTCCATCACGACCGCCACGTGCTCGGGAACGGCCTGCTTCGGCAGGGCGGGCGGGTACAGGCCCGTCCAGTCCAAGGGTTTGAACGGCACCGCATCCTTGTGGGTCAGGGGCTTCTGGCCGAAGGGATTGAGGAAGGGCGCAGGTGTCATCGACTCACGTGTTCCAACGATCGAAGGCCGCGCCCGAGGTGCCACTGCGTGTAGGCGGCGACAACCCCGGTGGCCTGGGCTCTGGTCTGGGGAGGGGTGGATTTGGTGTGCTCCCAGTCGCCGGTCAGGAGGGAGCCGAGCAGGGTGATGGTGGCCGGATCGAGCCTCGGCGAACCAGGGGCTGCGCAATCGTCGCAGACGATCCCGCCAGCCTGCACAACCATCGCTGAGTGGGCTCCCCGGGCTCCGCACCGTGCGCAGTCCTGGAAACTGGGTGCCCAGCCGGCCATCGACAGTGCTCGGAGCAGATAGGAGTCGAGGGTAAGGCCGGCGCCGTGCTCACGGCGGGAGAGCGACCGGAGGGCACCCACGAGCAGCAGGTACTGCTGCAGCGAACCCTCCGCCTCGGTGAGCTTGTCGGCGGTTTCGACCATGGCGCTGGCCGCCGTGTAGCTCGGGTAGTCGGCCGTGATCAGGGCTCCGTAAGTAGCAATGGACTCCGCCTGCGTGATGACGTCGAGGCTCCGCCCCTCCCAAAGCTGCACGTCGGCGACCATGAACGGTTCGAGCCGGGCCCCGAATTTCGACGCGGTGCGGCGCACACCCTTGGCTACCGCGCGCACCTTCCCGTGCTGGCGCGTGAGCATGGTGACGATGCGGTCGGCTTCGCCCAGTTTCTGGGTGCGCAGCACGACGACATCATCACGGTAGACAGGCACCCCTGAATTCTCCCACCTGGCGGGAGCGCGGGGTCGTCAAGCGCGCCGATACCCACCGTTTCAGTGGTTTCATTAGGGGTGCCCTCCACCTCATTCTTCATCCCGCTCTGGCTCGACCTCACGGCCGTGGCCATCGGAGCCGTGCAGGGCGCCATGTTCGCCGGTCGCTTCACCGACCGCCGCTTCGACCTGCTCGGCATCGCGCTGATCGGCGTCACCGTGGGGCTCGGCGGCGGTTTGCTCCGCGATATCCTGCTGGGCGGCGTGCCGGCCGCGCTGCAGAGTAACTGGTACCTGCCGGTGTGCGCGGGGGCGGCTCTGCTCGGCATGCTGCTGCAGAGCCTGTTCAACCGGCTCGGCCCGTTCATCATCGCCCTCGACGCCGTGACCATCGGGCTGTTCGGCGCCCTCGGCACGAGCAAGGCACTCGCCGTCGGCCTGCCGGAGATCCCCGCCCTGTTCGTCGGGGTCGTCACGGCGGTGGGTGGGTCGGCCCTGCGGGACATGATGCTGAACGTGCCGATCGCCGTGATGCACGTCGGCTCGTTCTACGCCGTCGCGGCCGGGGTCGGCAGCGGCCTGCTCGTGGTGCTCTTCATGCTGCAGGTGCCCATCACCATCGCCGGGATCGCCTGCGTCGTGGTGACGACGGTCATCCGGATCCTCGCCGCGCGGTACGGCTGGAGCCTGCCGCAGCAGCGCGCGATCGGCAGTTGGCCCCGGTGGCGGCGCGACAATATCGTCGCCTTCCGGCGGCGCAGGAACCGCGGCGCCTGAGGCCCCGAACGGGCCCGAAACTGGTACACAAACGACGGATTCCGCTCTCGCCTTTCATTGCGTCCCGGGTCAGACTGGTAAGAAGATCTCACGTCGTTTGGAGGAACCTCATGAACATGATGAAGGGCAACGTGCCCGATTCGATGCCGGATTTGATGCCGGTCCTGTCCCGAGGCAAGCACAGAAACCCACGTTCCGGCGCCTGTTTCATGGAGTTCGCCTCCTATCTCGCCGGAGTGGCCTGGAGTGACCACCCTGCCTGCACTCATCCGTTACTCGCCTCCGTCGCTCGGATGGTGAACGACTGCACGTCGGACACCGCCCGGGCCCGGCTGGTCCCGCTGATCCCGTCGGTGATCGGTCTGCGCGGGGACAACGCACGGGTGCGCCTGCTGATCGCTCTGCGGGCGGCCACATCCGCGCTCCCGATCACGAGTGCAGACCACCAACGGGCCCTTGCCGTGGGGATCCTCAACTGCGAACGGTACCTGACCGAGGCCAACGGCACCATTCCCGACGACGTCGCCCTGCGCATCCGCAATTCGTTTGACGCGGCACCGGCGACCGAACGGTGGGCGCGAGACTTCATCGCCTCGATGGGATCCTGGTCTCGGAGCAAGTTCACGGACCGCACGGCGGAGACCATCATCCGGGTGTCCGTGCAGGGCATCGCGGAAGCGTGCGTTCCCGACCCGGACGGCCAGCTCTACGACCTGCTCGCCGGCGCGATCGACGACTGCACGATGGTGCTGACCCCTGCGCCCAAGGCACGACCGGCCAGGGCGACTGCCGACCCGACTCACGTCGCTCCGACGCACCGGGCGAAGACGAAGGACACGGCGCGGGTCTAGAGCCGGACTGACAGCACGCAGCCGAGAACCATCGCTCCGGCCGAGCGCCTCCCCCGGGGAAGGCACTCGGCCGGGCTGACGATTTTCTGCTCACGCGCCGACTGAGTTCACGTGCCGGCTGAGTTCACGTGCCGGCTGAGGCTACCCGGGGTCAGGCGGTCGCGTCCGCCAGAGACCGCTTGCCGGCCTCGGCGCGGATGCCGCGGTTGACCGCCGACACCACCGACTTGAGCGAGGCGGTCGAGATGTCCGCGTCGATGCCGACGCCCCAGAACCGCGTGCCGTTGACGTCGAGTTCGACGTAGGCCGCGGCGAGGGCGTCGCCGCCTGCCGACATGGCGTGCTCGACGAAGTCGTAGAGGGTGATGGCGATGCCGCGTTCGGCCATCACGCCGAGGAACGCCGCGATCGGGCCGTTGCCCGCGCCGACCGCGCTGGACACGGTCGTGTCGTCGCGCAGGTCAACGGACAGTTCGACCGAACCGGAGAGGTCGCTCGAGGTGCGCGTGGCGTGCAGCTCGAACCGACCCCACTTGGCGTCGGGCGTGGTGTGGCTGGCTGGCAGGTACTCGTCGTTGAAGATCTCCCAGATCTGCTCACTGGTGACCTCGCCGCCCTCCTGGTCGGTCTTGGACTGCACGACGCCGGAGAATTCGATCTGCAGCTTGCGCGGCAGGTCCAGGGCGTGGTCGGTCTTGAGCAGGTAGGCCACGCCGCCCTTGCCGGACTGGGAGTTGACCCGGATCACGGCTTCGTAGCTGCGTCCGAGGTCCTTCGGGTCGATCGGCAGGTACGGGACCGCCCAGAGCAGGTCGTCGACGCCGCAGTCCTGCGTGGCGGCATCCACTGCCATGGCCTCGAAGCCCTTCTTGATGGCGTCCTGGTGCGAGCCGCTGAACGCGGTGAAGACCAGGTCGCCGGCCCAGGGGCTGCGCTCGGGCACAGGCAGCTGGTTGCAGTACTCCGCGGTGCGCTTGACCTCGTCGATGTTGCTGAAGTCGATCTGCGGGTCGATGCCCTGGGTGAACAGGTTGACGCCCAACGCCACCAGGTCGACGTTGCCCGTGCGCTCCCCGTTGCCGAACAGGCAGCCTTCGATGCGGTCGGCCCCGGCCAGGTAGCCCAATTCCGCGGCCGCGATGGCTGTGCCGCGGTCGTTGTGCGGGTGCAGGGAGATGAGCACGTTCTCGCGGTGGGCGAGGTGGCGGGACATCCACTCGATGGAGTCGGCGTAGACGTTGGGTGTGGCCATCTCGACGGTCGCGGGCAGGTTGATGATGACCTTGCGCTCCGGCGTGGGCTCGAGGACCTCCAGCACCTGGTTGCAGACGTCGACGGCGAATCCCAGCTCGGTACCGGTGTAGCTCTCCGGGGAGTACTCGTAGTAGACCGTGGTGCCGGGGACGGATGCCTCGGCGGCGCGGCAGAGACGCGCGCCGGCCAGCGCGATGTCGATGATGCCCTGCTTGTCTTCGCGGAACACGACCTTGCGCTGCAGCACGCTGGTGGAGTTGTAGAGGTGGACGATGGCCTGCCTGGCGCCCGCGATCGACTCGTAGGTGCGCCGGATCAGGTGCTCGCGCGCCTGGGTGAGCACCTGGATGGTCACGTCGTCCGGAATGGCATTTCCGTCGATCAGGCTGCGCACGAAGTCGAAGTCGGTCTGGCTGGCCGACGGGAAGCCGACCTCGATCTCCTTGTAGCCCATCCGCACGAGCATGTCGAACATGATGCGCTTGCGCTCGGGGCTCATCGGATCGATCAGCGCCTGGTTGCCATCCCGCAGGTCGACGGCGCACCAGCGCGGGGCCGCGGTGATGTGCTTGTCCGGCCAGGTGCGGTCGGGCAGCTCGATCGTGAACTGCTCCTGATACGGGCGGTACTTGTGAATCGGCATCTGGGACGCGGTCTGATTGTTTTTCATGATCTGGGATCTCCTCGCGAATGGTGGGTAGCCAACGACGAACTCCGCGACGAGGGAGGCCTCAGATTAGGACTCGTCGCGGCAGCGAAGAAGCAGCTCACCGAAAAACATAAGTGCAGGCTACCACCCTCGGCAGCACCCTCGGCAGCGGATCGGGTCACGCCACCCGATCACATCCGGCGTTGAACGAATTCGACGGATAATTTCGGGAAATGGCCGGTTTCCGGCTGTCCGAGGCCGATACAGGCAAAAACTCCGTCGAATTCGTTCGGGGTGCTGGCGGAGTGCCGGCTAGAAACCGAGGCGGCCCAGCTGCTTCGGGTCGCGCTGCCACTCCTTGGCGACCTTGACCCGGAGCGAGAGGAAGACCCGCTTTCCCACCAGCGGTTCGATCTGTTTGCGGGCGCGCACACCAACATCCTTCAACCGGCTGCCGGATTTGCCGATGATGATGCCCTTCTGGCTGTCGCGCTCGACGAACAGGTTCGCGTAGATCTCGACCAGTTCCTGGTCGTCGCGTTCGATGATGTCGTCAATGGTCACGGCGATCGAGTGCGGCAGCTCGTCGGTGACGCCCTCGAGCGCCGCCTCCCGGATGTACTCCGAGATGCGCGACTCGAGGCTCTCGTCGGTGACCGCGTCGGCCGGGTAGAGCGGGGCATCCGACAAGGGCAGCAGGCGCAGCAGCTCTGCGCTGAGGATATCGAGCTGGATGCGGCTGGTCGCCGAGATCGGCACGATCGCCTCCCAGTCACGCAGCTGTGACACGGCGAGGAGCTGGTTGGCGACACTGGTTTTGGAGGACATGTCGATCTTGGTCACGATGGCCACCTTGCGGGCCCGCGGAAAGTTGTCCAGCTGCTCGTTGATGAACCGGTCGCCCGGGCCGATCGGCTCGTTGGCCGGAATGCAGAGGCCCACCACGTCCACGCCGGACAGCGTCGACTGCACGAGGCTGTTCAGTCGTTCGCCCAGCAGGGTGCGCGGCTTGTGGATACCCGGGGTGTCGACCAGAATCAGCTGACCGTTCTTCTGGTGCACGATGCCGCGGATGGCGCGCCGGGTGGTCTGCGGCTTCGACGACGTGATCGCGACCTTCTCCCCGACCAGCGCGTTCGTCAGCGTGGATTTGCCCACGTTGGGGCGTCCCACGAACGACACGAACCCCGCTCGGAATCCTTCTACTTCAGTCATGACCATTCACTCTCTCATCGTCCGACACTCCGAGGAATGCGTTCTGCGCGTCTATCAGCGCTTGGTCTCGTTCAACCAGCACGGTGCTGATCCGTTTGCGGCGGCCTTCGGTGCGTTCGGCGGTGAGCACCAACCCGCTCGCCCTGGCGACCGAGCCCGCCACCGGCAAGCGCCCGAGGGCCTTGGCCAGCAGGCCACCCACCGAATCAACCTCGTCGTCGTCCAGTTCCAGGTCGAACAGTTCACCGAGCTCGTCGACCGGAAGCCGCGCGCTCACCCGGAAGCGACCGTCGCCGAGTACCTCGACCTCCACAACGTCGCGGTCGTACTCGTCGGAGATGTCTCCCACGAGTTCCTCGATCAGGTCTTCAAGGGTAACCAGTCCGGCGATGCCACCATACTCGTCGACAACCATCGCGAGGTGGTTTGACTCGAGCTGCATCTGGCGGAGCAGCGCGTCGGCTTTCTTCGACTCGGGCACGAAGACGGCCGGTCGCTCGAGCTCCCGCACCGTGAGGCTCTCCGCGTTCGGCGGCCGCTCGTAGACGAGCCGGGCCACATCGCGCAGGTACAGGATGCCCGTGACGTCATCCACTTCGCCGTCGATGACCGGCACCCGGGAGAAGCCCTTACTCAGGAACAGGCCCATCGCCGCGCCGATCGATGAGTCCGCTTCGATGGTGACCATGTCGGTGCGCGGAATCATCACCTCGCGCACGACGGTCTCGTTGAACTCGAAGATCGAGTGGATCAGTTCCCGGTCGTCCTCCTCGAGGACGTCGAGCTCGGTGGCCTCGTCGACCATGCTGAGCAGCTGGACCTCCGACGTGAACGTGGCCAGCCGGGTGCGCCCGGGGGTGACCCGGTTGCCGAGAGCGACAAGCGCGTTGGCGATGGGGCCGAGGAGCACCCGGAGGAAGTGCACCAGCGGGGCGGTCGCGGAGAGCAACTCCACGGGGTGGGCCCGGCCCACGCTGCGCGGGCTGGCGCCGACGAGCACGAAGGAGACCGCGGTCATCAGCAGGGAGGACAGTAGCAGTGCCAGCCACAGCTCCTCGATCGTGGTCGCGAAGACGAGGGTCACCAGCACGGCCGCCGTGGTCTCGGCGATGATCCGTACAAAACTGATCGTGTTCAGGTGCGCCCCGGTGTCGGCGGCGATCGCCGTCAGGGAGCGCTTGGCACGGGACTTCTCGGCCAGGTCAAGAATGTCGGCCCGGGATTGGCTCGTGACGGCGGAGTCCACCGCGGCCATCAGGCCGCCGAAAGCGACCAACAGGATGGCCGCCGTGAGAAACCACCCGATCATCGGTCGCGGAGGCGTTCCTGCAGGGCGAAGCCGATCAGGATGTCTCGCTGGATGCCGAACATTTCCTTCTCCTCGGCGGGTTCCACATGGTCGAATCCGAGCAGGTGCAGCACGCCGTGCGTGGTGAGCAGCAGGAGTTCCTCGAGGGCGCTGTGCCCGGCTGTCTCGGCCTGGCCCTGGGCCACCTGCGGGCAGAGCACGATATCGCCGAGCAGCCCCGGCGGGGTCTCGGCGTCTTCGGTGCCCGGGCGCAATTCGTCCATCGGGAAGCTGAGCACGTCGGTGGGGCCCGGCTCATCCATCCATTGCACGTGCAGCTGCTCCATCGCACCCTCGTCGACGAGGACGATCGCCAGTTCGGCGTCAGAGTGCACGTGCATGGAGTCCAGAGCGTAGGCGGCCAGACGCAGGATGGCGGCCTCATCGACCGGGATAGTCGATTCGTTGTTGATTTCGATGCTCAAGAGGATCTCCGTTTCGGAAGGCGGTCGCGGGGAGAGTTGGGGCGGCCGGGTCCGCGACCTGCGAATTCCCGCGCCTGATCGCTTTCGTAGCGCTCGGCCTGCTTCTGCGCGTCGTATGCGGTCCAGGCGTCGACGATCCGGCCGACCAGGGAGTGCCGCACGACGTCGGCACTGCTCAGACGCACGAAACGGATGTCGTCGACCCCGTCGAGCACCCGGCTCACCAAGCGCAGCCCGCTCGAGCCCGCCGGAAGGTCAATCTGAGTGATGTCCCCGGTCACGACCATTTTCGAGCCGAACCCCAACCGGGTGAGGAACATCTTCATCTGTTCGGCAGTGGTGTTCTGCGCCTCATCGAGCACGACAAAGGAGGAGTTGAGCGTGCGGCCGCGCATATAGGCGAGCGGGGCCACCTCGATGGTTCCGGCTGCGAGCAGTTTGGGCACGAGTTCCGGGTCCATCATCTCGTTCAGGGCGTCGTACAGGGGGCGCAGGTACGGGTCGATCTTCTCGGTGAGGCTGCCCGGCAGGAAGCCGAGTCGTTCCCCGGCCTCGACGGCCGGGCGGGTGAGGATGATCCGTTCGACCTCCTTGCGCTGCAGCGCCTGCACGGCCTTGGCCATTGCCAGGTAGGTCTTGCCGGTTCCGGCCGGCCCGATCCCGAACACGATGGTGTCGGTGTCGATGGCGTCCACGTATTCCTTCTGCCCGATGGTCTTGGGGCGGATGCTCTTGCCGCGGGAGCTGAGGATAGCCGGGCCCAGACGTTCGGAAGGGCTCGTGGAACTGTCCGTGTCGAGCATCCGTGAGGAGGTGCTCACCTCGGACTCGGCGAGGTCACGCCCGCCGCGCACCATGAGCAGGAGCTCCTCGATCAGGCGACGCGCCGCCTCGACGTGCTCGGTCTCACCGATCAGGGTGACCTCGTTGCCGCGCACGTGCACGCTGACGCCGGGGTGTTCCTTCTCGACGGCGGCGAGCAGACGGTCGTCGGCGCCGAGCAGGCGCACCATGGCAATGCCGTCGACCGTGATGTGCACCTCGGCCTGGCCCGGCCCGGGCTCACCGGAAACCAAGCGTTCCCTCCCCGAGGGTTCCGCCGGCGGCCTGCGGGGCGAGCAGGTGAGCGTGGACGTGGAAAACGGTCTGCCCGACGCTGGCGCCGGTATTGAACACGAGCCGGAACTGGCCGTTGGACAGCCGGGCCGCCACAGCATCCGCCACCTCGATGAGTTCGGTCAGCAGCCCGGGGTCTCCGGCCGCGAGCTCGACCACGTTGCTGTACTCGGATGTTTTCGGCGTGATGACGACATGCACGGGCGCCTGCGGGGCGATGTCGATGAAGGCGATGATCCGTTCGGTTTCGGCGACGATGGTCGCCGGGACCTCGCGCGCGGCGATGCGAGTGAAGATGGACGGTTCTTGGCCGGTGGAAGACATATCTCTATCTTAAGCTCACGCGCTACCAGCGGCCGAGCGTCACGTTCAGGATGGAGAGGGCGGCCGGGCCGGCGGTGGAGGTGCGCAGCACATTGTCGCCCAGGCGCACCCGGGTGGCGCCTGCCTGCTCGAGCAGGGTCAGCTCGGCCGGGGAGATGCCGCCCTCGGGTCCGACGACGAGCAGGATATCCCGGTCGTCGGTCGGCGCCGCCTGCGAGGTCAGCCGTTCGCTCGCGGTGGGCTCCAGCAGTAGCATCCGGGTGGTGCCGGCCAGCTCGGCGAGCATTTTGGTGCTCGCCAGTGCCCCGACCGTGGGCAGCCACGCGCGAATCGACTGTTTCGAGGCCTCGCGCACGATGCTGGACCAGCGATCCCGGCCCTTCGTGATTTTGGCTCCCTCCCAGCGCGTCACGGAGCGGGATGCGGCCCACGGGATCACCCCGTCGATGCCGAGCTCCGTGGCCGCCTGCACAGCCAGTTCGTCCCGGTCTCCCTTGGCGAGAGCCTGGACCAGACGGATGCGCGGCGTCAGCAGCGCGGTCACGGTCACCGTCTCGACGCGCAGGGTCAGCAGCCTCGCATCTGCGTCAACGACGGTGGCGGCGAGCATGAGCCCGGCCCCGTTCCCGATCTGCAGGCGCTCGCCCGGGCGCACCCGGCTGACGGTGACCGCGTGCCGGGCCTCGGCGCCGCCGATGCCGACGACCGCCCCCGGCACGCAATCGGCGGCGTGGAGCGCCTCATCGATGAAGAAGTGTGCCATCGACGCCTAGCCGCGAAACCGATCGCGCAGCTTGGCGAAAAGTCCCTGCTGAAAGGCGCTGAGGGCAGGAACCGGCGCCTTGTGGCGGGCCGCAAAGGCCTCGATCAGCTCCCGCTCCTTGTGGTCGAGACGGGTCGGCGTGACCACGTGCACGCCGACCTTCAGGTCGCCGCGTCCGTTCCCGCGCAGACGGGTTACGCCGCGGTCCTTGACCGTGATGATCTCGGCGCTCTGCGTGCCCGGCCTGAGCTCGACCTCGATGTCGCCGTCGAGCGCCTTGACGGTCGCGGATCTGCCGAGGATGGCATCCGTCATCGGCACCTCGAGGGTGCAGAGCAGGTCGTCGCCGTCACGGCTGAACACGTCGTGGTGGCGCACCTTCATCTCAAGGTAGAGGTCGCCGTTGGGACCGCCGGCCGGACCAGCCTCGCCGCTGCCAGGCATCTGCAGGCGCAGGCCCGTGTCGACCCCCGCCGGGATGTCGACGGGGACCGTGCGACGCGCTCGCACGCGGCCCTGGCCCTGGCAGGTGACGCAGGGAGTGGCGATGATCGTGCCGTAGCCGCGGCAGGAACCGCAGGGGCTGCTCGTCATGACATTGCCGAGCAGCGACCGCACGGCGCGCTGGATGGTGCCGGTGCCGTGGCAGATGTCGCAGGTGACGGGCGCGGTGCCCGGCTGGCAGCACGTGCCGCTGCAGGTCGCGCACATGATGGCCGTGTCGACCTCAAGCTCCCGGTGCGTGCCGAAGATGATCTCATCGAGGTCGAGGTCGACCCGGATCAGGGCATCCTGGCCGCGCTCTCGGCGCGACCGAGGCCCGCGGCTGGATCCCCCGCCGCCGAAGAAGGTCTCGAAAATGTCGCCGAAGTTGCCGAAGTTGCCGTCGAAACCGGCGCCTCCGCCGCCGCCCGAGCGGCCGTTGCCGCCACGGTCGTAGTTGTCGCGTTGCTTGACGTCGCTGAGCACGTCGTAGGCGTGCGTGACGGATTTGAAGCGCTCGGATGCATCCGCGCCCGGGTTCACGTCGGGGTGCAGCTGCCGGGCCAGCCTGCGGTAGGCCTTCTTGATCTCGTCGGTCGAGGCGTCGCGGGCAACGCCGAGTACTTCGTAATGGTCAGCCAAAGCTGGCTCTCCTAGGTCTGTTCTGAAATGTGGTGTTCCGCCGGCTTCTGGGCCGAGGGGAACTGGTCAATTCTCGCCGAGAAGGCGTGAAAGGTAGCGGGCGACCGCACGGACGGCCGCCATGTTGTTCGAGTAGTCCATCCGAGTGGGGCCGAGTACGCCGAGGCGCGCCAGGTTGCCGCCCTGCGAGGAGTAGCCGCTGGTGAGCACGGATGTCTCGGCCAGACCGAACGGGGCATTCTCCCGGCCGATACTGACGGACACGCCGTGCTGGTCAGAGGCCATCTCGCCGAACAGCCGCAGAAGCACGACCTGTTCCTCGATGGCCTCGAGCACCGGGAAAATGCTGCCGGTGAAGTCTTCCTCAGTGCGCACGAGGTTGGCGGCGCCGGCCATCACGAGCCGGTCCTGCCTGTTCGCGCCGACCTGGTCCCGCAGGGTGCCGGTGATCAGATCCACCGCCTCCTGCTGCTCGATCGGGCCGAGGCCGGAGCCGGCGGTGAGAGAGCTGCCGGTAAGGGTGCTGGCGGCCTCGCCCATGCCCAGCCCGACCAGGGCAGAATTCAACCGGGTGCGCAGTTCGATCAGAACGGGTTCAGCCAGGGGCCGGGGCAGGTCGACGACGCGTTGCTCGACCCGTCCGGCATCCGTGATCAGAACCGACAGGAGGCGAGTCTCGGACAGGGGCACCAGTTCGATGTGGCGCACCTTCGCGCGGGACAGCGACGGATACTGCACCAGGGCGACCTGATGGGTGAGCTGCGAGAGCAGCCGCACGCTGCGGGCCAGCACCTCGTCAAGGTCGGCCGACTGACCGAGGAACGTCTCGATGGCTTGGCGCTGCGCCGCCGAGAGCGGGCGCAGATCGGCGAGATGGTCGACGAACAGGCGGTAGCCCTTATCGGTGGGGATGCGGCCCGACGAGGTGTGCGGAGCCGCGATCAACTCTTCCTCTTCGAGCAGGGCCATGTCGTTGCGGATCGTGGCCGCCGAGACCCCGAAGGAATGCCGGTCGACGATAGATTTGGAACCGACGGGTTCGCGGGAGGCTACATAGTCCTGAACGATCACACGCAGGACTTCGAGACTGCGATCGGACACCATAGCGCTCGCCTCCTCCCAGCGTCGCGAGTGCAGCATCGATTGGCACTCGCGGTATGTGACTGCCAATCATACCGCGACCGGCTGGGCTTACCCATTGCTCCCCAATGTTGGGGCGCAGTAACTTAGGCATGTAGCACCTCTTCCCCGGTGCACTGAAAGGCATGATCATGAGTAATTTCACTGGTCCCGGACCCGATGATCCGTACCAGGGCCAACGGCCGCCGCAACCGCCCTACCAGCCTGCCGCCCCGGGACCGTCGGCACCCCTGACGGAGGCGGATGACCGCCAATGGGCGTCCCTCGCACATCTGGGCGGGATCCTCATGTTCGTGCCGTCCCTGGTGCTGTGGCTGCTCTTCAAGGACCGCGGACCTCTGACCAGCGTCGAGGCGAAGGAAGCGCTCAACTTTCAGATCACGCTTCTGATCGGCTACTTCGCGATCAACTTTTTTGCAACGGTCATCGGCTTCCTCACATTCGGCATCGGCGGCGTCATCGGCGGTCTCGCCTGGGTGCTGTACATCCTCGGTGTTGTCTTCTCGGTGCTCGGCTACCTCCAGGCGAAGGACGGCAACCACTACCGGTACCCGTTCGCCCTGCGCCTGATCAAGTAGCCCGGCGCACTCGGTTTTTCTTCAGAAGGAGCACCAATGACCAATTCCACCCCACCACCGCCGCCCAACCCGAACCAGGCTCCCACCCCGATGAACCCGGCCGACGAGAAACTGTGGGCCACCCTCGTGCACGTCGGCGGCATTCTGTTCTATTTCGTGCCGGCCCTGATCGGCTACATCGTGCTCAAGGACCGCGGCCCGTTCATCCGGGCACACACCGCGACCGCACTGAACTTCCAGCTCACGCTCCTGATCGCCTACGCGGTCGGCGGCGTCCTGACGATCATCCTCGTCGGCTACCTCGTTCTCCTCGCTGCCTCCGTTCTGATGGTCGTGTTCGGCATCATGGCCGCCTTGGCCGCAAACCGGGGCGAGTACTACACGTATCCGCTGTCGATCAAGTTCGTGAACTGAGTTCAGTCGGCAAGCAGGCGGCGCACGACGGCATCCGCCAGGAGGCGTCCTCTGAGGGTCAGTTCGATCGAACCGAAGAGGGCTGCTTTCGCGTCGATGAGTTCGTCGGCGATGAGTCCCGCCACCTCGTGGCGCCTGAGCGGGCTGAGCGAGTCGATGGGGATACCCTCGCGGATTCGGGTGAGCAAGAGCACCCGCTCCACCTCCTGAGTGGCCGCATCGAGGGTCTCCCGCCCGGCGGCCGGTGAGTCGCCGGCGCGAATCCGATCGCCGTAGGCCGACGGATGCTTGACGTTCCACCAGCGCACCCCACCGATGTGGCTGTGGGCTCCGGGCCCCACACCCCACCAGTCCTGGCTGCGCCAGTAGGCGAGGTTGTGGCGCGAGCGGTGCGCGTCATCCGTCGCCCAGTTGCTGACCTCATACCAGCCGTAGCCTGCCGAGGACAGTAGGTCGTCGGCCAGCTCATAGAACTCGGCCTGAACGTCGTCATCGACAGGGGCCAGTTCGCCGCGCTTGATCTGGCGGGCCAGCTTGGTGCCCTCCTCGACGATAAGCGAGTAGGCGCTGACGTGGGTGGGAGCCTGCCGGATGGCGTGCTCGAGGCTGGTGCGCCAATCGACGAGGGTCTCCCCCGGTGTGCCGTAGATCAGGTCGAGGGACACGTCGAGGCCGGCCTCGCGCGCCCACTGCACCACAAGCGGCACCCGCTCGGGGTCGTGGGTGCGCTCGAGGGTGGCCAGCACGCTCGGTACCGCGGACTGCATGCCGAAGGATACCCGGGTGAAGCCGGACTCGGCGAGGCGGCCGAGGTAGGCGGCGTCGACGGAGTCGGGGTTCGCCTCGGTGGTCACCTCGGCGCCGGGTGCGATCCCCCAGGTGGAGCGCACGGCCTCCAGCATCCGCACCAGGTCGTCGGCCGGGAGCAGGGTGGGGGTGCCGCCGCCGAAGAAGACGGTCGCCGCCTGGCGGGCCGGCACGCCCGACTGAGTCAGGATCCGGCCGGCCGACTGGACCTCGGTGATCGCCTGGCCGGCATAGTCATGCTGGCTCGCGCCCCGCAACTCGGTGGCGGTATAGGTGTTGAAGTCGCAGTAGCCGCAGCGGACCCGGCAGAACGGCACGTGCAGGTAGACGCCGAAATCGCGCTGGGCTGCTCCCACGGCGGCCGAGGCCGGCAGCAGTCCGTCGCTGGGTGCGGGGTCGCCGAGGGGAAGGGCACTGCCCATGCGGTTAGACCGCGCCGATCGGATGCAGCGCGCGTAGGTACCGAGCGGTGATTTTGGCCTGTTGCCGCCGCACGAACGGCCAGCCCAGCCGGTAGAACCAGTTGCCGGGGCGGGAGAAGGCGCGGATGGTCAGCCAGACCGAGTCGTCCTCGCGTCTGTCGACGATGAACGATTCCTCGCCGCTGGCCGGGTGCCCGGCCATGGTGCCGTATGCGAAGCCGAGGCGGTCGGGTTCATCGATCACGTAGACCACGCGCACGGGGGCGTCGATGGTGAAGGGGCCTAACTTGCTCGTGAGGTGCGCGGACATGCCGTTGACGATGTAGGGCGTGCCGTCCTCGGCGAAGACGGCCTCGTCCGGCTCGGGCTTCTGGTCGCGGGCGGCCTGGCCGTCGGCGTCGAAGACGAGTCCCGTGTACTGCTGGCCGGTGCCGTCCAGCAGGTCGGTGACGGTCATTCCGCTCCCCCGCTGCACGCCCCAGGTCATCAGCGACTTCGAGGCCAGCTGGAAGCGCTCCTCACCGCTGCCAAGGCGCACGGTGCGCTCGAGGGGCCGGTAGCCCTTGGGTGGGAACCGGAGCAGGTCCGGGGCGAGGGTGCCGCCGATGGACGCGTAGGTGACGGCGGTATCGGTGAAGGTGGCGCGGCGCATCCGTCTACTTCTTCTTCGGGGGCTCGTCACCGGACAGGGCGGCGATGAACGCCTCCTGGGGAACCTCGACCCGGCCGACCATCTTCATGCGCTTCTTGCCCTCCTTCTGCTTCTCCAGCAGCTTGCGCTTGCGGGAGATGTCGCCGCCGTAGCACTTGGCGAGAACATCCTTGCGGATGGCACTGATGGACTCGCGGGCGATGATGCGGGCGCCGATCGCGGCCTGGATGGGCACGTCGAACTGCTGGCGCGGGATGAGCTTGCGCAGCCTTCCCGTCATCAGCACGCCGTAGTCGTAGGCCTTGTCGCGGTGCACAATCGCGCTGAACGCGTCGACCTGTTCGCCCTGCAGCAGGATGTCGACCTTGACCAGGTCGGCCTCCTGAGAGCCGATGGGTTCGTAGTCGAGCGAGCCGTAGCCGGCGGTGCGGCTCTTGAGATTGTCGAAGAAGTCGAACACGATCTCACCGAGCGGCATCGTGTAGCGGATCTCGACCCGGTCCTCGCCGAGGTAGTCCATGCCGAGCAGGGTGCCGCGGCGGCTCTGGCAGAGTTCCATGATCACGCCGACGTAGTCCTTGGGTGCGAGGATGGCCGCCTTCACGATCGGCTCCTCGACCTTGGCGATCTTCCCGTTCGGGAACTCGCTCGGGTTGGTGACCGTGACAGACTTCTTGTCGTCGGTGGTGACCTCGTAGATCACACTGGGCGCCGTGGTGATCAGGTCGAGGCCGAACTCCCGGTCGAGCCGCTCGGTGATGATTTCCAGGTGCAGCAGCCCGAGGAAACCACAGCGGAAACCGAAACCGAGGGCGACGGATGTCTCGGGCTCGTACACGAGGGACGCGTCGGAGAGTTTGAGCTTGTCGAGGGCCTCCCGGAGGGCCGGGTAGTCGCTGCCGTCGATCGGGTAGAGGCCCGAGAAGACCATGGGCTTCGGCTCGGTGTAGCCCGGAAGGGCGACGGTGGCGGGGCGGAGCGCGGTGGTCACCGTGTCGCCGACCTTCGACTGGCGCACATCCTTCACGCCCGTGATCAGGTAGCCGACCTCGCCGACGCCGAGGCCCTTGCTGGTGGTGGGCTCGGGCGAGGTGACGCCGATCTCGAGAATCTCGTGCGTGGCACGGGTCGACATCATCTGGATCTTCTCGCGCGGGCCCAGCTTGCCGTCGATCATGCGCACATAGGTGACGACGCCACGGTAGCTGTCGTAGACCGAGTCGAAGATCATCGCGCGGGCCGGGGCGGCCGGGTCGCCGACCGGGGCCGGGATGAGGCGGGTGGCACGGTCGAGGAGTTCGGCGACGCCGACACCGGTCTTGCCGGAAACCCGGAGAACGTCGTCGGGACTGCCACCGATCAGGCTGGCGAGCTCCTTCGCGTACTTGTCGGGGTCGGCAGCCGGCAGGTCGATCTTGTTCAGCACCGGGATGATGGTGAGGTCGTTCTCCAGCGCCAGGTAGAGGTTGGCAAGGGTCTGCGCCTCGATCCCCTGGGCGGCGTCGACGAGGAGGATTGCTCCCTCGCACGCGGCCAGGCTGCGAGACACCTCGTAGGTGAAGTCCACGTGGCCGGGGGTGTCGATCATGTTCAGGGCGTAGGTCTGCCCGTCAAGTTCCCACGGCATACGGACGGCCTGGCTTTTGATGGTGATGCCGCGCTCGCGCTCGATGTCCATCCGGTCAAGGTATTGGGCGCGCATCGAACGGTCATCGACGACGCCGGTGATCTGCAGCATCCGGTCGGCCAACGTGGACTTGCCGTGGTCGATGTGGGCGATGATGCAGAAATTGCGGATGAACTCGGGCGGGGTGGCGGCCGGTTCAAGCGCCGTGAGGGGTCTCGGTGACATGGTCTGACAATTCTCCCATAGGTGGCTGGGTCCCGGTTTCGCCGTTGCCGCGCATCGTTCCAGGCTTGCGCGCGGGAACGGCCGCGCCCGGCGGCTCGCAGCGAACCACTGCCGTGAACCACTGCCGTGAACCACTGCCGTGGCTCTTCGGCGGGTAGTGTGGCCAATTCAGGAGATCCGACCGGGCGAGGCCGGACATCCGCACCGGTTCCGCACTGGTCCGCGGTGGCCCGGCCACCCGTGCGACGGATGTCCTGAGTTGGCCACAGACGCAGCGCCCGGCCGAGCACTCACCCACGGAAGAGCCAGAAGTGATTGACGCGAACCGGGTGCTGTCACTGCTGATCTGGTGCGGCTACTCCCTGATGTCTATCATCGGTATCGCCGTCACCCTCTAGTGCGGCTGCTCACCAGGAGGAATGAATGACACCCGCTGTCCCGGTTCTTTTCGTGCACGGGATCCGCACGTCGGGCACCATGTGGCGACGACAGCTGTCCATGCTGGGCGAGGCCGGGCATCCGGCACTCGCGATCGATCTGCCGGGGCACGGCGCCCGCATGGACGAAACGTTCACCGTGGCGGGCGCCCTGGCCGCCATCGACGAGGGCGTCGCTGCTCTGGGCGGCCGGGTGCTGCTGGTCGGCCTCTCCCTCGGCGGCTACTACGCCATCGAGTACGCCGCGCGCCACCCGCAGAAGGTGGCCGGGCTGGTCGCCGCGGGAAGCTGCGCGCTCCCGGCCGGCTGGCTGCTGGACGCCTACCGGGGCCTGGCCCGGCTGATCCGCCGACTGCCCGACCAGGGACTGTGGCTCCACACCACACTCGTGCGGGTGCTCCTCCCATCGGCAGGGGCCGCCGACACGCTCGCCGGCGGTGTGCCGCTGACGGTGATGGATGCCGGGCTCGGCGCCACCGGCAGCCTCCGCCCGCTGGACAGCCTGGCTCGCTATCCCGGCCCGGTGTGGCTGGTCAACGGTTCTCTGGATCAGTTCCGGCTGCATGAGCGCCGCTTCCTCGCCGCCTGCCGGGACGGGCGCCTCGTGATCGTCCCCCGGGCGTCGCACCTCGTCAGCCTGGCCCAACCGGAACGCTTCGCCGCGGTGCTGAGCGGCATCCTCACGGAGGTTGCGATCGACTGGCCCGGGCCGATTGTCGACCTGAACGAATAGCTGGTATCGTTGCCTGTTGGCTTGCGTGTTGGGTCCCACCCCACACGATTATTGCCGTACGGCGCCCTCTACCGCCAAGCGGCCCATCCGAAAAAGAATCTAACGAAAGCGTATAAACGTGGCAAACATCAAGTCGCAGATCAAGCGTATCGGCACCAACAAAAAGGCCCAGGAGCGCAACAAGTCGGTCAAGAGCGAGTTCAAGCGCGCTGTCCGCGCGACGCGCCTGGCGATCGCCTCGGGCGACAAGGACAAGGCTGTTGCCAGCCTCGCCGTTGCTTCGAAAAAGCTCGACAAGGCCGTCAGCAAGGGCGTCATCCACCAGAACCAGGCCGCGAACAAGAAGTCCGCGATCGCCAAGTCGGTCAACGCCCTCGTCTAGTCTGCGCCTGACCGGGATCAGGATCGTTCACCGGCCCTGACCGGCGTACACAACAGCCCCTGCCATCTCGGTGGGGGCTTTCGTGTGTCCGGGCAGAGGCTCGAACCGTCGGGGACCGGTCACCTGAAATTCATCACGGCCGGGCCCGGTCAGGCGCAGCAGCATCGCCCTGACGGCGGTCCTGGCAGCCGTCGTCTCTCTGCCGCTCGCCGCGCTGATCGTGTCGTGCGCGCCGAGTCCGCCCGGGCCCACACCTCTCAGTTCGGACATCAGTCGGCGCGCACCACGGTGAGCGACCCCTCCCTGGCGCGGAGCTCACCGTCGAGGGTAAGGAGGCGCGCGAAAGCCGGGTCTGGTCAGCTCTCACCGCGGCGGGCGATCACACCGATGAGCCGCTCGAGAGCGAAGACGGGGTCGCGCTCGGCACCCTTCACCGCGGCATCCGTTTCGGCCAGCGCCACGACGCAGCGGGCGAGACCCTCGTCGGACCAGCTGCGCAGGTCACGTTGGGCCCGCTCGACCTGCCAGGGGGCGAGGCCGAACTGGGAGGCAAGCTGGGCCGAGCCGCCGCGCACCCCGCAGAGCTTCGCCATGGTGCGGATCTTCATGGCGAACGCGGCCACCACCGGGACCGGGTCGGCGCCGGAGGACAGGGCGTGGCGCAGGATGACGAGCGCCTCCCCCTGATGCCCGGCGATGGCGGCATCGGCTACCTTGAACGCGTTGGCCTCGACCCTACCGCCGTAGTAGCGGTCCACGGTCGTCTCGGTCACTTCGGTGCCGACATCGGCGATGAGCTGCTGGCAGGCCGCGGAGAGTTCGGCCAGATCGCCGGAGAACGCGGCGACCAGGGACCGCAGCGCGCTGGGAGTGACCCGCTTGCCGGCCGTCTTGAATTCCGCGGAGGCGAAGTCGTGCCGGTCGGAGTCTTTCTTCAGCTCGGTGCAGACGACCTCGATGGCGCCGCCGACGCCCGAACGGATGGTGTCGAGCAGCTTCTTGCCGCGCACGCCGCCGCCGTGCCGGAGCACGACGTAGGTGTCCTCGGCCGGGTTCTGCAGGTAGTCCAGGGCCTCCGCGAGGAACGTGTCGCTGCACTTCTCGACGGAGCTGACGCGGATCAGCCGCGGTTCGCCGAAGAGGGACGGGCTGGCCATGGTGAGCAGTTCGCCGGGCGCATAGCTGTCGGCCTGCACGTCGCTGATCTCCAGGCTGGGGTCTTCGAGTTTGAGGAAGTCCCGCAGCTGGCGGATCGCGCGTTCGGCCAGGAACACTTCGGTTCCGGAGACCAGGATGATCGGCGCCGGCCGCACCTGGTGCCAGGCCAGCTGCGGGATGGCGGCCGACTTCGGCACAGCGCGGGGCGCGGTCCGGCCGGATGAAGCTGTGCGTGCGGCCACTCGGGGTTCCTTCGATTGAGGCTGTGCGGAATCCATTAAGACTATCCGGGGTCGGTGTCCGGCACGGTCTCGCTCCGCACGGTCTCGCTCCAGACCGTCAGCGCACCACCACCTGGCCCCGGAGCGATCACCAGCAGTCCCTGCTGGTCGGTGCGGAGGGGCAGTGTGCCCGCGGCCGCAAGAATGTCCAGGACCGTGTCGGTGGGATGGCCGTAGCCGTTCTCCCTGCCTACCGAAATCAGCCCCACCGTTGCCCGAAGATCGGCATAGAGCTCCGGGCTTTGGTCTGCCGACCCGTGGTGGGCGACCTTGACGACATCCACCTCGCCCGGGCTGGAGCTGCGCCTGAGCGCGTCCTGGGATTCCTCGCCGAGATCCCCGAGGAACAGGGAACGGATGCCGCGACCGTCGAATCCGATCGTCACGCTCCCCTCGTTTCCGGTCTGCATCACCGCTGAGCCCCGCACCGGCCAGAGGATCTCCCAGCGCAGCTCCCCGAGGGTGCCCGTGTCGCCGCGGGCAGCGCCCCGCAGTTCGGCACCGCCCGCGGCGAGGGCATCGTGCAGTCGCTCATCGTCGGCGTTCTCCGGGATGCCGACCAGCGCCGTGTCGACGCGGCCGATCACGGCGGCGACCCCGCCGATGTGGTCCAGGTCGTAGTGGGTCAGCACGAGGATGTCGATTCGGTCGATCCCCAGCGTGTCGAGGCAGTCGGCGAGCAGGGCCGGGTCGGGCCCCACGTCGACGAGCGCGTACCGGTCGCGGTCGCGCACGACGACCGCATCACCCTGCCCGATGTCGCAGGCCGCGATCTGCCAGTCCGCGGGGAAGGCCACGGCCCGGCCGACGCCTGCCCCGATCAGGCTGCCCGCGTAGCTTCCGGCGGCGAGAACCAGCACCGCGATCGCCGCGATCGGCCAGCGCGCCCGAACCTGCCCCCGGCCCCGCATCACCAGCGCCACCGCGGCCACCGTCAGTAGAACGGTCACGAGAACACCGAGCGGGCCGCCCAGCCAGGGTAGGCGGCTGCCGGGCAGCTCTGCGGATGTTCGGGCGATCGCCGCGATCCAGGCGGCCGGCAGCCAGGCCAGGTAGAGCACTCCCCCGGCGACACCGGGCAGCCAGGGCAAGAGCAGGCACGCGATCAGACCGATGACGGTGGCGGCCGGGGCTGCCGGACCGGCCAGCAGATTCGCGGGCACCCCGTAGAGCGGGAGGGTGGGAGTGAGCAGAACGAGCACCGGCTGACAGGCCAGCTGCGCGGCCAGCGGGATGGCGATCACGGCGGCGAGCCAGGTGGGCAGCCACCGATGCAGCATTCGGGTCAGCGGCCCGGCCAGCACGAGTAGGCCGGCCGTGGCCAGAACCGACAAAGCGAACCCGTAACTGCGGGCCAGCCATGGGTCGGCCGCCAGCAGTAGGATCACGACGAGTGCGAGCAACGGCACACCTCGGCCCGGCCGACCGGAGGCAATCCCGAGCAGCAGGATCGTCGCCATCAGAGCGGCACGCAGCACACTGGGTTCGGGCGTCACGAGCACCACGAACCCGAGAAGGGTGAGGAGCGAGATCGCGATCCGGATGCCGCGGCGCAGTCCCAGAAACCCGGTCAGCAGCATGACGCCCGCGATCACCACGGCGCAGTTCGCTCCAGACACTGCCGTGAGGTGGCTCAGCGAACTCGTCTTCATGGCCGCGTCGAGGTCTGACTCGACCGAGCTCGTGTCACCAATGGCCAAGCCGGGCAGCAGGTCACCGCCGTCGCCGGGCAGATCGCCCGCGGCGGTCGTGAACAGGGTGCGCAGTTCCCCGGCCCAGCCGAGCCACCAGGGTGGTGTCACGAGGAGCTCGGGCGGACCACGCCCAAACACCAGGGCGGATGCCGCATCCCCGGCCGCCGTGAGCCGAAGGGTGGCGTCCAGCCGCACGACACTGCCGATCTGAAGCGCGGTCGTCTGTCCGCTCGCAGTCTCCGCGAACACGACCACCGGAACCGACAGACCCCGCCCAGCACCCTTCCGGGCGACCTCGCCCTGCTCGATCCCGGTCAGGGTGCCGCGGAAGCGCACCCGGGCGGACGCTCCGGAGTCAGAGCCAGCCGGGCCGAAGAGTGCGGGAGCACCGAACGACTGGGTCTGCACCGGGATTGACGCCACCGTGAGGAGCACGGTCACTGACTCCTGCCGGGCGGCGCTCTCCCGCACGGTTTCCGGCAGCCGCCCGGGCGCAGCGACCGTGACCGCGGATGCCATCAGCGCGGCCGCAGCGCAACAGACCAGGCCGACACCCCAGGCCGACACCCCCCGGGCGCGGACCAGTCGACGCGCCACAACCAGACCCACGCCCAGGGCGGCGGCCCATAACGCGGCCTGAGCGCCGGGTGCCCACCCGGGGAAGGCGATGAGCAACCAGGCCGCCAGCCAGGCGGTCGCCGCGGGGAAAACCAGGCGCAGGTCGAGCCCGGTCATGCCGTGATCCGGGCGGCGAGCTACGATGTCGCGCGTAAAATCCATATCGGGAGGCTAGGTGCGCCCGCGGCTCCCCCCGGTGGCCACCGGAATCTGTGCCCGGTTGACGCGGGACCGGGGGTGTGGAGGCGTGCCCGGTGACCTCGCCGCCGGTCCGCGGCGACGGAGCGGCTCGTCAAAAACGACACGCTTCAGCCCGCGAGCAGGCCGCCGACAGCGCCCATTGCCGCCAGTCGGTCAGTTTTCAAGCACCGGATACGCTCGCCGCACCGATGCGTCAGGACTTCAGGCACCCTCCGTTCACGGCCACTCTCACACGGTGATCAAGGCTTTGAGCCCCTCGAACGTCTTCTCACCGATACCGGTGACATTGCGCAGGTCCTCGACGGCCGCGAACGGCCCGTTGGCGTCGCGGAAATCCAGAATGCGCTGGGCCATGGCCGGGCCGATGCGCGGCAGGGTGTCGAGGTCGGCCAGGCTGGCCGTGTTGAGGTTGACCAGGACCGCCGGGCCGCCGCCACCTGGGTCGGATGCGCCGCCGAGGGATGCACCGCTGCCCGGCGGCGGTCCCGCGGGGACTTCACCGAGCTGGGGCAGGTAGAGCTGCTCGCCGTCGCTGACCTTGCGAGCGAGATTGGTGCCGGCCGGATCGGCGGTCTCGGTCAGCCCGCCGGCGGCGGCCACGGCATCCATCACCCGGGCGCCGGTGGAGAGTTCGAAGAGACCGGGACGCCGCACGGCGCCGAGCACATGAACGAAGATGAGGGCACCGGATGCCGAGGCTGCCCCCGAGGAACTCGGGGCCAGGCCGCTGTCGGCTCCACCGGAACCCGAACCCGCGGTCGGGTGCGCCGGGGACACCACCTGGTGCCCGGCCTGCTGACCGAGCGCGGACACGATTACCGCGGTGGCCAACGCCAATATCAACAGCACGACGGCTGCGCCCACCCCGATGCGCACGCGCGCAGGGGCGCGCCCCTGCGCGCTCGGGGCCAGGCGGTCGAGTGCCGCGATTACCGGGTCAGGCTCCATCCCCGCAGGCTAAGCCGACGGGTGCCGGTCCCCCAGCGGACGGCCGTACCCTGTGGGCGGCGCCGCGAGATGTCGCCCTGGGGAGGCGAGGCAGGCGGTGCTACTGGCCGCGGGTGACGATGCTGACGAGTTTCGGCGCGCGCACGATCACGTTCATGATCTCGCGGTCACCGATCCGGCGGATGACCTCGGCCGAGGTACGTGCGAGGCGTTCCAGCTCGTCGCCGGAGATCTTCGGGGACACCTCGATGCGGTCGCGCACCTTGCCGTCGACCTGCACGACGGCCGTGACCGACTCCTCCACGAGCAGGGTTCGGTCGGCCTTGCGCCACTGCACGAGAGCGACACACGGCTCATGGCCGAGGAGCTGCCACATATCCTCGGCCGCGTACGGAGCAAACAGGTTGAGCACCATGGCGGTGACCTCCGCGGCCTCGCGCACCGCGGCATCCGCGGGGCCGACGCCGGTGTCGATCACCTTGCGAGTGGCGTTGACGAGTTCCATCAGTCGGGCGACGACCACGTTGAACTTGAACGATTCGACCAGGCCGGGCGCATCGGCCAGGAAGCGGTGGGTGACCCGGCGGAGACCGGCGTCGCCGGACCTCCAATCGATGTCGGGCGTACTCGTGACGTCGCGGGCGACGCGCCAGGCGCGGGCCAGAAACTTGGCGGAGCCGACCGGCGAGACATCCGCCCAGTCGATATCGTCTTCCGGCGGTCCGGCGAAAGCCATGGTGAGCCGTACCGCGTCGACGCCGAACTGGTCGACCTCCTCGGTGAAGTAGACCAGGTTGCCCTTGCTCTTGGACATCTTGGCCCCGTCAAGGATGACCATGCCCTGGTTCAGCAGAGCCGTGAACGGCTCGGTGAAGCTGACATAGCCGAGGTCGAAAAGCACCTTGGTCATGAAGCGCGCGTAGAGCAGGTGCAGGATGGCGTGCTCGACGCCACCGACATACTGGTCGACGGGCGCCCACTTCTCGGCTTCCTTCGGGTCGAACGCCTTCGTGTCGTCGGTGGGGTTCAGGAAGCGCAGGAAATACCAGGAGCTGTCGACGAAGGTGTCCATGGTGTCCGCGTCGCGGCGTGCGGGGGTGCCGTCGATCGGGTTGGGCACGTTGACCCAGTCGGCCGCGCCGCCCAGCGGCGACGTGCCCTTGGGCTTGAGGTCGAGGCCGTCGGTGGGCGGCAGCAACACGGGAAGCTGGTCTTCCGGCACGGGGATCTCGGCGCCGTCCTGGCCGTGGATGATCGGAATCGGCGTGCCCCAGTAGCGTTGACGGGAGATGAGCCAGTCACGCAGACGGTAGTTCTTGGCGGCGCGGCCGGTACCGTCGGCGGCCAACTGCTCGATCATGCGCTTGATCGCGGTGTTCTTGCTAAGGCCGTTGAGCGCGCCCGAGTTGATCAGGCGGCCTTCCCCGGTCAGTGCGATGCCAGTGCGAGCCGGGTCGAGGGAGGTGAGCTCCTCGGTGCCGTCGATCATGTCCTGCGTGATCACGGGGATCATGCCGGTGACCGCGGCGGTCGTGTCGACGACCACGACCACGGGCAGGTCGAAACGGCGGGCGAAGTCGAGGTCGCGCTGGTCGTGGGCCGGCACCGCCATCACGGCACCGTGGCCGTAGTCGGCGAGCACGTAGTCCGCGACCCAGATCGGCAGGCGTTCGCCGTTGGCCGGGTTGACCGCGTAGCGCTCGAGAAACACGCCGGTCTTCTCCCGGTCGGTGGCCTGACGCTCGATCTCGGTGCTGTTCTGAACCTGTACCAGGTATTCCTGGAACCGTTCCTTGACGGTGGGCGAGGCATCCGCGACCAGCTCGACGGCGAGGTCCGCGTCGGGGGCGACGACCATGAAGGTCGCTCCGTAGAGGGTGTCGGGGCGGGTCGTGAAGACGCTGATGCGCTCCTCGCGGCCTTCGATCACGAAGTCCACGTCGGCGCCGATGGAGCGGCCGATCCAGTTGCGCTGCATGTTGAGCACCTTCGCCGGCCAGGTGCCCTCGAGCTGATTCAGGTCGTCGAGCAGGCGGTCCGCATAGTCGGTGATCTTGAAGTACCACTGGGTGAGCTTCTTCTTGACCACCACGGCGCCGCTGCGCTCCGAGGTGCCGTCGGCGAGCACCTGCTCGTTGGCGAGGACGGTCTGGTCTACCGGGTCCCAGTTCACCCAGCTGTCCTTGCGGTAGGCGAGGCCCTTCTTGTACAGCTGCAGGAACAGCCACTGGTTCCACTTGTAGTATTCGGGGTCGCTGGTGTGCAGCTCGCGGGACCAGTCGAAGGATGCCGCGTAGAGCTTCATGCTCTTCTTCTGCTGCGCAATGTTGTCGTAGGTCCAGCCGCGCGGGTCGATGCCGCGCTTGATCGCGGCGTTCTCCGCGGGCAGCCCGAAGGAGTCCCAGCCGATGGGGTGTAGCACGTTGAAGCCCTGCTGACGCCAGTACCGGGCGACGATGTCGCCGAGCGCGTAGACCTCGGCGTGGCCCATGTGCAGGTCGCCGGAGGGATACGGGAACATGTCGAGCACGTACTTGCGCGGACGAACGTCGTCGGGATCGTTCGTGCGGAAGGGGTCGAGCTCTTCCCAGATCGGCTGCCACTTCGCCTGGATGGCGGCGAAATCGTAAACTTTTTCTTCGCTGTCCTGGCCGGTGCGGGTGTGGTCGTACTCGTGTGCCACGTGACTCTCTTCGTTGCAGTGGGGATTGCGCCAGCAGGCACAGGGCCGCGCGGAGGCGGCGTCCAAGCTCTTAGGTTACTAAACCTGGCCCCGGCCCGTGGCGGCTCCGGATCGAGGAACGCCGAGGACGGCCAGGAGCGCCGCCGCTTTCAGCCGGGTTTCCTCGATCTCCTCCAGCGGATCGGACAGCGCTGTGATGCCGCCGCCCGTGCCGATGGAGGCCCCGTCCGGACTGAGCACGATGCTGCGGATGACCATGGCCAGGTCGACCGCGCCGTTTCGCCCCAGATAGCCGAAGGCCCCGGCGTAGAGCCCGCGCGGTCCGCACTCGAGGGCGTCGAGGATGGTCATCGCACTGATCTTGGGTGCCCCGGTCATGGACCCGGCGGGGAAGCAGGACGCAACGGCATCCACCCCGGTCAGCCCCGCGGCCAGGCGCGCCTCGACCGTGCTGACCAGCTGGTGCACGTGCGCGTAACTCTCCACGGCGAGCAAGTTCGTGACCTGCACGCTGCCGAGCTCGGCGATCCGGCCGAGGTCGTTGCGCATCAGGTCGACGATCATCAGGTTCTCGGCGCGCTCTTTGTCGCTGCCCTCGAGCTCGTCGCGGAGCTCGCGGTCCCGGTCGGCCATCCGGGAGCGCGCCCGAGTGCCCTTGATCGGTTTCGTGGTGATCAGGCCGCCCGGGGTCACGGTCAGGAACTGTTCCGGGGAGGCGCTGAGCAGGGCGGTGTCCCCGAAACGCAGCAGCCCGCCGTGGTGGCTGGGGCTGCCGGCGCGCAACGCCAGGTAGGCGTCGACCGGATGCGGCCGCACGTCGACCAGGATCTCGTTGGTGAGGCAGAGCTGATAGGCGTCACCGGCCCGGATGAACGCCTGGCATTCCTCGATCAGCTCGGCGTAGTGGTGCACGTCGTGCCGCCACCGGGCTGCGCCGGCAGCGGCAACGGGGCCGGCAGCGGGGCCGACAGGCCACGTGACCGGCCGGGTCGCGGATGCTGCGGGCGGCGGCTCCGACGTGGCGAGAGCCTTGAGCACGGCATCGGCCCACACCTGCGGGGCATCCGTCGCGTCGCCGGAAGCGCGGCGAGCGAGCGCCCTGACCGTGCGTGCCGCGTGATCGAACACCAGCACTTGGTGCACCTCGAGCAGGGCGGCATCCGGGTAGTGGGAGTCGTGCACGGGCGTGCCGAGGGTCTGGGCGCCGAGTTCGTAACCGAGCCAGCCCACCCAGCCCAGCCGAAAGCCGCCGGTATCGTCGGTGCCGGTATCCTCGGTGGCATCGTCGGGGAAGCCGGCCGGCTCCGCTCGCAGGAACTCGAAGATCGTCCCGGGTGAGAGGTGGCCCGGCACGGACGGATCGCCGGCGACCGAGACCGTCACGGTCCCCTCCGGCACCGAGGCGGTGACGAACCGGGACCCGGGCGACGCAGACCCAAGATAGCTGAGGCCGGTTTCGGCGCCGTTGCCGGCATCCAACCAGAACGCGTACGGGCTGTTGCGGTAGAGGGTGTCGAAGACGCGGGCCGGATCCCACCACTCGGGCAGGAGGATGCTCTGAGTCGGCCCGGTCACACTCCCAGCCTAGGTGCCCTGATTCTCCCCGGAGTGCAGCGATCTGCCGCCCCGGCCGCACGCTTGCCGAACTCGGTGCCGTGTCTCGAACGAATTCGACGGAGATTCTCCGGAAAAACGGCTTTTCCCGTGTGTCTGCGCCCGATCCGGGCAAAATCTCCGTCGAATTCGTTCGGACCCACTCATCTGGGTGCCGGGACCGCACCCACGACCCCACCGGGGACGCAGTGGGGACGCCGCCCGCGGGCGGCGTCCCCACCTTTCTCCGTCAGGTGCTGCAGCGTGGCTACTTCACAGCGAGGCTGCCCTTGAACTGGAGCCCCGTCGAGCCGGAGCCGCCGCCCCTAGTCGTGCCGTTGACCGCGGAGGTGGTCTCGCCGAACGTCATCGTCGTGTGGGCGATGGCATCGGCCATCTGCTCCAGCACTTCCGCATTGATGTTCGTGATGTCGTCGCATGCGGCGTGGTAGCAGGCGTCGTACGGTGCGCCGGCGACGCCACCGTAGGTGACCGCCTCAGCCTCCGTCATCAGGTCTTCCGCACCGGTGAAGAGCCCGCCGGCGGGAATGCCGTTCTCGATGAACCCGAAGTAGTCGGACCGACCGTCGAACTCGGTGGGTTCTACGGCCAGCCCCTGCGAGGCGAAGTAGTCCAGGAAGACCTTCTCGACCAGCGCCGACCCGTTCGGGCCGGTGGTGCCGAAGGACGAGCCGTCACCGTCGTAGACGAAGCGCACAAAGTTCGGCGACGCGACCATGTCGAAGTTCAGGTTGACGGCATGCGCCTTGATCTGGCGTTTCGTCAGCTGTGACACGTAGTACTCGGAGCCGACCAGTCCATCCTCCTCACTGCCCCAAAACGCGAACCGCACCCGGTTGGTGGGTGCGTTGCCGGAGGCGGCGAGCTGGATGGCGGTTTCCAGGATGGCGGCGCTGCCGCTGCCGTTGTCGTTGATTCCCGCGCCCTCGGCGACGGAGTCGAGGTGCGCTCCGGCCACGACCGTACGGTCCGCGCGACCGGCCGAATCGGCCAGGATGTTGAAGGATTCAGTGACGGTGACCTCAGCATCCACGGCCAGCCGCACGGTCGGGGCAGGCTGCCCGGCCAGAGCCGCGCCGAGCGCGAAGGTCGTTCCGATGACCGGAACGGCGGTCTGCGGGGCGTCCAGAGTGCCGTTGACGATACCGAGGCGGTCGTCGGCGTTGCCTTGGTTGAAGATGATCACGCCGGCGGCGCCGGCCGCGATCGCATTGTCGGCCTTGACCCGGAAGGTGCAGGTGCCGCGTTGGATCAGGGCGACGTTCCCGGCCGTGAAGCCCGCGAAGTCCGCGGCTTCACAGCCGCTGGTCGAGGCCCGGTCGCCGACCAGGTTGATGTCGACCGCCTGTACCGCCGCCGAGACCGTGCCGGAGCCGGAGTAGCTCATCGTGGCAAAGTCGGTGCCGGCAGCGTAGGTGGTGGGGGTGGGCGTGAACTGCGCGAACGACTCCGCGTTCAGCACGAACTGCTCATAGGAGTAGGCCTGACGGATCGGCGTGTAGCCCGCGGCCTTGAGCCGCTCTTCGACGTAGACGGCGGATGCCTCGTACCCCGGCGTGCCGGACGCACGCGTGCCGCCGTTGGCGTCCGCGATCTCCTGGAACTTCTCCAGGTGGTCGATGATTCCGGCTGCCGTAACGGCTTCGCGCAGCGCGCCGGTGTCCGTTCCGTTATCGGCGTAGGCGGGCAGCCCGACGCTGACCGACAGGGCCACGGCCGTGCCGATGGCGGCGAGACGAATATTCCGATTCTGTTTCATGAGGGTCCCTCAGACTGGATCGAACGTGGGCCGGTCGTCCTTGAGCGGCCCTGCAGCGACGCTAGCGTATCCCCCAGTCGCGGGGCAAGGGCAGGTCCCCAGCCCCGCTGCGGGTGCACGGCTTAGGCTGTGGGTCGTGAACGATATCCTCAGCTGGATCCTGGATACGGTTTCCAGCGTGGATCCGGTGCTGCGCACCCTTCTGGCCGGACTCGGCATGCTGCTGGAGACATCCGTTCTCGTCGGCCTGGTCGTGCCGGGCGATTCCATCGTGATCGTGGCGAGCACCGCGGTGAGCAACACGGCCGAGTTCCTGGGGCTCGTCGCCGCGGTGATCGTCGGAGCCCTGATCGGCGAGAGCATCGGCTTCGCGCTCGGCCGCCACTTCGGGCCGTGGATCCGGATGAGCCGCCTCGGGCGCCGGCTCGGGGAACGCAACTGGGCCCGGGCCGAGATCTACCTGGCACGGCGCGGCGGCATCGCCGTGTTCCTGTCGCGGTTCCTGCCCGTGCTGCACTCGCTGATCCCGCTGACCGTGGGGATGAGCCCGATGCCCTACCGCACCTTCATGAAGTGGACCGTGCCGGCCTGCGTGATCTGGGCGGTGGCCTACGTGTCGATCGGTTCGGCCGCCGCCGAAGGCTACCGCGAGCTCTCCGACCGGCTCCACTTCGCCGGATACCTCTTCGTCGGCGCGATCGCGCTCTTCGTGCTGCTCGTGTTCCTGGTCAAACGCTGGCTGCACCGCCGCGAGGAGCGACACATGGAACAGCCGGAGCCTCCGGTCGTCTGACCGCACGCTCGGTCGGGCGACCCCTCGTTCGGCTGTCAAGTTCAGCGGGCAGGTCCGGGCACGACGACCCTCGCGGTGATCAGGTCGTCCGGCACCGGCGTGTGTGAGATGAGCAGCACCGCACGGCCGTCCTCCGCCGCCGTGACCAGGATGTCCCGCACGAGCACGTCGCCTTGCGCCTCGTCGACGTTGGCGGTGGGTTCGTCGACGATGAGCACCGCGAAATCCGCCAGCAACGCCCGCGCCAGCGCGATGCGCTGGGCCTGACCGCCGGAGACCAGGGCACCCCGCTCGCCGACCCGGGCGTCGAGGCCCCCACGCTTGGCGGCCCACTCCCCCAGTCCGACCCGGGCGAGCACGGCCTCGAGGTCGTCGTCGGTGGCCGTCGTGCGTGCGAAGAGCAGGTTCTGACGGATGCTGTCGTCGAAGAGCCAGGGACGCTGTTCGCACAGTCCCACCCGGCGACGCACCTCGGCCGGGGCCAGCGTGCGCGCCTCGACGCCGTCGAGCCGGTACGAGCCCGTGTAGTCGAGGAAGCGCACCAGGGTCTGGGCCAGGGTGGTCTTGCCGGCGCCGCTCGGCCCTGCCAGGTGCACGCGGTCCCCCGGCGCCAGGCGCAGGGTGATGCCCGTGACCGCCGGGGTAACGGAACCGGGCCAGCGGGCACCCACGTCGGTGAGTTCGAGCACCGGGTGGGCGCTGACGCTCGTGGTGGACATCGCATCCGCCGGCGCATCCGTCGGCTCGGTTACCGACTCCGCCGGGATCTCCGTGGGGACGCTGGTCGGCACCGCCGTCGCCACCCGCGCGGCGCTGGAGCGCACCTGGCGCCAGACGCCGAGCGCGAGCGGGATCATTCCGAACACCTCGAACACCGCCATGGGCACGAGCACGACCACGACGAAGCCCGGTCCGCTGAGGCCAGCCGGCCCGGAGAGGGCCGGAATGCCGACCTGGAGCGCGGCGACCGTCGCCAGACCCGCGAACAGTGACAGCACGGCTCCCTGCACGCCCACGCCCAGCGACCGGCGCAGGGAGGCCCGGCGCAGCCGGTCGTCGGCCGCCGCAAGGGTGGCCAGGCGGGCATCGAGGGCCCCGAAGGCGCTCAGCACGTCGAGGTTCTCCACCACCTCGAGCACCTCGCCGGCGAGGGCTCCGCGGAGGGGTGCAAGCTGGCGCTCCGACCGGGCGGACAGCGCGCTGGAGGTGACGGTGGCGAGCAGACCGGCAACGAGGAGCGCCAGCGCCAGCGTGACACCGGCGGCGGGGAGAACCAGCCAGACCCCGACCACGCTCACGCTCAAGAGGACCCCCGCCGTGGCCAGAGGCTGCACCACCCGCAGCGGGAAGTCCTGCAGGTCGTCGACGTCGCGCACGAGGCGACTGAGCAGGTCGCCACGGCTCGTGCCTCCGAGGCCGGCCGGGGAGAGCGGCAGGATCCGGGAGAAGATGCCCACGCGCAGGTCAGCCAGCTGGCGGAATGCGGCGTCGTGGCTGGCCAGACGCTCGAGGTAGCGGAACGCAGACCGGCCGAGGGCGAACGCACGCACCCCGACGACCGCCATCGAGAGGAACATGACCGGCGGTTGCTCGGCGGCTCGGGTGATCAGCCACGCCGACGACGCCAGGAGGGCCACCGCGAAGACCGCGCTCAGCACGCCCGCGGCCAGGCCGGGGGCGAACCGGCGGGCAGGCGGCTGGGCCAGGCGCAGGACGGCGCGCACCTCGGCCCGGCCGGCCGGCCGGGGGCCGGCGATCCCGCTCGGGCTGGGTCCGGAATCAGACATGGGCCACCTCGTGCAGGGCAACGATCTGGTCGGCGGCGTCCCGCAGGGCAGGCCGGTGGCTGACCACGATCACGATCCGCCCCTCGGTCGTGAGCCGGCGCAGCCCGGCGACGAGAGAGGCCTCCGCCGCCTCGTCCAGCGCCGAACTGGGCTCGTCGAGAACGACCACGGCGCAGTCGTGGCTCTCAGCGCGGTAGATGGCGCGGGCCGCTGCGACCCGCTGGGCCTGTCCGCCGGAGAGTCCCTCGCCGGCGATGCCGAGTATGGTGTCCGGCTCCAGATCGCCCGCTCCGGCGCACTCCAGCGACCGGGCCACGGTGTCCCGATCGACGGACGCGTCACCGAGCGCGAGATTGTCGGCGATCGTTCCCTGGAACAGTCCCGGCCGTTGCCCGGCCCACGCCAGCCACGGGCGCGGTGTGCCCGGGGTCTGCTCCGCACCGTTCAGCAGGATCCGCCCGTCGAAGGGGACGAATCCCTGCAGGGCGGCCACCAGCGTGGATTTTCCGGTGCCGCTCGGGCCCACGACCACGGCGAGTTCGCCGGGGCGGAAGACGGCGCTGAAGTTGTGCACGGGGGCATCCGTGCCCCGCTGGATCGTGACCTGCTCGAACCGGAGCACGCCGGTATCCGCGGGGCCTGCTCCGGTGCGCGCGCCAGACGGGGCAGTCGAGGCAACCGGGGTCGCCACGGCCCGGGGCCCGGCACCGTCGTCGAGAATGGCGAAGACCTCCTCGGCCGCCGCCAGACCGTCGGCCGCGGCGTGGAACTGGGCGCCGACCTGCCGCACGGGGAGAAAAGCCTCCGGGGCCAGCAGCAGCACGAACAGGCCGACGCCGAGTGCGAGGCTTCCGTCAACCAGGCGCAGCCCGATGGAGACGGCAACGAGGGCCACCGACAGGCTGGCCGCCAGTTCGAGCACGAACCCGCTGAGGAAGGAGACCCGCAGCACCTTCATAGTGCGGCCGCGGTAGTCCTCGGTGATGGAGCGCACCCGGGCGAACTGGCGTCGCTCCCGACCGTAGATTTTGAGCGTGCCGAGCCCGCCGACGAGGTCGAGGAACCCCGTCGACAGCCGCTGCAGGGACTCCCACTGCTGCCGCTGCACGGACTGGGTGGCCTGGCCGATCAGCACCATGAAGACGGGGATGAATGGCAGCACTACGATGACTGTGATGCCGCTGGGCAGGTCCTGCCAGAGCATCACCAAGATCAGCAGGGGCGTGCTGATCGCCGCCAGCAAAAGCTGGGGCAGGTAGCGGGCGAAGTAGTTGTCCAGCGCGTCCAGCCCCTGGGTGGCCAGGGTGGAGACGCCCACACTGGCCCGGCCGCTGAGCCAATCCGGGCCGCGCTCGGCGACGCGGTCGAGAACCTGGCGGCGCAGCTGGCTCTTGACTTGGGCTGCTCCGCGGGTGGCGGCCACCTCGAGGAGCCACACCAGCGCGGCCCGCACCACGATCACGCCCGCAAGGGCGGCCGTGGTGAAGGCCAGCGAATCCTGAGAGGCCCCCGTCAACGCGAGGGTGATGCTCTGGCTCAGCAGCCAGGAGAACGCGATGACCGTGACAGTCTGCGCCAGTCCGAGCAGGGCACCCACCGACAGGAACCACCGGGCGGCGGACGCGTATCGGAGGAGCCGAGGATCGAAGGGGCGCATTCCGTTTAGTGTCCGGCGGACTCTACGTGGGCCGAGACGGTCGTGCGGCTGACCCGCTTGCGCAGAACCCAGTAGGTCCAGCCCTGGTACAAGAAGATGACGGGCATGGCGAACAGGGCGGTCCAGCTCATCACCTGCAGTGTGTACGGCGTCGAGGAGGCGTTCTCGATGGTCAGGCTGTTGGCTGCATCGTTGCTCGCCGGCATCACGTCGGGGAACAGGGACGCGAAGAGCGTCAGCACCGCGAGGGCGATCGTCGCGGCCATCAGCGTGAAGGCCCAGCCTTCGGCGCCCCGCAGGTTCGCCAGGAACGCCCCGATCAGGGCAACCGCGGCGAGGGCGGCGAAGGCACCGGTGGCCAGGCTGCCGAAGGCAAGGGTGGTCCAGACCAGGAACGAGGCGGCCACCACGATGGTGGCCACCCCGGCCTTGACGGCTAGCCTCTGAGCGCGCTGACGGATGTCCCCCTCGGTCTTCAGGGAGATGAAGACCACGCCGTGGGTGAAGAACAGGAGCAGCGTGGTGAGCCCGCCCAGGAGGGCGTATGGGTTGAGCAGGTCGAAGAAGGAGCCGATGTAGTTGAAGTCCGCGTCCAACTGCACGCCCCGCACGATGTTGGAGAAGGCGACACCCCAGAGCAGAGCGGGAACGGCAGACCCGATCACGATCATGAGGTCGAAGCGTTTCTTCCAGGTTGCTTCCGGGCGTTGGTGCCGGTACTCGAATGACACCCCGCGCAGGATGAGGGCGAGAAGGATCACCAGCAGGGCCAGGTAGAACCCGCTGAACAGGGTGGCGTACCACTCCGGGAAGGCGGCGAAGAGTGCTGCGCCGGCCACGATCAGCCAGGTCTCGTTGAGGTCCCAGACCGGCCCGATGGTGTTGATGATGACCCGGCGGTCAAGGTCGTCCTTGCCCAGGAAGGGCAGCGACATGCCGACGCCGAAGTCGAAGCCGTCGAGAACGAAGTAGCCGATGAAGAGTGCACCGATGATCCAGAACCAGAGAATGTTGAGATCCATCATGCGCTCCTAGTAGACCGTGACCTGTGGCTTGACCTTGCCGGAAACCGGGTCGGGTTCCGCCAGCGGGGCAGGTCCCTTCCGCACGGCCTGCAGGATCAACTTGAATTCGACGACAGCGAGGGCGCCGTAGATCAGCGTGAACGCGATCAGCGAGATCAGGATCTCGACGCCGCTGACGTTGGGTGATACGCCGTCCTCGGTGCGCAGGAGCCCGAACACGAGCCAGGGCTGCCGCCCCATCTCGGTGAAGATCCAGCCGACGCTCATGGCGAGAAGCGAGAACGGGAAGCTCCAGATAGCGATCTTCCAGACCCAGGTGGCCTGGGGGCTGCGCCCGCCGCGGGTCAGCCAGAGGCCGACGACGGCAACCAGGATATGGGCGATGCCGAGACCGATCATCCAGCGGAAGGCCCAGTAGGTGATCCAGATGGTCGGGGTGTAGTCGCCGGGGCCGTACAGGCTCACATACTGCGCCTGCAGGTTGTCGATGCCTTCGACCGTGCCGTTGAGGGTGTGGGTCGACAGGAACGACAAAAGGTATGGGATACGAATCGAGAATAATTCGCTGACGCCGTCGGGGGTGCCGAGGGTGAAGATCGAGAAGGATGCCTCGGCGCCCGTCGCTGTCTTGTACATCGCCTCGGCCGCCGCCATCTTCATGGGCTGGGCCGCGGTCATGGCCAGGCTCAGCGAGTCGCCGAAGAAGGTGGTGAGCGCACCGGAGACAACCATCATCCACATGCCCAACTTGAGTGCGGGACGCATGGATTCCTCGTGCTGCTTGCGCAGCAGGTGCCAGGCGGCCACCGAGATGACGAGGCCTGACGACACCATGAAGCAGGCGAAGATCGTGTGCGGGAAGGAGGCCAGGGCGATCGGGTTGGTCAAAAGCTCGCCAATACTGGTGAGCTCGGCCCGGCCGCGCTCCTCGTTGATGCGGAACGCGATCGGGTTCTGCATGAACGCGTTCGCCGCGAGGATGAAGTAGGCCGAGGCGATCGAACCGGCCGTCGTCAGCCAGATGGTGGCGAGGTGCAGGCCGCGGGGCAGCTTGTCCCAGCCGAAGATCCACAGTCCGATGAACGTGGCCTCCAGGAAGAAGGCGATGATGCCCTCGAAGGCGAGCGGGGCGCCGAAGACGTCACCGACGAAGCGGGAGTAGTCCGACCAGTTCATTCCGAACTGGAACTCCTGCACGATTCCGGTAACGACGCCCATGGCGAAGTTGATCAGGAAGATCTTGCCGAAGAAGTGGGTCAGCTCGAGGTACTTGGCCTTGTCGGTGCGCACCCAGGCGGTCTGGAAGAGCGCGACCGTGAACGCCAGCCCGATCGTGAGCGGTACGAAGAGAAAGTGATAGACGGTAGTCAGACCGAATTGCCATCTCGACAGGAGTAACGGATCCAGCCACTCGTTCATGCGCCCTCCAGCGTCATCGGGTTTTTCTACACTGTGTAGAACATCACTATTCTACGAGACGTAGAAGAGTTGATTGCCGCCCGCTAGACTCCCCAATATGGGGAGTTTGGGAGAGCTGGAACGACTGCTGATGGATGTTTTGTGGGAAGCCAAGGAGTCTCTGCCTGCCAACGATCTCCGGGATCGGCTACTCACCCCGACGACCGCCACCGCTAGGCGCAAACCACTCGCCACCACGACCGTGCTCACGTTGCTCTCCCGCCTCGAGACCAAGGGCTTCGTCACCCGCGACCGAGACACCCGACCGCACCGCTACCGGGCCGTGTCGACCCGGGCGGAACATACCGCGGAGCTGATGCACAAGGTGCTCGGCTCTGCTCCTGACCGGCAGGCGGCCCTCGCCCGGTTCATCGGGGACGTCACCCCGCAGGAGGCCGACGTTTTGCGCCTGCTCCTCGGCACCGTACCTCTCGGTCGCGAGTGACCGGCATCCAGTCCCCGCTCCAGTCCCTGCTCCAGTCAGCACGCGTCAGAGCGGCCAAGTCGTGTTCGTCACGGCCGTAGCGCTCATGATCGTGGCCGTGCTGCTCGCCGGTCCGGTCCCGATCTGGCTTGCCACCGCCGACTGGCCGGCCCGCTCCCCCGCGGTCGCCCTGGTGTTGTGGCAGGCCATCGCCCTGGCCGGCGGGCTCTCGATGATCGGCTCGCTGCTCAGCTTCGGGTTGATCCCGTTCGGCGAGAACCTGTTCGAGGGCATCCGCTCGCTGGCGGGCCATCTCGTCACCGGCACATTGCCGGCCGGCACGTCGTTCGGCTCGGTGCTCCTGCTGTGCGCGGCGCTGATCCTCGGCAGCCATCTGCTGCTCAACCTCGCCGCGACCTTTTCCCGCGCGGGGCGCCAGCACCGCAGGCACCGGCACCTGATCGGACTGCTCAGCGACCCTCTGCCGAGCCACTCCGGCACCCGTGTGATCGAACACGACGCCCCGGTCGCGTACTGCCTGCCTGGCGCGACCCGGTCGGCGACCGTGCTTTCCCGCGGCCTTCTGCAATTGCTGAATGCCGACCAATTGCGCGCAGTGATCGCACACGAGCGCGCCCACCTGTTGCAGCAGCACCACCTCGTGCTGCTCGCCTTCAAGTCCTGGCACAGCGCACTGCCGTGGTTCCCGATCGCGAACCGCGCCGAGAACGCGGTCGCCCTGCTGGTCGAGATGCTCGCCGACGACCAGGCCCGGCGGGTCGTCGACGACCGCACGCTGGCCACCGCGATCGCACTGGTCGGGTCGGCACACCAGGTGGACCCGCTGGGAACGGATGTCGAACTCGCCGACGGCCCGGACCATCCGTTCGACCTGGTGACACCCCGCGTTCGCCGCCTGATCACCCCGCCGGCGCCGCTGACGCCCTCCGCCGTGCTTTTCGTTGCAGCCGGCGCCGCCGCACTCCTGCTGCTGCCGACGCTGCTCCTGTCCCTCGCCTGAGCCCGGGCCTACCCGAGCACGCGCCTACCTGAGCACGCGCCTGCCCCAGCCCCAGCCCCAGCCCCAGCCCCAGCCCCAGCCCGGGCCTACCTCTGCCCCTGCCCCAGCCCCTAACGAATTCGACGGAGATTCTCGGCCCCAGAGCCTGTTTTGCTCCAAAACCGGCCCGTAGGCGCAGAATCTCCGTCGAATTGGTCAGGCAGCGCCTGTCAGCTGGTGCCTAGAAGAGGTTCGCCTGTTCGAGCCAAGCGGCCGCGATCTTCTCGGCCGAGAGCTGGTCGTTCACGCTCTCGGAGTTGAGGCCCACCAGGTCCTCGGCGGTCAGAGCGGCACTGACGGCGTTGAGCACGTCGGCGGCCTTCCCGCCGACCTTGTCGGACACGACGGGCACGACGTTGTCCGCGAAGAACAGGCCGTCCGGGTCGTCGAGGGCGACGAGGCTGTCCGACTTGATGTTCGGGCTGGCCGTGTAGACGTTCGTGATCTGGATGTCGTTGTCGACGAGAGCCTTGATCGTGAGCGGGCCGCCACCATCCTCAATGGGCGTGAAGCCGGCGATGGGGATGCCGTACTTCTCCGTCAGGGTCGTCGGTCCGTAGGGGCGGGTCTGAAGTTCGGACGGTCCGCCGACGGTGATCGGCTCGGTGACATCGGCGAGCGACGCGATGTCGGTCAGGCTGTACTTGTCGGCGAAGGCCTGCGTGACGGTCCAGGAGTTCTGGTCCGTGGCCGAGGCCATGTCGAGCACGCTCAGCCCCTCGGGCAGCTCGTCCTGCAGCTGCGCGTAGGTCTCGTCGGCGGTGCCGCCGGCGGCATCTGCATTCAGGGCCTGCAGCAGGCTGCCGCTGTACTCGGGGAAGACGTCGATGGCACCGGATTCGATCTCGGGCAGGTAGACCTCGCGCTGGCCGATCTTGAACTGGCGGTCGACCGTGAAGCCGTTCCCCTCCAACGCCAGAGCGTAGATTTCGGCGATGATCTCGTTCGAGTAGTAGTCCTGCGAACCGACGACCAGGGTGGCGGACCCCTCGTCGGCGTTACTTCCGCTGTCCAGCGGGTCACCGGACGCACACCCTGCAAGGGCTACGACGGCCCCAACCGCGACCGCGGCGACCGCCGCGAGCCGGCCTCTGTGAGCTGTGAACATTAGTGGGTTCCTTTCGTGATGGCGGGATCAATCCCCGGGACAGGTCGGGCTGACCTGGCACGGTCGACTGGGGGACGTTGGGACGCGACGCCTCTGGGAACAACAAGTCGCTGAACAACAGTGAATATTCCCTCGAGGACGAGGGCGAGCAGGATCACGAGCAGTGACCCGCCCAGCATCTCCGCGTAGTCGCGGGTTTTCAACCCGGCGAACAGGAACCGGCCGAGGCCGACATCTGCCACGTAGGCAGCCAGGGTCGCCGTGGCGACGACCTGCAGGGTGGCCGAACGGATGCCCGCGATCAGCAGCGGCAACCCCAACGGGATCTCGACCGTGCCCACGATCTGGCTCTCCGACATCCCGACCGACCGGGCGGAGTCGATGACGGACCGGTCAATGGCCTCGAACCCGGCGTAGGCGCCCGCGAGGATCGGCGGGATCGCCAGGACCGTGAGCGCGACGTACGGCGCACCGAGCCCAATCCCGACCCACAGCGCGACCAGTGTCAACAGGCCGAGGGTCGGAATGGCCCGCAGCCCGCCGGAGGTGGCTACAGCGAGGCTGCGTCCCCGACCCGTATGCCCGATCAGGAAACCGACCGGAATCGCGATCACGGAGGCCATCAGGACCGCCACGAGGGTGAACACCAAGTGTTCGATCGTCCGCGCCGGAATGCCGCCCGGCCCGGCGAAATTGGCCGGGTCGAGGATCCAGTTCACCGCGTCAACGAACAGGTTCACGCGGATGCCTCTGCGATCCGGGCGACCCGGACGGCCCTCCGGTCGGTCGCCGCCAGGCGGGTCCAGGGCAGCAGAACCCGCCCGAGCAGCACGAGGGCGCCGTCCAGCAGCAGCGCCAGCGCCACGGTCAGCACGATCCCGGCGATGATTTCGGCCTGGATACCGCGCTGGAAGCCATCCGTGAACAGGCTGCCGAGGCTCTGCGCGCCGATCACGGCCCCCACCGTGGCGAGGCTGACCGTGCTGACGGCCACGACCCGCAGGCCGGCCAGGAGCACCGGCCCGGCCAGCGGCAGCTCAACCTGCCAGAAGATGCTCCAGCCGGAATACCCCACGGCGACAGCGGACTGGCGTACATCCTTGTCCACGGATGCCAGCCCGTCGGCCACCACGCGTACCATCAGCGCGACGCCGTAGATCGTCAGGGCGATGACCAGGTTGAGCGGCGAGCGAAGGCTGGTGCCGACAATGGCCGGGATCACGAAGAACAGCGGCAGGGACGGGATGGCGTAGAGCAGCCCACTGGCCGTCAGGATCACGCCGCGGCCGGCACGGTACCGGTTCGCGAGCCAGCCCAGCGGCACGGCGATCAGGAAGCTGAGAAGGATCGGCGGCACGCTGAGGATCAGGTGGTCCAGGGTGCGATCCCAGAGCAGGTCGAGATTCGACCAGAACCAGGTCACCGCGGAGCCTGGGGATCCGGGGAGTGCGCGGTCTGCCGCGGCTCCACGAGCACACCGGCCAGGCGGCCCTCACTGTCGAGCAGCAGGTCGGAGTCGCCGCGGCGTTCCAGATGCAGGGCACGCTTGCCGCGATCCGCTCCGACGAAGCTGGCCACGAAGTCGTCGGCCGGGTTCGCCAGGATCTCGGCTGGCGCCCCCACCTGGGCGATCCGTCCGCCGTCACGCAGGATGACGACCTGGTCACCGAGGAGGAACGCCTCCTCGATATCGTGGGTGACGAACACGACCGTTTTGCCGAGCTCGCTCTGCAGCCGGATAAGTTCTTGCTGGAGCTCGGCCCTCACGATCGGGTCGACGGCGCCGAACGGCTCGTCCATCAGCAGAATGTTTGGGTTGACCGCGAGCCCGCGCGCCACCCCGACCCGCTGCTGCTGCCCGCCGGAGAGCTGGCTGGGGTACCGGTCCGCCAGGGTCTGGTCCAGGCCCACCGTGTCGAGCAGGGTGAGGGCCTCGGCGCGGGCCTTCTTTCTCGGCACCCCGCGCAGCAGCGGAACAGTCGCGACGTTGTCGATCACCGTGCGGTGCGGGAGCAGGCCGGAGTCCTGCATCACATAGCCGATGCCGCGCCGCAGCGGCACCGGCTCGAGCTGGGCGATGTCGGCCCCGTCGATCTCGATCGTGCCGCTGCTCGGGTCGACCATCCGGTTGATCATGCGCAGCAGGGTGGTTTTGCCCGAGCCGGAGGAGCCGACGAGCACCGTCGTCTGGCGCGACGGGAGGGTCAGGCTGAAATCGTCGACGGCGAGTGTGCCGTCCGGGAACTGCTTGCTCACCGAGCGGAACTCGATCATGGAAATGGCTCATTTCTCGACCGAAGTCGACACAACACGGGAAGCACGTATACCACCCAACCATCACACGGCGCCGCGAGCCACCGGATCGCGGAATTCCTAGCGAACGCTCGGCCCGTAGTATCCGGCGAGGTAGTCATGCGTGACCACGCGGCACTCTTCGATGAACCGCTCATCGCCCTGCGGGTCGGAGCGGAACGCCCGCGACAGAATCGAGTCGCCCATCTCAACGGCGACCTCAAGCCGGAAGATCAGTTCGTCGCCGCCCTCGAGGCCGAACTCCTCGACCAGCATGCCGGCCACCCGGCGGGCGAAGTAACCCGTGTCGGGGTCTACGACGACAGGCACACCCTGCCGGTCGTCGAAATGCATGATGCGAAACCCCGGCTCAGAGCGGTACAGGTCGACGAAGGCCGTGATGGCCACGTCGACGGCCTCCCACCAGCCCTGGGGAGCGTTCGTCTTCAGCTGCTCCGCAACCCGGCTCCGGAATCGCAGCACCGCGCGCTCGCGCAGAGCCTGCAGCACCGCGACGCGATCGGGGTAGTACCGGTACACGGTCCCGATCGACGCGCCCGCGCGCTCGGCCACCATCGCGGTCGTGATGCGGTCGAAGCCGACCTCGTCCACGACGACGGCGGCGGCGTCGAGCAGACCGGACAGTCGTGCCGTGCTGCGCTGTTGGATCGGCTCGGTGCGGGCCTGCTGGGCCGGCACAAAAGGATCCCCACCAAAAAGGTCACTGAGTGACACTTGTCCTCCTTGAGACTAAGTCACTAATACTAGGCGGCAATGTCCCCCTCGTTGTGACGTGACAGCGTGTCTCGCCCGATTGGGCAGGAATAACCTTCGGCTCTCCGGGCGACCCGACTTCGATGCCGGGTAGCGTCATGCGCGTGCCAGACTAGGGACGTGCCGACATATCCTCGAATCCCGCCCACGGGCACGCCAGCGAAGATGATGCATCGCGCAGCCCGCATCGAGGACTGGCTGCACTTCAAGCGCGAACGCCACGCCCGCAAACGCGGCTACCTGCCCACGGTCATCCCCTATGCCGGCTACGGCACGACCGAGTGGGTGCGCATTCTGTGCCGGGTGCTTCTGGCCAAACCGGCCAAGCCCGGCTCCAAGCTGGCACGGCGCCACTGGCACGCCGACCGCCGCGAGGCCGGAATTCGCGGCTGGCACAGCTTCACGAGCGTTCCGGTCAACGATGTGACGGTGACCATCGAGATCAACGGTTTCTCCCACCGGGTGCAGGCCGACCGCGGGGGCGTGGTCGACACCGTCATTCCGGTCACGCTCACCCCGGGCTGGCAGATGGCCCGGCTGCACACCGACGACACGGCCGCGCCGGTCGAGGCCCCGCTCTTCATCGTGGCCCCGACGGTACGCCGCGGGATCCTGTCCGACGTCGATGACACGGTCATGGTGACCACCCTTCCCCGCCCGCTGCTCGCCGCCTGGAACACCTTCGTGCTCGACGAGCACGCCCGAGTTCCCACGCCGGGCATGGCGGTCCTCCTCGACCGCCTCGCCGCGGTCAACGAGGGTGCCCCGATGATCTACCTGTCGACCGGGGCCTGGAACGTCGCCCCGACCCTGACCCGGTTCCTGAACCGCAACCTGTACCCGTCGGGGGCTCTCCTGCTCACCGACTGGGGTCCGACCCACGACCGCTGGTTCCGGAGCGGCCAGGACCACAAGAGGGCCAACCTGCGCCGTCTGGCCCAGGAATTCCCGGAGATCCGCTGGATCCTGTTCGGCGACGACGGCCAGCACGATGAGGCCATCTACAGCGAGTTCCAGCGAGACTTCCCCGACAATGTCGAGGCCGTCGCGATCCGCCAGCTCTCCCCCAGCCAGGCCGTTCTGGCCGGTCGCCGGGCGAAGGATGCCGCGCCCGCGCCCCGCGATCCCCGCTGGGTGTACGGGCCGGACGGCTCGGCCCTGGCCCGGCAGCTCGCGGACCGCGGTCTGATCTAGGCGCGACGGCGTGTTGCGGGCTCGACGGCCTGTCTCAGTTCTCTACAGTTCTGCGGCGAGGATGCGGTCGAGGCCACGGTTGATCTGGCGAGCCCAGAGCGGCCCTCGATAGAGGAACCCGGTGTAGCCCTGAACGAGCGTCGCGCCCGCGGCGAGGCGCTCGGCCACGTGTTCCGCGGTCTCCACGCCGCCGACCGAGATCACGCACAGCTCGCGGGGCACAGCGGCCCGGATCACGCGCAGCACGGCCAGGGACCGCGCCTGGAGCGGGGCACCGGAGAGACCGCCGGCGCCGGCAGCCTCGACGGTTGCGGCATCCGTTTTCAGTCCGGCGCGGGAAATCGTGGTGTTCGTGGCGATGATGCCGTCGAGACCCAGCTCCACCACGAGTTCGGAGATTCGGGTCACTTCAGCATCGGCGAGGTCGGGGGCGATTTTTACCAGCAGGGGCGTGGCGCCGGCCTCGGTCTTGACCGCCCGAAGCAGCGGGGCGAGCCGGTCGAGTTCCTGCAGTCCGCGTAGCCCGGGCGTGTTGGGCGAGCTGACGTTCACGACGAGGTAGTCGGCCAGGGGCGCGAGCAGCGCGGCGCTGACCAGGTAGTCGGCGGTGGCGTCCTCGACCGCGGTGACGCGGCTCTTGCCGATGTTGATGCCGAGGACCGGGCGACCGGCAGCGGTGCGAACGTGCGCGAGGCGCACCCGGGCGGCGCGGGCACCGGCGTTGTTGAAGCCCATCCGGTTGACGACCGCGCGGTCGGGGATCAGGCGGAACAGGCGCGGTTTCGGGTTTCCGGGCTGAGGAACGGCGGTGATGGTGCCGACCTCCACGTGCCCGAACCCGAGCTGGCCGAGCCCGAGCACGGCTTCACCGTCTTTGTCGAAGCCGGCGGCCACGCCGAACGGCGACTGGAATCGCAGACCCAGGGTTTGGACACCGAGGTCGGTGCGCGGGCGCGTGAAGCGGTGCACGACCCGGCCGACACCGAACGCGGGCAGCGCCCGGATCACGGTGAAGGCGAGGTGGTGGGCTCGTTCGGGGTCGAGGCGGGTCAGGAACAGCGAGAAGATCAGCGGGTACACGGCGCCGCCTACGACTCGGACGGGTGTGCGGCGCCCGCGCCGCTGCCCTGCTCGGGGCGGGAGCCGTGTTCGGTGCGGGATCCGTGTTCGGTGCGCAGCCGGGCGATCGCGGTCTCGAAATCCTCGAGCGAATCGAATGCCTGGTAGACACTCGCGAAGCGGAGATAGGCCACCTCATCAAGTTCGCGCAGCGGCGGCAGGATCGCGAGGCCGACCTCGTTCGCCTTCACCTGCGACGCGCCGGTCTGCCGGATGGTCTCCTCCACCCGCTGGGCAAGCATGGCCAGGTCGGAATCCGTTACCGGACGACCTTGGCAGGCCTTGCGCACGCCGGCCACGATCTTGTCGCGACTGAACGGCTCGACGACCCCGCTGCGCTTGACGATGTTCAGGCTGGCGGTCTCGGTGGTACTGAACCTCCGGCCGCATTCAGGGCACTGTCGACGCCGGCGAATGGAAAGTCCGTCGTCGCTCGTGCGCGAGTCGATGACTCGGGAGTCCGGGTGGCGGCAGAACGGGCAGAACATCGTGTGACCAGCTTACAGCGCCGTCGTGAAACGGGCCGTGACGGCGTCGCCGTGCGCGGGCAGCGCCTCCGCCGTGGACAGGGCCGCGATGTGGTCCGCGACCTCGCGCAGTGCCTCCCGGCTGTACGTGACGACCTGCTGGGGCCTCAGGAAGGTGTAGGCGCCGAGTCCGGAGGAGAACCGGGCCTGCCCTCCCGTCGGCAGCACGTGGTTCGAGCCGGCCACGTAGTCGCCGAGGCTCACGGGCGAATGAGGGCCGAGGAAGATGGCGCCGGCGTTCTCGATCAGCGCGAGCACGGCATCAGGGTCGCTCGTCTGGATCTCGAGGTGCTCGGGACCGAACGCGTTGCTGAACGCGGCCGCGGCGTCGAGGTCGTCCACGAGCACGATCCCCGACTGGCGCCCGTTCAGGGACGCGGTGACACGGATGCTGTGGGTCGTGCTCTGCATCAGGTCGACCAGGTGCAGATTGACGGCGTCGGCGAGCTCGGCCGAATCGGTGACCAGCATGGCGGCGGCCAGCTCGTCGTGCTCGGCCTGGCTGACCAGGTCGGCCGCGACGATGCGGGGGTCGGCGGTCTCATCCGCGATGACCAGAATGTCGGTAGGGCCGGCCTCGGAGTCGATGCCGGTCACCCCGCGCACGAGCCGCTTGGCGGCGGCCACATAGACGTTGCCGGGGCCGGTGACGAGCTGCACCGGGTCCAGGCCGAGCCCCGGAACGCCGTAGGCGAAGGCGCCGACCGCGCCGGCCCCGCCCATGGCGTAGATTTCGTCGATGCCGAGCAGGCTCGCCACGGCGAGGATGGTGGGGTGCACGCGTCCGTCGAAGTCGCTCTGCGGCGGCGACGCCAGCGCGATCGAGGAGACGCCGGCGATCTGAGCCGGAACCACGTTCATCACGACGCTCGACGGGTAGACGGCCTTGCCGCCGGGAACGTACAGGCCGACCCGGTTGATCGGCTGCCAGCGCTGCGTGATGGTGGCGCCGTCTGCGATCGTGGTGGTCACCTGCGGCGGCACTTGGGCCGCGCTGGCGATGCGCACGCGACGGATGGTCTCCTCGATGGCCGTGCGCACCGTCGGGTCGAGCCCGGCCAGTGCCTCGGTGACGTGGGACGCAGGAACCCGCACATGGGACGGACGCACCCGGTCGAGGCGTTCCGCCTGGTCGCGGAGGGCATCCTCGCCTCTGGCCCGCACATCGTTGATTAATTCGGCTGCGACGTCGCTGGCCGCGGTCACGTCGGTGAGCGCACGCGGGACGGCTGCAAGCAATTCCGCCGGAGTGGGCCGGGTCCCTCGGAGGTCAATAGTCTGGATCATCGCGTTCCAGCCTAGCCATCAACTCCCGTGCACCGGGAATAGGCTCAATGGCGAGGAGATTGATTCAGTCACATGAGCGACACCGAAGTACCCCAGCCCGCCACCGTACCGCTGGCCGAAGATCCCAATGCACCGTTGGACCTGGCCGCCTTCAAACATTCCTTCCGGCGTCACGCCGCCGGTGTCGCGGTGATCACCGCGCTGCGCCCGGACGGCGCCCCGGTGGGATTCACCGCCACCTCGCTGGCGTCGCTGTCGTCGGTTCCGCCGCTGGCCACCTTCAACATGGCCCGGTCAGCCAGCACCTGGCCGGCGATCGCCGAGAGCGACCGGGTCGTCATCCACATCCTCGGGGCGCACAATCGTGCCGTCGCCGAGGTGATGTCGGGTCCCGCGAACCAGCGCTTCATCGGCGACCACTGGCAGCCCGGACCCCACGGCCTGCCTGTGCTGAAGGGCGTCACCTCGTGGATGGTCGGGCGAATCATCGAACGCACACTGGTGCACAACAGCGCCGTCGTGGTCGTGAAGATCGAGGAAGGCGGCATGGGCGAGAACGACGAGGCCCTGCTGTACTACGAGCGCACCTACCGCGTGCCCGGCGCCCCGGCCTAGCCCCTGGACGGGGCTGCGCCGGCCTCGTCGCGACGCCGGCGCCGCTCGGCCTCGGCAACGGCGGCCTCCTCCGGTGTGGGCGCGGTGCCGCCCAGGTGCCGCGGCTGCCACCACTGGCCGGCGCCGTCCACCGGATAGGCTTTCTGCAGTTTGTCGACGAGACCCTGCAGTGTGTCGTGGAGTGCCAGCGTCATCGGCTGCGTGCCCTCCCCCGCCGCGACCGTGAACGGCTCGCCGACGGCGAAGCGGATGGGCACGTCGAACAGCTCGCGCAGGGCCGGCTTGTGGTTCTTCGTGAGCACGCGGTGCCCGCCCCAGACCGCGATCGGGATCACGGGGACCCCGGCCTCGGCGGCCATCCGGATGGCACCCGACTTCAACTCGCGTACGGTGAAGGAGGCGTTCACGCCGCCTTCCGGAAACACGCCGAGCAGTTCGCCCGCCCGCAGCGCGGTCACGGCTTGGCCGTAAGCCTCCGCCCCTGCCTTCATGTCGACCGAGATATGACGCATGCCGCGCAGCAGCACGCCCACGAGCTTCTGGTCGAACGCGCCCTTCTTGGCCATAAAACGGATGTGACGTCGGTTCTTTTGCCACAGCATCCACTCGACCAGGGCGAAGTCCATGTAGCCGAAGTGGGTGATCGCCAGCACCGCCCCCCCGGTGTCCGGAAGATTCTTCAGACCGGTCACGGATGGCTTCAGCCGCAGCAGGCCGAACACGGCCCGCCCGGCCAGAATCGCCGTGGTGTACAGAGGTTCCCGAGTGCCTGTGCTCATACCTCAAGGCTACGACCCGCGTGCGGGTTTCCGCGTCCGTCCCACGAGCCTTTCGGGACCCGGCTCGCACTCGCGGCGCACCCGTAAACGTGGGCGCTCGTTCTAACGCTCGCCCGCTCCAGAACCTGCGCCGCGAACTTCCACCCCCGTCTGTGTCGTCGGTTATGGAGCTTGCACACAGCCTCGACCGCACTGACACTGGAATCATCCACGGCGGAACCGCAGCAACCGGCCTTGAAGCTGGTTGACTCGACCAGGCGACGACCACCGAGACCACGTGGGCAACCCGGCCACCAGAGGGAGACACGATGAGCACTGACCTGAGCAGCGCCGCGAGCACGAGGATGCCCGCGCCGCACGTGGCCGACAGCCACGACCGGATCCGGGTGCGGGGCGCGCGCGTGAACAACCTCAGGGATGTCAGCCTCGACATCCCGAAGCGGCGGCTGACGGTGTTCACCGGCGTTTCCGGCTCGGGCAAGAGCTCACTGGTGTTCGGCACGATCGCCGCCGAGTCGCAGCGGCTGATCAACGAGACCTACAGTGCGTTCGTGCAGGGATTCATGCCGGACCTGGCGCGCCCCGAGGTGGACGTGTTGGATGGTCTGACCACGGCCATCATCGTCGACCAGGAGCGAATGGGGGCCAACTCCCGTTCCACGGTCGGGACCGCCACCGACGCCAACGCGCTACTGCGCATCCTTTTCAGCCGGCTCGGTCAGCCCCACATCGGATCGCCCCAGGCGTTCTCGTTCAACGTCGCCTCGATCAGTGGGGCCGGGGCGGTGACGCTCGAGCGCGGCGGGAAGACCGTGAAGGAGCGGCGCAGCTTCAGCATCACCGGCGGCATGTGCCCGCGCTGCGAGGGCATGGGCACCGTCAACGACATCGATCGTTCCGCGCTATACGTCGATTCCAAGTCGCTCAACGAGGGCGCGCTCACGATCCCGGGCTACACGATGGACGGCTGGTACGGCCGCATCTTCCGCGGCTGCGGCTGGTTCGACCCGGACAAGCCAATTCATCGGTACAGCACGAAGGAACTGGACGACCTGCTCTACAAGGAGCCGACCAAGATCAAGGTCGACGGGATCAACCTGACGTATCAGGGCCTCATCCCGCAGATTCAGAAGTCGTTCCTGTCCAAGGATGTCGCCGCTTTGCAGCCGCATATCCGCGCGTTCGTGGAGCGCGCGGTCACGTTCGCCACCTGCCCCGAGTGCGGCGGCACCCGCCTCAGCGAGGCGGCTCGCTCGTCGAAGATCTCCGGAGTGAGCGTCGCCGACGCCTGTTCCTGGCAGATCAGCGACCTGGCCGGGTGGGTTCGCGGCCAGAGTGAGCCGTCGGTGGCCCCGCTCACGCAGGCGTTGCGCCAGATCCTCGACTCGTTCGTGGAGATCGGGTTGGGTTACCTTTCGCTCGACCGGCCGGCCGGTACTTTGTCGGGCGGGGAGGCCCAGCGCACCAAGATGATCCGGCACCTGGGCTCCTCACTCACCGACGTCACCTACGTCTTCGACGAGCCCACCATCGGGCTGCATCCCCATGACATCGAGCGCATGAACACACTGCTGCTGCAGCTGCGGGACAAGGGCAACACGGTGCTCGTCGTGGAGCATAAGCCGGAGGCGATCGTGATCGCCGACCACGTCGTCGATCTCGGACCCGGCGCCGGCGCGGCGGGCGGCACCGTCTGCTTCGAGGGCACCGTGGAGGGTCTCCGCACCAGCGGCACCCTCACCGGCCGCCACTTCGACTATCGCGCGGCACTCAAGCCCGCGGTGCGCGCCCCCACGGGCACGCTGGAGATTCGCGGCGCGACGAAGAACAACCTGAAGGAAGTGGACGTGGATATCCCGCTCGGCGTGCTCGTCGTGCTGACGGGGGTCGCGGGATCCGGAAAGAGCTCGCTCGTGCATGGGTCGATCCCCGCTGGCGCGGGCGTGGTGTCCATCGATCAGGGCGGCATCCGCGGTTCCCGCAGAAGCAATCCGGCGACGTACACGGGAATGCTCGACCCGATCCGAAAGGCCTTCGCGAAGGCCAACGGCGTGAAGCCCGCGCTGTTCAGCTCCAACTCCGAGGGTGCCTGCCCCAACTGCAACGGTGTCGGCGTCGTCTACACCGACCTGGCCATGATGGCGGGCGTCGCCACCACCTGCGAGGTCTGCGCGGGGAAGCGGTTCGAGGCATCCGTGCTGGAGTACCGCCTCGGCGGCCGCGATATCAGTGAGGTGTTCGCGATGTCGGTGACCGCGGCCCGGGAGTTCTTCGGCGCCGGTGCGGCGCGCACGCCGGCCGCCCACGCCATCCTGGGCGGGCTTGCCGACGTTGGGCTCGGCTATCTCAGCCTCGGCCAGCCGCTCACGACGCTCTCGGGGGGCGAGCGCCAGCGGCTCAAGCTGGCCACCCACCTGGCTGCGCAGGGCGGCGTCTACGTGCTCGACGAGCCGACCACCGGACTCCACCTCGCCGACGTCGAGCAGCTGCTCGGCCTGCTCGACCGAATCGTGGACTCCGGCAAGTCGGTCATCGTCGTCGAGCATCACCAGGCCGTGATGGCTCATGCCGACTGGATCATCGACCTCGGACCCGGCGCCGGTCACGACGGCGGCCGGATCGTCTTCGAGGGCTCACCGGCCGACCTGGTCGCCGACCGCTCCACCCTCACCGGCCAGCACCTCGCGGCCTACGTCGGTAGAGCCTGACGGCAGCGCGCCTCACGGTGCTGCCAGTCAGCTCTGTCCCGAACGAATTCGACGGAGATTGTGGCCGAATCGGCCCCATTCCACCCCGAGAAAGCGGTTTCACACGAGAATCTCCGTCGAATTGGTTCGACACCGGGCACTTCGCGTCACGGGTGAGGAACAGCGTCCACGGCGTGCCGTCAGCTCTGACTTGCCGAGGGCGACACCAGCGGTCGGCCAGGACTCGCTCCTTTAGGTCAGGCAGTTCGGCCCGAGCAGGCTCTTGAGCTCCCCGAACAGGTCGGCGCTGATCTTCACATGATGGGGCAGCTCGAACACTCGCGCCGTATGGCCCTTCACCAGCTTGATCCGCACCTCGGAGCTGCCGATGTGGCGGGTGATGACTTCGCCCAGCGCCGTCACAGTGTCGGTCGTGGCCCGGGATTCTGCCAGCGTGACGGTCAGCGTGCCGGTGTCCGAGGCCAAGCCGAGTTCGGGCGCGAAAATGCTGTACGCGTGCAGGTTCATGCCATCGTCGCGCAGGCTCACCCGGCCCCGCACGACCACGACCGAGTCGCTGACCAGGTCGGACGAGAACTCCTGATAGGCCTTGCCCATGAACATCACGGCGATCTCCCCACCGAAATCCTCGACCTGGATGATGCCGTATTGGTTGCCCGACTTCTTCGCGATCCGGTGCTGCACGCTGGTGATCAGCCCGGCGATGGTGACGGTGTCGGCATCCTGCGTCTGCTCCGATCCCACCAGGTCCACGATGGTCGTGCTGGCGTGCTTGGCCAGCGGGAGCTCTAGCCCGGCCAGCGGATGGTCGGAGACGTAGAGCCCGAGCATGTCGCGTTCGAGCGCGAGCTTCTCCTTCTTGCTCCATTCGGGACGGTCGGGAACCTGCTCGCTCTCTTGCGGGTCGTCGAAGAGGCTGTCGAAGTCGAAGCCGACCATGCCGTGCTGCTCGTCGCGCTTGATCTTGACGGCGGATTCGACCGCGGCTTCGTGGATCTCGAACATGGCCCGGCGGGTCGCGCCGAGCGAGTCGAATGCGCCGGCCTTGATCAAGGACTCGACCGTGCGCTTGTTCGCCACTGGGATCGGCACCTTGCGCAGGAAGTCGTGGAACGACTCGAACGCGCTCTTCTCGGTGCGGGCGGCGCGGATCGCGTCGACCACGTTGAATCCCACGTTGCGCACCGCGCCGAGCCCGAAACGGATGTCCGTGCCCACGGCCGCGAAGTACCCGATCGATTCATTCACGTCGGGCGGCAGAACCTGGATGCCCATCCGGCGGCACTCGTTCAGGTACAGCGCGAGCTTGTCGCGGGAGTCGCCGACGCTGGTCAGCAGCGCGGCCATGTACTCGGCCGGGTACTTCGCCTTGAGGTACGCGGTCCAGTACGAGAGCACCCCGTAGGCGGCCGAGTGCGCCTTGTTGAAGGCGTAATCGGAGAACGGCAGCAAAATGTCCCAGACGGTTTTCACCGCCTCCATGGAGTAGCCGTTGGCGACCATGCCGCCGGAGAAGCCCTCGAACTGCTTGTCCAGCTCCGACTTCTTCTTCTTGCCCATCGCGCGGCGCAGCAGATCGGCCTGGCCGAGAGAGAACCCGGCCAGCTTCTGCGCGATCGACATGACCTGCTCCTGGTACACGATCAGGCCGTAGGTGGTGCCGATGACGTCGGCCAGCGCCTCCTCGAGCTCCGGGTGGATCGGGATGATCTCCTGCTGGCCGGTCTTCCGCAGCGCGTAGTTGGTGTGTGAGTTGGCACCCATGGGGCCGGGCCGGTACAGCGCGATGACGGCCGAGATGTCTTCGAAATTGTCGGGTTTCATCAGGCGAAGCAGCGATCGCATGGGCCCGCCGTCGAGTTGGAACACCCCGAGGGTATCGCCACGGGCGAGCAGTTCGTAGGCGGCCGGGTCTTCGAGCCCCAACTCTTCGAGTACGGGCCGGTGCCCGCGGTTCACGGCGATGTTGTCGAGGGTGTCGTCGATGATGGTGAGGTTGCGCAATCCCAGGAAGTCCATCTTGATCAGGCCGAGGGCCTCAGAGGCCGGGTAGTCGAATTGGGTGACGACCTGGCCATCCGCTTCACGCTTCATGATCGGGATGATGTCGATCAGCGGGTCGGAGCTCATGATCACCCCGGCGGCGTGCACGCCCCACTGACGCTTGAGGTTCTCCAGGCCGAGGGCGGTGTCGAAGACGGTGCGGGCCTCGGGGTCGGACTCGATCACGGCGCGGAAATCGGCGGCCTCGCGGTAGCGCGCGTGGTCCTTGTCGAACATGCCGGTCAGGGGCACGTCCTTGCCCATGATCGCCGGCGGCATGGCCTTGGTGAGCTTGTCCCCCATACCGAAGGGGAAGCCGAGCACCCGGGACGCATCCTTGAGGGCCTGCTTGGCCTTGATCGTGCCGTAGGTGACGATCTGGGCGACGCGCTCCTCGCCGTACTTCTCGGTCACGTAGTGGATGACCTCGCCGCGGCGTCGCTCGTCGAAGTCCACGTCGAAGTCGGGCATGGAGACGCGGTCAGGGTTCAGGAACCGCTCGAAGATCAGCCCGTGCACGAGCGGGTCCAGATCGGTGATGCCCATGGCGTAGGCGACCATCGAACCGGCGCCCGACCCACGGCCGGGACCTACCCGGATGCCCTGCTGTCTGGCCCACATAATGAAGTCGGCCACGACGAGGAAGTAGCCGGGGAAGCCCATCTGGATGATGATGCCGATCTCATAGTCGGCTCGTTTGCGCACATCGTCCGGGATGCCGTTCGGGTAGCGCTTGGCCAGCCCGATCTCGTTCTCCTTGACGAACCAGCTCTCCTCGTTCTCCCCCTCCGGGCAGGGGAACCGGGGCATGTAGTTGGCCTTGGTGTTGAACTCCACCTGGCAGCGTTCCGCGATCAGCAGCGTGTTGTCGCAGGATTCCGGGTGCTCGCGGAAGAGATGCCGCATCTGCGCGGCGGTCTTCAGGTAGAACTCGTTCGAGTCGAACTTGAAGCGGTTCGGGTCGTCGAGGGTCGAGGCCGACTGCACGCAGAGCAGGGCCGCATGGGCGGTCGCGTCGTGGGCGTGGGTGTAGTGCAGGTCGTTGCTGGCCACGAGCGGCAGGTTGAGTTCGCCGGCGAGTTTGAGCAGGTCGGTCATGGTGCGGCGCTCGATGTCGATGCCGTGGTCCATGATCTCGCAGAAGAAGTTCTCCTTGCCGAAGATGTCCTGGAATTCCCCGGCCGCCTTCTTCGCCTCGTCGTACTGGCCGAGGCGCAGGCGGGTCTGCACTTCGCCGCCCACGCACCCGGTCGTGCCGATCAACCCGTCCGAGAACTCGGCGAGCAGTTCCCGGTCCATCCGGGGCTTGAAGTAGTACCCCTCCAGGCTGGCCTTGGACGACAGCCGGAACAGGTTGTGCATACCGGCCGTAGTCTCCGAGAGCAGCGTCATGTGCGTGTACGAACCGGCGCCACCGACGTCGTCACGGTTCTGACCGCTGGTTCCCCAGCGCACCCGGGTCTTGTCTCGTCGGTTGGTTCCGGGGGTGATGTACGCCTCGGTGCCGATGATCGGCTTGATGCCGGCCTCCGTCGCGGTTCGCCAGAAATCGAACGCACCGAACACGTTGCCGTGGTCGGTGATGGCGACCGCCGGCATCCCCTGCTCGATGGCCGCGTTGATCAGCGGTTTGACCCGCGCCGCGCCGTCGAGCATCGAGTACTCGCTATGCACGTGCAGGTGCACGAAGGAATCTGTCGATCCACCCGACTTATTCTGAGAGGACAAAACGGCTCCGAGGTGTTGTAATTGGGCGCTACGCGTCAGGCGTCGCGCAGCACGTCGAGGGCGTGCGCGAGGTCGGCCGGGTAGTCGGTGGTGAAGGTGACCCACTCCCGAGTGTCCGGGTGGTGGAACGCCAGCTGCTTGGCGTGCAGCCACTGGCGGGTCAGGCCGAGGCGCGCCGTGATCGAGGGATCCGCGCCGTACATGGCGTCACCCACGCACGGATGTCGCTGGGCGGCCATGTGCACCCGGATCTGATGTGTGCGCCCCGTCTCCAGGTGCACCTCCACCAGTGACGCCGAGGGGAAGGCCTCGAGCGTCTCGTAGTGCGTGACGGAATCCTTGCCGCCGGCGATGACCGCGAACTTCCAGTCCGACCGCGGGTGGCGCCCGATCGGCGCGTCGATCGTGCCCGTGCTCGGATCGGGGTGACCCTGAACGACGGAGTGGTAGATCTTCTCGACCTCGCGGTCGTGGAAGGCGCGCTTGAGCGCCGTGTACGCGGTCTCCGACTTGGCGACGACCATCAGACCGCTGGTACCCACGTCGAGGCGGTGCACGATCCCGGCCCGCTCGCTGGCCCCGGAGGTGGCGATGCGGTAGCCGGCCGCGGAGAGCGCGCCGACCACGGTGGGACCGGTCCAGCCCACACTCGGATGCGCGGCCACCCCGGACGGCTTGTTGATGACCACGATGCTCTCGTCGTCGTGCACGATCGTGAGATCCGGCACTGGGATGGGCACGATCGCCAGGGCCTCCTTGGGCTGCCAGGACACCTCCAGCCACGCACCGCCGTGCAACCGGTCGGATTTACCGGCCACGACCCCGTCCAACGTGACTCCGCCGGCCTCGCAGACTTCGGCCGCGAAGCTGCGCGAGAAGCCGAAGAGCTTGGCGATGCCGGCGTCGACGCGGACTCCGGCGAGTCCGTCCGGAAGAGGAAGGGAGCGTGTTTCCATGGCGAGAATCAGGATGCTATCTGGGTGGGGGTGGATTCGGACGGGTCCGAGGCGTCGGTGCGGCGACCGTCGAGGCCGATTCCGCGAATGGTCAGATACATGAAGATGATCATGCTCGACACGATCGCCATGTCCGCCACGTTGTAGATGGCGGGGATCAGCCAGGGCGTGGAAATGAAGTCGATCACGTGACCGAGGCCGAAGGACGGCTCCCTCAGCAGCCGGTCGGTCAGGTTGCCGAGCACGCCGCCGAGCAGGAGCCCGAAGACGACAGACCAGGCCAAAGAGCGGATGCGCCCGGCGAACCAGACGATGAGCACCACCACGGCCACGGCGATGATCGAGAAGATCCACGTCATGCCGGCTGCCAGGGAAAAGGCAGCGCCCGGATTCCGGACGAAGTGCATTTGCAGCACGTCTCCCAGAACCCGGACGATGTCACCCTCGGTCAGTCTGCTGACGATGAGGTACTTACTGATTTGATCCAGAGCGTAAATCCCCAGGGCCACGACGGCCAGGAGGATCAACGCACCGGGGCGCTTCTTCGTTCGAACCTTAGGCGCCAAAGCTCTGGAAGCTCGACTTCGAAGCGTTGCTCGACTCGACCGGCGAAGTGGCGTCGAGGTCGCGCAGCTGGGTCTCGATGTAGCTCTTCAGCTTCTGGCGGTACTCGCGCTCGAAGGTGCGCAGATCGTCGATCTTGGTCTCGAGGACGGAGCGCTCCTGGTCGAGAATGCTGAGTTGCGCGCGCTGCTTGGCTTCGGCCTCGGCGACGAGACGGGCTGCGGTGGCGTGGCCTTCGGCGATAAGTGCATCGCGCTTCTCGGCACCCTCCTTGACATGCTCCTCGTGCAGGCGACGAGCCAGCTGGAGAAGGTTAGTCGTGCCGGCGGTCTCGTCGATGGGCCCGGCGACAACCGGTGCGGCCACGACGGCGGGAGCCACGACGGGCTCCGCGACGGCCTCGGGCGCCGGTGCGACCTCCGCTGCGCCGCCAGAGCTGACGCGAGCCTTGAGCTCCTCGTTTTCCGCAGTCAGTCGGCGAAGTTCAACGACGACCTCGTCGAGGAAGTCATCGACCTCGTCCTGATCGTATCCTTCGCGGAACTTAGTCGACTGGAACCGCTTGTTGACTACATCTTCCGGAGTTAGCGCCATGGCTTTCCACCCTTAAAACTCGAGTTGCGAACATTGTGTTTGCGTTCAACTAACGCTATCAAGGTCCGACGCGTAGTCGGACCGCGTCAGCCCGGCACGCCGTCGGACAAGAATACATGCCCAGTCCGGGGCGCGAGGTATCGGTCAGCGCATGAGCCCGGTGATCGACATGCCGACGATGACGCAGAGCATGGTGATGCTCCAGCCGAAGTCGAAGGCGATCGGGCCGACTCGAAGCGGCGGCAGGAGCCGGCGGAAGAACTTGATCGGCGGGTCGGTCAGGGAATAGGCCAACTCGATCACGACGAGCAGGGGGCCCTGCGGCCGCCAAGACCGGTTGACACTGCGTACGAGGTCGATGATGAACCGACCCCACATCACGAAGAAGTAGAGCAGGAGGGCGTAGTAGGCGATCGCACCGATCAGGCTGACGGCAAACACGGCGGTAACTACGACTGCGCGAAGAAGGACGCCTCGGCATCGGAGTCCTCCGCGGCATTGTCGCCGGACACGACAACGTGGGACGGGGAAAGCAGGAAGACCTTCGCCGTGACGCGCTCGATCTTCCCGTACAGACCCTGGGACAGACCGCTGGCGAAGTCGATCAGGCGGCGCGCATCGGCGTCGCTCATCTGAGACAGGTTGATGATGACCGGGATTCCATCGCGGAAGGACTCCGCGATCACCTGAGCGTCCTTATACTGACGCGGGTGGACGGTGAGGATTTCATTCATGTCTGAGGCAGCCACATTCTTCGGAGCGGAGGTCTTGCGCAGCGGTGTCACCGATGCGCGACCGGCCGAGGCGGGTGCGCCGGCGGTGTGTGACGACGACGCGGACGACGCGGCGTGCGAGGAATTCGGGGCGGAGTGGGGAGCAGCGGACTTCGATGCCGCAGCGCCGGTCGCCGTCGAGTGAGTGGCCGTCGATGCGGGCGCAGCAGTGGGCGCCTCGTACTCGAGTTCCTCGTCTGCCAGACCCAGGTAAACCATGGTTTTCTTGAGCGGGTTGGACATCTCGACCTCCGTGTTGGTGATTCTTCTTGTCCAGATTAACCGGATACCGGGCGATTCCCGGTGATTGCTGTGCCAATTCGAAGGTGTGTCGCCCCTTCGATGATCGCCTCCGCGTAGTCCTGGGACATGCCCATGGACAAGGATTTCGCGTTCGGCGCGAACTGCTGAATCTGCTCGCCCAGTTCGCGAACCCGGGCGAAGGATGGGCGCGGTTCGGCACCGAGCGGGGCCACCGCCATCAGCCCGATCAGCCGCAGTCCGGCCGTGGAGAGCACGTGCTCGACGAGCTTGGGCAGCTCCCCCGGAGCGACTCCGCCGCGAGACGGGTCATCCGTGAGGTTCACCTGCACGAAGCAGTCGACGACCGAATCCTCCGACGCCAATGCATCGACCAGTGATGCTCGATCCACGGAGTGGATGACGTCGGCGTAGGCCCGCACCTGCCGGGCCTTCTTCCCCTGCACCTGGCCCACGAAATGCCAGGTGAGGTCGAGCTGGAGGAGCTCGGCGGCCTTGGCCTGGGCTTCCTGGTGGCGGCTTTCCCCGAAGTTGCGCACGCCGAGGGCGGCAAGTTCCTGGAGGAGCGAGACGGGCTGGAACTTGGTCACGACGATCGTGGTGAGCTCCGCCGGGTCGCGCCCGGCGGCGGCAGCCGCGGCGACGATCCCACCCTGAACGGCGGTCAACCGTTCCGCGAGGCCACCGGCCCCGGGCCTGACCGACTCACTCATCTGGTTGCCATCGGCATTCTCGCTGCCTGCGGCACTACTTGAGGAAGTCCGGGATGTCCAGGTCGTCCGGGTCTTCCTCGAAGGCCGGGTCGGCCACTGCCGCACCGGGCTCGACGCCGGACCAGACCGACGAGGCCGCGGCATCCGTGTAGGGAGCCGAGTCGGTCGCGCCGACCGCCGCAGCACCCGCCGTGCCCACGCCCGCGCCGACCGCGACACCGGCGGCGACCAGGTCTGCGCGGCGCACCTCGACCGCCTTGGCACCGGGCTCACCGCCGTCGAATCCGGCAGCGATGACGGTAACCCGCACCTCGTCACCCAGGGTGTCGTCGATGACGGCACCGAAGATGATGTTGGCTTCCGGGTGCACGGCTTCCTGCACGAGGCGAGCGGCGTCGTTGATCTCGAAAATTCCGAGGTTGGAGCCACCCTGGATCGAGAGCAGCACGCCATGGGCGCCGTCGATCGAGGCCTCGAGCAGCGGGGACGCAACGGCGAGTTCGGCCGCCTTGATGGCTCGGTCCGCGCCGCGGGACGAGCCGATACCCATCAGCGCGGAGCCGGCACCCTGCATGACCGACTTGACGTCGGCGAAGTCGAGGTTGATCAGACCGGGGGTGGTGATCAGGTCGGTGATGCCCTGCACGCCGGCCAGGAGCACCTGGTCAGCCGTGGCGAAGGCCTCGAGCATGCTGATTCCGCGGTCGCTGATCTCCAGCAGGCGGTCGTTCGGCACGACGATGAGGGTGTCGACCTCGTTCTTGAGGGAGGCGACGCCGGCCTCGGCCTGAGCTTGGCGGCGCTTGCCCTCGAAGCCGAAGGGTTTGGTGACGACACCGATGGTGAGCGCGCCGATGGACTTGGCGATGCGGGCGACGACCGGCGCACCGCCGGTGCCCGTTCCACCACCCTCGCCGGCCGTGACGAAGACCATGTCCGCGCCGGCCAGAGCCTCTTCGATTTCTTCGGCGTGATCCTCGGCGGCGCGGCGGCCGACCTCAGGGTCGGCGCCGGCGCCCAGGCCGCGGGTGAGATCGCGGCCCACGTCGAGTTTGACGTCGGCGTCGCTCATCAACAGCGCCTGGGCATCCGTGTTGATGGCGATGAACTCGACTCCGCGGAGGCCGAGCTCGATCATGCGGTTGACGGCGTTGACACCGCCGCCACCGATTCCAACAACCTTGATGACTGCGAGGTAGTTCTGATTTGTTGTTGACACGTCCGGCCTCCGGTGGAACCCTAAACCTCTTGTCGAAGTTTAAAGTTATGCTGAGTATGCAATTCCTGCTTAGAAAGTTATGCGCCAGCCGAACAGGCTCGGGGAGGCGCGCCCGCGTGTCGCGAAGATCCAACCAAGATCTCAGCGGAGAACGGCGCTATCCGGGGAGGACACGTCGTACTCGCCGACGCTGCCGACCGGGTGGCTCACGATCAGGGCCGCGAGCACGACCGCCTTGAAGTCCGACTTCTCCGCACTCCCCCACACAACGCGCGCGCCGCCCACGAGCGTGAGGGTGACGTCGTCCGTGGTGGCGGCGGTGACGGTGTCGAGGGTGGAACGGATGTCTGCCGGCAGGGCCGCGATCACGGCAGCCGCCGCCCGGAAGCCGGCACTGCCGACCCCGGCCCGCGCATCGATCGTGGCGTACCCGGCGGGGCGCTCCGCGCTGCTCTGGATCACTACCCCGGCCGCGTCGACCAGGTCGAACCCGGACTCGGTCACGAGGGCGCCGACGGGCTCCCTCTCGACGACGCGCACGACGAGGGTGTTCGGCGGACGGCTCTCGGTGACGTAGCTCTGGATCAGGGTGAAGGCGGACAGCTCCTTTTGCACCGCGTCGAAGTCCACGAGCGGCAACGGCGTGCCCAGCTGGTCGTCGAGGGCCGATCGGATCTTCTCGGAGGGTACCCGGTTCGCCCCGACGACCTCAATGGTGCGAAGCGCCATCAGGGGCGAGAAGGTGCCGACGAGCACGAAGGCGACGAGCGCGGCCAGGGTGCCGAGCGCCGCCAGCCAGACGTTGCGCCGCCGACGGGAGCGCCAGGTGAAGCGGCGCACCTCCTCCCGTTCATAGAGTTTGCGGGCACGACGGGCGGCCCGGAGCTTGCGTCTGGCCCCGGCCGGAGTCAGCGCAGAGTCGCGGGGCTCCGTGGGTGCGAACGCGGACGAAGGGGAAGAGTCCGGCGCCCGCAGCCGGGACACGGGTGCGATCGTGTCGGCGGCGGGAAGCGTGATCGGCTCGGTATTCGTGTGGTCGCTGTGACCGCTCGACTGGCGTCCTCCCGGCTTGGGACGGGCTGTCTTCGCTGCGGCTGGCTTCGCCCCGGCGCTCTTCGCGGCGGTCGTCTTCGGCCCGCCGGTCCGCTCAGCGCCTGCCGGCGGGCGGTCGTAGCCCTCGGGCCGCTTCATGATCGTCGGCGGGTCATCCGCGCGCCTGCGTGAGCGAGGCGAGCAGCTGGGGAACGATCCGGTAGACGTCGCCGCAGCCGAGGGTGACGACGAAGTCGCCGTCCCGGGCGATCGAGGCGACGTAGTCGGCGGCCTCCTGCCAGTCGGGCACGTAGACGACCTTGCCGGCATCCGTGAACCGTTCGGAAACGAGGGCGCCGGTCACGCCGGGCTCCGGGTCTTCTCGGGCGCCGTACACGCCGAGGACGACGGTCTGGTCCGCCTTCTCCTCAAGCGTCTGGGCGAATTCCTGGGCGAACAGCCGAGTGCGGCTGTAGAGGTGCGGCTGATGCACGGCGATGATCCGGCCGCGGCCGACCACCGTGCGGGCGGCGGACAACGCCGCGGCCACCTCGGTGGGGTGGTGGGCGTAGTCGTCGTAGACGCTGACCCCACCCACGGTGCCGTGCAATTCGAAGCGGCGCTCGGTGCCGCCAAAACCCGAGATGGCGGCCAGGGACGCCTCCGGGGCGAAACCGAGGCCGACGAGCACCGCGAAGGCGCCGGCGGCGTTGATGGCGTTGTGCCGACCTGGGATTCGGAGGGTGGCGAAGTAATCGCTTCCGGCCCAGGCCACGCCGAAACGTACCGGTCCGTCGGTGACGACCGAGTGCACGCGCACGTCGGCCGCGGCGTCCTCGCCGAAGGTGATGACCCGTTTGCCGGCGAGCTTGCCCGTCACGCTGACAGCGCCGGCGTCGTCGGAGGAGATGACCACGAACTCGGTCGCGTTCTGTGCGAATTCGACGAACGCGGCCTCGAAGGCCTCGAGCGAACCGTAGTGGTCGAGGTGGTCAGGGTCGACGTTGGTGACCAGGGCGACGGCCGTGTTGTAGAGCAGGAACGAGCCGTCCGACTCGTCGGCTTCGACCACGAAGAGGTCGTCGGTGCCCGCGCCGGCCGACACGCCGAGCGATTCGATCACACCGCCATTGACGAAGCTGGGATGCGTTCCCAGGCCGAGCAGGCCGGTCACGATCATGCCGGTCGAGGTGGTCTTGCCGTGGGCGCCCGCGACGGCGACGAGGCGGTGCTTCTCGATCAGCCAGGCAAGCGCCTGGGAGCGGTGCAGCACGGGGAGGCCGCGTTCGTTCGCCAGCACGTATTCCGGGTTGTCCTGCCAGAGTGCCCCCGTGACGACGAGGCTGTCGGCTTCGCCGACATTCTCAGCGGCGTGGCCGATCGCGATGTGGGCTCCCAGCTCGCGCAGGGCGAGCACGTTGTCGGACTCGCGCACATCCGAGCCGGTCACGGTATGCCCGGCGGCGAGGAACAGCCGTGCGATCCCACTCATCCCGGAGCCGCCGATGCCCACGAAATGCACCGTGCCGAGGTCACGGGGAATGGTGAGGTTCAGGTCGGGCTTGATCACGGTTGCTGGCTCTTCTCAGTCGGAGACGAATGCTGGTGTGCGTTCGGTGCTGGTGTTCTGGTGCTGGAACAACGTTAGCCGCTGTGATCAGGCGAGGGCGGCGTGGATGAAGTCGGTCATTCGCACCGAGCCGTCGAGTCCCCCGACGGATGCCGCCGCGACGCCCATCCGGCGCACGCGCTCCCGGTCGGTGAGCACGGGAACGAGCTCGTGCTGCACCCAGTTCGGCACGAAGTCCGCATCGTCGACGAGGATCCCGCCGCCGGCGCGCACGACGTCCGCCGCGTTGAAGCGCTGCTCGCCGTTGCCGACGGGGTACGGCACGTAGACGGCCGGGATGCCGAGGGCGCTGAGTTCGCACACGGTTCCGGCGCCGGCCCGGGACACCGCGAAGTCCGCCGCGGACAGCGCCAGGTCCATCCGGTCGCAGTAGGAGATCAGGCGGTGGTGGTGCAGACCTGGGTCTGTCACCTCCGACTTCTCACCGGTGATGTGCAGCACCTGCCAGCCGGCCCTGATCAGACCGGGAGCCGAGGAAGCGATGGTGTTGTTCAGGCGCCGAGCGCCCAGGGATCCGCCGGTGACCAGCAGGGTGGGGCGGTCGGCGTCGAGGCCGAAGAACGCCAAGGCCTCCGGGCGCGCCTGAGCCCGGTCAAGCTCGGCGATCTCGGGTCGCAGCGGCATCCCGACGACGGTCGGGTGGCGGATCCGGGTGCCGGGAAAGGCCACCGCGACATGGCGGGTGAACCAGGCGCCGAGCCGGTTGGCCAGCCCGGCCCGGAAATTGGCCTCGTGGATGACGATCGGCACCCCCGCCCGGCGTGCCGCGAAGTAGGCCGGGGTCGAGACGTAGCCGCCGAACCCGACGACGACGTCGACCGTGCGGAACCGGATCAGATCGGCCACGTCGCCAATGGCACGGTTCAGCCGTGGCAAAAAGGAGAGGGCCTGTCGGTTCGGCCGGCGTGGGAAAGGCAGTCGGGGAACGAAGACGAGCTCGTAGCCGCGGGCCGGCACCAGGCGGGCCTCGAGGCCCTCCCTGGTGCCGAGAACGATGACTGTCGCATCCGGTTCCCGGCTCATGATGGTGTCGGCGACGGCCAGCAACGGGTTCACGTGGCCGGCGGTTCCGCCCCCGGCCAGCAGATAGGTGGTCACTCTCGGGCTCCTGACGTGTCGGTCGACATGGCGGTGCGTCGTGGCGGCTCCGCGTGGTCGCCCCGGGTGAATGAGAGCACGATGCCGATCGCACCGAGGGTCGTGAGCAAGGCGGTGCCGCCGGCGGACACCAACGGGAGCGGAACACCCAGCACCGGAAACACGCCCAGGACCACGCCGATGTTGACGAAGGCCTGGCCGATCAGCCAGACGAGCACGGCGGCCGTCGACACGCGGGCCTGCAGGCTCGTGCTGGTGCGCATGATGCGCAGGAACGCGAAGGCCAGCAGGATGAACATGAATAGGACGACGATGGCCCCGATCAGTCCGAGTTCTTCGCCGACGATGGCGAAGATGTAGTCGTTGTCGGCCGCGGGCAGCCAGGACCACTTCGCTTTGGAGTTGCCGAGCCCGACGCCGAAGATCCCGCCGTTGGCGAGTGCCCAGATGCCGTGCAGCGGCTGCCAGCAGGGTGCCGAGATGGGGCCGTCGAGCTCTTCGCAGCCGGCTCCCATGAAGCTCAGGATGCGCGTCATCCGGTTCGTGCTCGTCAATGCCATCAGAACCGCGAGCACGACCCCGGCGCCGAGAGGCACTGCCAGGAGGCGCAGTCGAACGCCGGCGAAGAACAGGGCTCCGAAGAGGATACCGGCCATGATCAGGACGGTTCCGAGGTCACCGCCGATGAGCACGAGCAGCACGGCGCCGCCGCCCACGCCGAAAACCGGAATGTACACGTGGCGCCAGTCGTCGAGCCGTTTCTCCTTCTGCGACAGGATCATGCCCAGCCAGACGACGAGGGCGAGTTTGATCGCCTCGGAGGGCTGGAACTGGACTCCGCCGACCGACAGCCAGTTGGTGTTGCCGGCCACCTCGACGCCCAGCGGCGTGAACACGACCAGGCATTGCAGGAGACAGGCGACGATGAGCAACGGCCACGCCACACGCCGCCAGAACTTCAGCGGCAGGTGGCTGATCATCAGCATCACCGGAACGCCGATCAGCGCGAATCCCCCCTGGCGCAGGACGGTGCCGAAGAAGCCGGTGTTCTCCAGGTAGGAGTCGACCGAGGAAGACGACAGCACCATGACCAGGCCGAACACGACGAGGAACAGGGTCGTGCCGAGCAGCAGGAAATAGCTCGCGGACTCGGCCTTGAACACCCGGCCGAAATGAATTCGGGTGGAGGCGACGGGCGCGGCCTGCCTAGGCGCCGGGGTTCGAGGCGGAGTCTTCATCCGCCTCACCTCCCAGGTGGTCCCGTACGGCTTCTGCGAACAACCGGCCCCGCTGGGCGTAGTCGGTGAACTGGTCCATAGACGCCGCGGCCGGGGCCAGCAGCACGACGTCGCCGGTTTCTGCGAGACCGGCCGCGAGGCGGACCGCCCCGGGCATCACCTGACCAGTGTCGTCGGCGTCGATCTCGAACACCGGCAGCTCCGGCGCGTGTCGCGCAAATGCGTCCCGTAACACGGAGCGGTCGGCTCCGATGATCACGGCCCCGCGCAGGTGGCCGACGTGCCGGGCTACCAGGTCATCGACATCGACGTCCTTGAGCAGGCCGCCGACCAGCCAGACGACGGTCTCGAAAGCGGTGAGCGAAGCATCCGCCGCATGCGGGTTGGTGGCCTTCGAGTCGTCGATCCAGCGGATGCCGGCAAACTCGGCAACGATCTCGATCCGGTGCGCGTCGAGGCGGAAACCCTCCAGGGCGTCGTGGATGACGCCGGGCGCGACGCCGAAGGACCGGGCCAGAGCGCTGGCAGCGAGGATGTCAGCGAGCAGGTGCGGCGCGCTGAGCCCGTGGGCCCGGAGTTCCGGCGCGGTGGTGATCTCGATGGCGGTCTCGAACCGGTCCTCGTGGAACGCGCGGTCGCAAAGGATGCCCTCGACGATGCCGAAGTCGCTGGGCCCGGGGGCGCCGAGGCCGAAGCCGATGGCCCGGGCACCCTCCTGCACGTCGGCGTCCTCGACCATACGGATGGTCGCGGCATCCGCCTTGTTGTAGACGCAGGCCACCTGGGTATTGGCGTAGACGGTGGCTTTCGCATCGCGGTACGCCTCGGCCGAACCGTGCCAGTCGAGGTGGTCGTCGGCGATGTTGAGGCAGACGCTGGAGAACGGCACGAGGGCGCCGGGACCGGTGCGGGGCAGGTGGTGAAGCTGGTAGCTGGAGAGTTCGACCACGAGCACGTCCCAGCCCTGCGGGTCGCGCACGGCGTCGAGGACGGGCACACCGATGTTGCCGCAGGGTGCGACGCGCAGGCCGGCGGCGGCGAGCATGGTGGCCGTCAGCTGCACGGTGGTGGTCTTGCCGTTGGTGCCGGTGACGAGGATCCACTCGGCCGCGGGCCCGACCTTGTCCCGCAGGCGCCAGGCCAGCTCGATGTCTCCCCAGACCGGTACCCCGGCCCGAGCGGCCCAGAGCAGCAGAGCGTGGTCGGGGTGGTAGCCGGGCGAGGCGATCAGAACCTCCGGCCGGTGCCGGGTCAGTTCATGCGGAACGACGCCCGGCGCGGCCTGCACCAGTCCCGCCCCGATCACGTCGAGCAGGCGGATGGTGTCGGCAGGAGCGTCCCCCGCCACGACGAGCACATCCGCGCCCAGTTCGACGAGGGTGTCGGCGGCTGCGAAGCCGGTGACGCCCAGACCGAGCACGGCGACACGGAGGCCGGACCAGTCGGAGTGCCAGCTGGTCAACCCGTCGAGGCGCGCGGCGTCAGCCCCAGCGGGCCCGACCTCATCGGCGTGGCGACCAGCCACTAGCTGGCCAGCCATTCGAGGTAGAAGGTGCCGACGCCGGCGGCCACGAACAGCCCGCCGATGATCCAGAAACGCACCACCACGGTGACCTCGGCCCAGCCCTTGAGCTCGAAGTGGTGATGGATGGGGCTCATCAGGAAGATGCGCTGGCCGCGGGTCACCTTGAAGTAGGCGCGCTGCACGATCACCGATCCGGCCTCGATCACGAACAGGCCGCCGATCAGCACGAGCAGCAGTTCGGTGCGGCTCAGGATGGCCAGGGCGGCGAGGGCGCCGCCGATGCCGAGCGAACCGGTGTCGCCCAGGAAGATCTTGGCCGGCGAGGTGTTCCACCAGAGGAAGCCGATCAGGCCGCCGACGATGGCCGCGGAGACGATGGCCAGGTCGAGCGGGTCCCGAACGTCGTAGGCGCGGTAGAGGTCGGCGATGTCCGCTCCCCCGAAGCGGGCCTGGTTGGACTGCCAGAAGCCGATCACGATGAACGCGCCGATCGACAGGATCGACGACCCGGTGGCGAGCCCGTCGAGGCCGTCGGTGACGTTGACGCCGTTGGACGTGGCCGTCACGATCAGACAGATCCACAGCACGAACAGGGAGATGCCGATGATGCTGCCCAATTGCATGAAGTCCAGCGGCAGATCTCGCAGGAACGAGATTTTAGTCGACGCCGGCGTGACGCCGTTGGCGTTCGGAAACTGGATGGCCAGGATGGCGAACGTGCCGGCCACGAGAACCTGGCCGGTGATCTTGGCCCAGCCGCCGAGCCCGAGGCTGCGCTGGTTCCGCGTTTTCAGGAAGTCGTCGACGAAGCCGACCATGCCGAGGCCCACCATCATGAACAGCACCAGCAGCGGCGACGCCGTGACCGGGGACCCGGTCAACCACATCGCCGAGAAATAGCTGACCAGGGCGCCGAGGATGATGATGATGCCCCCCATGGTGGCCGTGCCGCGCTTGGCGTGGTGGCTCTGCGGGCCGTCGTCGCGGATGAACTGTCCCCAGCCCAGCTTCTTGAACAGCCGGATGAACAGCGGCGTCAGCGACAGGGTGAAGACGAGGGAGAAGGCTCCGGCCATCAAAAGTGCTCTCACGAGAACCACTCTCCCAGACGGTCGCCCAAAAATCTCAGGCCGGCGGAATTGGAGGATTTCACCAGCACGGTGTCCCCCGGTTGCACTGTGGCGCAGAGCAGGTCGAAGGCCTCGTCGGCATTCTCGACGAAGGCCGACTCCCCGTCCCAGGATCCCTCGTTGATGGTGCTGATGTGCATGCGCCGCGCGCCGCGCCCGACCACGATGAGCTGGGAGATGTTGAGGCGCACGGCGAGCAGCCCGACGCGGTCGTGCTCCTCACCAGCCAGTTCGCCCAGCTCGCTCATCTCGCCGAGAACCGCGATGGTGCGCCGGCCGGGAACACCGATCTGAGCGAGGGTCTTGAGCGCCGCCGTCATGGAGTCCGGGCTGGCGTTGTAGGCGTCGTTGATGACGGTCACCCCGTCCCGGCCGCCCATGACCTGCATGCGCCAACGTTCGGCGGTCTGCACGGATTCGAGGGCGGAGACGATGTCGTCGATCGCGACTCCCAGGATCTCGGCGGCGGCGGCGGCGGCCAGAGCGTTCATGACATGGTGTTCGCCGAGCACCTGAAACGCCACCGGGCGGGACTGGCCCGAGGCCAGGTGCAGCGTGAACGTCGTTCCGGACGCGGAGGCGTGCACCGCGGTCGCGCGCACTCCCTCGTCGCCGTACTGGCCGAACCAGACGATCCGGGCCCGGGTGGAGGCGGCCATACCGGCGACGCGCGGGTCGTCGGTATTCAGCACGGCGACATCCGTCGCCAGCAGTTCGGTGACCATTTCGGTCTTCGCGCGGACCGTGGCTTCGATGCCTCCGAATTCGCCGGCATGGGCGAGGCCGACCTTGAGCACGATCCCGATGTCGGGACGGGCCATCCGGATGAGCCGGGCGATCTCTCCGACGCCGCTCGCACCCATCTCCGCCACCAGGAAACGGGTGTCGCGGGTCAGTTCGAGCATGGTCAGCGGCGCGCCGACCTCGTTGTTGAAAGATGCGCGGGCCGCGACGGTCGGGCCGACGCGCTCGAGCACGGCGCGGAGCAGGTTCTTCGTCGTGGTCTTGCCGTTGGATCCGGTGACGGCGACGATCTTGAGGTTGCCGGCTTCCCGCACGCGGGCCACGACGTCGGTGGCGAGGGCGCCGAGGGCGAGCACGGTGTCCGGCACGACGATCTGCGCCACGGGGAGATCAAGGTGTCGTTCGACGATCAGCAGGGTGGCGCCGCGTTCGACGGCGGCCGGGGCGAAGAGGTGGCCGTCAGTCACCGCACCGGGCTTGGCCACGAAGATGGAGCCGGGAACGGTGTCGCGCGAGTCGGTGTGCACCATTCCGTCGGTCACGGAGTCGATGCTCCGAGAGGTTCCGTCCAGGTGGAGCGTGCCGTCGACGGCCAAGGCGATCTGGCCCAGGGTCAGGGCGATCATCTACAGCCACCCCGCATCGCGCAGCGCCTGGCGGGAATCGTCCCGGGCGGAGTACGGAATCTTCACGCCGGCAACCTCGTGGTAATTTTCATGGCCGGGTCCCGCATACAAGATCGCGTCGCCTTCTTTCGCTAGGGACAGCGCCGTCCGGAACGCCGTCCGGGGGTCGGGCACCTCATGGAACTCTCCGCCGGGCACGGCCTCCCGTGCGGCAGCGAGCAGAGTGGCACGAATGGCCGCGGGGTCCTCGAACCGAGGGTGGAAGTCGGTGATCACGACGACATCCGCCCCGCGGGCAGCGATCGCCCCCATGTCCGCCCGTTTCGTGGTGTCGCGGTCGCCGTCGGCGCCGAAGACCATGATCAGTCGGCCGGGAGTGAACTTACGGATGGCGGCGAGGGTGTTCAGGAACGCGTCCGGGCTGTGCCCGTAGTCGATGTAGACGAGCGGTCCCGTGTCCCCGGAGATGCGCTCGGCGCGCCCGGGGATGTAGACGTCGATTCCGCCGTCACGATCGAGGGAATGGGCGATCGCCTCGAGGTCGTAGCCGGATTCGACCAGCATCAGGATGGCCAGGGCGGCGTTGGCGGCCATGAACCAGCCGACCAGGGGAACCCGGGTCTGCAGGCGGCGCCCTTCGGGGCCCTCGAGCAGGAACTCGGTGTACAGCGCGCTCTCGGAGACGATGGACATGTGCCAGTCGGCGGCGACGTCCGGGTTGCTGCTCAGGGTGGTGACGGGGATGCGGCACTCGTCGACGATCCGGCGGCCCCAGTCGGAGTCGACCGTGATGACGCCCCGCCGGGAGCGGTCGGGCTGGAACAGCTCGAGTTTGGCCTGGAAGTACTCGTCGAGGCCCGCGTAGTCGTCGAGGTGGTCGTGACTCAGATTCGTGAACCCGGCGACGTCGAAGACGAGCCCGTCCACGCGGTGGCGGGTCAGCGCCTGGGCGGACACCTCGATCGCAACGGCGCGCACCTCGGCCTCTCGCATGCGGGAGAGGAGGGCGTGCAGCTCGGTTGCCTCCGGGGTCGTCAGCGAGCTCACCACGGCGAGGTCGCCGATGCGGCGCTCGGCCGTCGAAGTGAGGCCGGCCACGACGCCCAGTTGGTTGAGCAGGGCGAAGAGGAGATAGACCACGCTGGTCTTGCCGTTGGTGCCGGTGACGGAGAAGAGCGTGGCCGGATTGGCGTCGGTGCGGTAGATCCAGGCGGCGACGGCACCGAGCGCGGCGCGCGCGTCCGGGGTCACCAGGATCGGCAGGCCGCTGTCGGCGGCCAGCACCGCCCCGGCCTCATCGGTCAAAATCGCGACCGCACCGGACTCGCGGGCGCCGGCGGCGTAGGACGCGCCATGACTCGCGCGCCCGGGAACGCCGACATAGAGGTCTCCGGGCTGAACGGTTCGGGAGCTCAGGCTCACGCCGGTGACCTCGAGGCCATCGACATCGCCGTGCACATACAGTTCGAATTCATCGACCAGTCCCGACAACGATCTGGGGACCGGATGCTGAGGACGGAGAGCCGAGGGTGCCAATTCGGTCACGGGGCTCGCTTTCTTACCAGGTACCGGGAAGGGCAGGCGCGGTGGCGCCCGAGGGGACTGCCCGGTACTTCTTCAGCACCTGACTCATGACCTCTTGAAAGATCGGAGCAGATGCCGCGGAAGAGTTCAGTTTAACAGGGTCGGCGAGGCTGACCGAAACGACATACTGCGGATCGTCGCCCGGAGCGAAGCCGGAGACCGACACCAGGTACCCCTTGGTGTACCCACCCCGACCATCGGGCATCTGCGCCGTCCCGGTCTTCGCGCCCACCCGGTAGCCCGGAATCTCCCACGTCCTGGCCAGCCAGGCCTTCTGGTAGACCATCTCGAGGATGTCTGCGGTCTCCCGGGCGGCGGCGGCCGACACGACCGGGGTACCGACCGCTTCGGGCACGTCGGTCATGCTGCCGTCAGCGTGGCGGCAGCCTGCGACCAGTTGCACGGGCATCCGCACGCCGTTGTTGGCCAGGGTCTGGTAGATACTGGAGACCTGGATGGCCGTGGTGGTGAGCCCCTGACCGAACATGGTCGCGTACTTGGTCTGGTTGTCCCAATCTTCGAAGGGGCGCAGGGTGCCGGATTCCTCGGCGAGGAAACCGGACTCCGAGGCCGAGCCCACACCGAACTTACTCATATAGTCGTAGCGCTGCTGGTCACTGATCAACTCGCCGAACTTCGACATGCCCGTGTTCGAAGACTCGATCATCACGCCCGTGAGGGTGAGGTTCAGGTCGGCGTGGTTTGAGCTATCGTTCACGTTGGCACCGTTGGGCGGCAGGTACCGGTAGGGCGCGACGACCCGGCTCAGCGGGGTGGCGGCCCCCGCGTCGAGAACGGATGCCGTGGTCAGCGCCTTGTACGTAGAACCGGGCTCGAAGGGGGCGGTGAAGGCCCGGGAGCCGCGGTCCTCAGCGTCGGGGGTGCCGTTGACGTTGTTGGGGTCGACCGACGGGTAGTCGGCGACCGCGACGAGCTTCCCGGTCTTCACCTCCTGCACCACCACGTTGCCCCAGGCCGCGCCTGTGGCGACGGCCTGTTCGGCCAGCACCTGCTGCACGAACCACTGCAGGTCGGAGTCGATGGTCGTGACGACGTCGCCGCCGTCCTTGGCCCGGACCGTGGTGACGGTGCTCTGGGGCAGGCGCACGCCATCCGCTCCCTTCTCATAGGTCTCCGTGCCGTTGGTGCTCGCGAGGCAGGCGTCCTGCCCGAGCTCGATGCCGGCCTGAGCCTCTCCCCCGGAGGAGACGAATCCGACCAGGTTGCCGGCCACGGCGCCATCCGGGTAGACCCGGCCCGGGTTCTTCTCGGCGTACATCCACGGGATGTCGAGCTTGTCGATGGCCCGGAACACCGAGACGTCCACGGCCCGCACGACGACGGCGTAGTCGGAGTCCTTGTCGGCGGCCAGGGAGCCGGAGATGATCTGGAGGATCTCGTCGCCGGTCTGCCCGGTGAGGGCGCCCACCTCCGCGGCCGCCTGCGCGACCGTCACGGTCACGTCCCCATCGTCGGTGGTGCGGTCGAATTCCGCGGCGTTCCGCGGAGACAGGGTGATGTCGTACCGCATGACCGTGCCGGCCAGGACAACCCCGTTCGTGTCGACGATGTCTCCGCGGGCTCCGTAGACGGGCTGCTCGACCGACCGGTTGCCCAGCGAGTCGGCGCTGAGCGTCTCGGCGCGCACGACCTGGATGTCGACGAGCCTGACCACGAATACGGCCACGAACACGAGCAGGATCAGGATCGTCGCGGCACTGCGCCGCCTGCTGGACCGGGAGCTGCTCGCCACCTGCGATTCCTTACTGCGGCCGGGGCCGCGGGTTGGGCGCGTTCTGGGAACGAAACTAACGGGAGGCGGGCGGGACGTCCCTCGCGAGACGGGCGAACCGGGGCGGGCTAGCGGGTCGTGGGCGTCGGCAGAGCGTTGGGTTCGGCTGCCGGGGCAACCGGGGCGACCGCCGCGGGGACCTCGGCCTGTGAACCGCCGAGGCTGGCTCCCTGACCGGTGGTCTGCGGCAGTTCCGTGACCAAAGGTACGCCGACGAGGAGCGAGTTGGGCACCAGGCTCGCCGTACCGGCCGAGCTTCCGCTGGCGGAGGCGGGCGCTCCGAGAACGGCGGCGTCGGACAGGCGGAGGTACACCGGGTTGGAGTTGCTGACCATGCCGAGTGCTTCCGCGTTCGCGGCCAGGCTCTGCGGGGACGAGACCCGCACAAGGTCCTCGGTGACGCTCTCCGCCGTGCGCCCGAGTTCGACCTGGCTGGCCTGCAGCCGGGACACCTCGTAGGCGGACTGGGAGATCCCGACGCTCAGCAGCAGCTGGGCGAGCACGATGGCAGCCACGCCGGTGACGGCCGAGAGGGCGTAGACGATCTTCGGACGCGCGTGACGCTGGCTGCGCGGCGAGACGATCTCGATGTGGCGAGGCTCCGGCACCGAAGCGGTGTCGGGGGTGCTCTCCCAGTTGGGTCGTGGTGCGCGTGCGAGGTTGTCACTCATGCGGCTCTCCTCAGTCGCTCGGCGGCGCGAAGGCGAACCGGCGTTGCGCGCGGGTTTCTCGCCTTTTCTTCGTCCGAGGCCAATTCGGCCCCTCGGATCACAAGCTTGAACAGTGGTTTGTGTTCGGGAAGTTCGATCGGCAATCCGGCAGGGGCGGTGGAGCCGGATGCCTTTGCCAGGGACTTCTTCACGATCCGGTCCTCGAGGGACTGGTAGGCCATGGCGACGATGCGCCCACCGACCGCGACCGAATCGAGCGCTGCGGGAATGGCGCGCTCGAGCACGGCGAGTTCCTGGTTGACCTCGATGCGCAGCGCCTGGAAGACCCGCTTCGCGGGGTGTCCGGCGCGCTGAACAACAACCGGTGTGACGGCGGTGATCACGGAGACCAGCTGGGCCGACCGCACGAACGGGGTGGTCTCCCTGGCCTCGACGATGGCCTTGGCGTAGCGTGCCGCCAGCTTCTCCTCGCCGTACTCGTGGAAGATCCGGCGCAGCTCCTGCTCGCTGTACGTGGCCACGATGCGCTCGGCCGTCAGGTCGCTGGTGTTGTCCATGCGCATGTCCAGCGGCGCGTCCTTGGAGTAGGAGAAACCACGCTCGACCCGGTCGAGCTGGAGCGAGGACACGCCGAGGTCGAAAAGCACGCCGGACACCTCGCGGATGCCGAGGCCGGCCAGCGCGTCCTGAATACCGTCGTAGACGGTGTGCACGAGGTGAACCCGGTCGCGGAACGGCTTCAGCCGCTCCTCGGCGATCGCGAGGGCGTCGAGATCCCGGTCGAGTCCGACCAGGACGAGCCCGGGGAACCGCTGCAGGAACGCCTCGGCGTGCCCGCCCATGCCGAGAGTGGCGTCGACGAGCACGGCGCCGGGTCGTTCCAGTGCCGGTGCGAGCAGCTCGACGCAGCGGTCGAGCAGAACTGGGGTGTGGATATCGTTGATGGCCATAGTCCCGGGTGGTTCCTGATTCCTGATCCCCATCCATTCGTCTCTGCCACCGGGGAAGTGTGTCAGGCAGAACGGCTGGGAGTCAGGCGTCAGGAGCTAGATGAGTCCCGGAATCACCTCCTCCGTGATGTTCGCGAATGGTTCTTCCTGTTCGGAGAGGTACGCGTCCCAGGCGGCGGTGTCCCAGATCTCTACCCGGTTGCCGGCGCCGATCACGGAGAGGTCCCGGTCGAGCCCGGCCCAGGCGCGCAGGTTCGCGGGGATGGTCACCCGGTTCTGCTTGTCGGGCTGCTCTGCGCTCGCGCCGGAGAACATCATGCGACTGAAGGAGCGCCCGCTCTGGTCCGTGAGCGGCGCCTGGGAGATCTTCGCGTAGTACGCCTCGAACTCCCGGGTCGTGAACACGTAGAGGCAGTTCTCCTGGCCTCGGGTCATGACGATCCCGGGAGACAGCTCGTCCCGGAATTTTGCGGGAAGGATGATGCGGCCTTTTTCGTCGAGCTTGGGGGCGTACGTGCCAAAGAACATTCATCCCCCCTCTCATCCGGTCACGGTCCAGATCTTGCTCCACTTTACTCCACTTTGATCCACCAAACAGAATAAACGCGCAAATATTGGAGAAATTCACCCTACTTATCCCCGGGAAAACGGGGGAAAGCGGAGTGGAGGGAAATTCAAGGCCGGGATTCATTTCGCACCGTTTTCGGGCACAAAAAAAGGGCCGATCGGATGATCGGCCCTGTCTGCGAGGTGCGGTGGAGCGGAAGTGCAGTCGAGCGGTGGTGAGAAGGTTACTGCTGGCCGTCCTGGCGACGATCCCAGCGTTCGTTCATGCGATCCATGAAACCGCGCTGAGACGACCGCTGCTGCTGGTTCGGACGGGAGCGCGGAGCGGATGCGGACATCCGCCGGGCGGACTTGCTGGGCGTGGTCGCGAACAACACCCCGGCGAACATGATGATGAAGCCGAGGACACCGAGCCAGAGCTGCTGGATGGCCACGCCGGCGATGAGAGCACCGATGCCGGCAACCGCGGCCAGAACCCCGATGGAAATCGAGCGGTAGTCGGGCCGGAGGCTGCTGCCACCGACGGTCGCCACGAAATCGGCGTCATTGTGGTAGAGGCCGCGCTCCATTTCTTCGAGGAGTCGCTGCTCTTGTTCCGAAAGCGGCATCTCATTCCTCCTGTTTGGGATCGCGCTGTGCTTCACCGATTCTAACCCCGCCGTGATGGCTAGGCTAGGCAAGTGGCGCAAAGCAATCATCTGATCGATCTGGTTCATTCTCGCATCGACGAATTCCTCGAAACCCGTTTACCAATTGTGACTACCATCAGCTCCGATCTCACGCCGCTGGTGGAGTTCTCACGGCAGTTTCTCAGCGGTGGCAAACGCTTCCGGGCGCTGTTCTGCTACTGGGGCTGGCAGAGCGTCGGCACAGGCGGATCCACTGGTGCGAACGGGGATTCCGACCACGCCCTGACCGCGCTGGTGCCGGTCATCTCCGCGGCGGCGGCCCTGGAAATCTTCCATGCGGCAGCACTCGTCCACGACGACATCATCGATAATTCGGATACCCGACGCGGCGCGGCCTCCGCCCACAAACTCTTCGAGGGCATGCACGGCCAAAGCGGATGGGCAGGCAGCCAGGTCGCGTTCGGCCGGGCCGCCGGAATCCTTCTCGGCGACCTCTTGCTGGGCTGGAGCGATGAGCTGCTCGACGAGGGGCTCGCGGCAGCCACCGACGCGTCGGCCGCGGCACGGGCACGGATAGAATTCAACCGGATGCGCACCGAGGTCACTGTGGGCCAGTACCTCGACATCTTCGAAGAACGCGCCTGGTTCTCCCAGCCCGAAACAGAACTCTTCGACCGGGCGCTGCGGGTCATCGTCTTCAAGTCGGCCAAGTACAGCGTGCAGGCGCCGCTCGTGATCGGCGCAGCCCTGGCCGGCGCCGGCCCGGACCACCTCGACGCCCTGCGTGCCTTCGGACTGCCGCTAGGCATCGCATTCCAACTTCGGGACGACCTGCTCGGGGTGTTCGGCGACGCCTCCGTCACCGGCAAACCGAGCGGTGACGACCTCCGCGAGGGCAAACGCACTGTACTGGTCGCTCTGGCGCGCGAGAACCTGACGGACACGGCCCGCGAGAACCTGGACGCGCTCCTCGGCGACCCGCTGCTGACGGAAGCACAGATCGGGATGTTGCAGCGCGCCATCGTCGACAGCGGCGCCGTCGAGCGGATCGAGGCGCTCATCGACTCGAACGTCGCCGAGGCCCTCGCAGCTCTCAAGGGATCACCGATCAGCGGCGCGGTCACGACGCGGCTGATGGAGCTGGCCGAGACGGTGACCCGCCGGGCGTTCTAGGAGCGCGGAAAAGTCAGGCGAGCGCCTGGGCGACCCGGCGCACTTCGGCCTTACGGCCGGCAAGCAGTGCCTGGACCGGGGGAACGCCGAGGCTGCCGTCGACCTCAAGGAGCCAGCGCATCGCCTGCTCGTCACTGAAGCCGTCGTCGGAGAGCACGATCAGCGTGCCGCGCAGCTCGGGCAGCGGGGCGCCGTCCCTGATGAACGCGGCGGGAATCTGCAAGGGCCCGTTGTCACGGCGCATGGCGAGCAGCTGCTTGTCGTCGATCAGCTGACGCACGCGGCTCTGGCTGACGCCGAGCACCCGGACGAGGTCGGCGATGGACAGCCACTCTTGATCTGAGAACGATTCGGTCACTCATCAAGCCTCCCATGATTCGACGGGGCGGACAAACTCTCATGGCGCAAACGCGCGTGTTGATGCCCAGAATGGGGGCCAACCTGATTGACTGGGCAATGCTGTGCCAGCACCGCTGTCGCACGCAATCGACGGGAGCGGAATGTCGGCACCAGCCAGCAGGAACAGTCCAGCCAGCAGCACCAGCGACGTGAATTCTTCGACGCCCGGTGCTGGCCACCACCGGCACGCCACCGAACGACGGGGTCTGGGCGTCCTGGTCACCGTCCCGCTCGTGCTGATCAGCACGATCGCGATCAGCCTGAACCTGGCGTCGCCGGCGGATGCCGCCACCATCGCGAAGAAGCCGCTCAAGAGCAAGAGCATCCTGCCGACCGCGGTGCCCGCCGGCGCAGGTCGGCAGAGTATCGCCGCCGTCGCGGCGCCGACCCAGTACCAGGTCGTCGAAGGCGACACCGTGAGCAGCGTGGCCGGACGATTCGGTCTCTCCACCGCATCCGTACTCGCCCTCAACGGCCTTGGCTGGTCCGCGGTGATCTTCCCGGGCCAGATGCTGACCCTGGCCGGTCTGGCGCAGCCGTCCGCTCCGGCTCCGGCGCCCGTCGCCGCCGAGATCTCGCGGTACCTGATCCAGAGCGGGGACACGCTTTCCGGCGTTGCCGCCGCGCACGGGCTCTCCCTCGAGGCCCTGCTCCGCGTGAACGGTCTCGACGCAGGCAGCATCATCTTCCCCGGACAGGCCGTCGTGCTGCCGCCGGGCGACGGTGCCGCGCCGGTCTCGGCCGCGCCGGCCGCAGCCTTCGCCCCGCTGAATGCTTCCGGCACGCACACGATCGCCGCCGGCGAGACCATCGGAGCCCTCGCGGCCGCGGCGGGCGTCTCGGTGCAATCCGTTCTCGACGCCAACGGCCTCGGCTGGTCCAGCATCATCTACCCCGGCCAGGTCCTGTCGATCCCGTCCGGCTCAGTTCCCGCGGCGCCGGCGATGGAATCGGCGATCCTCATCGAGGAGGCCGCCCCTGCGCCGTCTGCAGCGCCCGGCGAGGTCACGCCGCTCAGCGAGGACATGCGCCGGTACGCCGAAATCATTATCGCGAGCGGTCGCCGCGCGGGTGCCGGCGACTCCGCAATCGTGATCGCCCTGGCCGCCGCGGCCCAGGAATCCGGGCTGCGCAACGTGCAGTACGGCGACCGCGACTCCCTCGGCCTCTTCCAGCAACGCCCCAGTTTCGGCTGGGGAACCCCCGAGCAGGTGCTCGACCCGGAGCGGGCCAGCCTCGCCTTCTTCGGCGGCCCCGTGAACCCCAACCCCGGCATCACGCGCGGACTGCTCGACATCCCCGGCTGGGAGTCGATGACCGTGACCGAGGCCGCGCAGACCGTGCAGATCTCGGCTCACCCGAACCACTACGCGAAGTGGGAAACATCGGCCCGGGCCTGGCTGGCCGATCTCGGCTGACCTGCAGCTCGCATCCGCTCAGGCTTGAAAACCCTGACTTGCGAGTGTTCCGGCACAGGGAACGGCTTCGCAATCCCTAGACTCGACTAGTGAGCGATACCCCTGCCGATCCCATGGTCGGTCGTCTGATAGACGGCCGCTATCAGGTGCGCTCACGGATCGCCCGCGGTGGCATGGCCACCGTGTACCTCGCGACCGACCTGCGCCTCGAACGCCGGGTCGCCATCAAGATCATGCACGGGCACCTCGCCGACGACAACACGTTCAAGGCCCGGTTCGTGCAGGAGGCCCGCTCGGCCGCCCGGCTCGCGCACCCGAACGTGGTCAACGTCTACGACCAGGGCCAGGATGCCGATATGGCCTATCTGGTCATGGAATACCTGCCCGGCATCACTCTGCGCGACCTGCTCAAGGACTACGGCCGGCTCACCAGTGAGCAGACGATGGACATCCTCGAGGCGGTGCTCTCGGGCCTCGCCGCCGCGCACAAAGCGGGAATCGTGCATCGCGATCTCAAGCCGGAGAACGTTCTCCTGGCCGACGACGGCCGCATCAAGATCGGCGACTTCGGACTCGCCCGGGCCGTCAACAACAACACGGCCACCGGGCAGGCCCTGCTCGGCACGATCGCCTACCTCTCCCCCGAACTCGTCACGCGGGGCATCGCGGATGCCCGCAGCGACATCTACGCGCTCGGCATCATGACCTACGAGATGCTTACCGGCGAGCAGCCCTATGTCGGCGAAGCGCCCATGCAGATCGCCTACCAGCACGCGAACGACAACGTGCCCATGCCAAGCGCGCGGATACCCGCGATTCCGCACGAGCTCGACGAACTGGTGCTCTGGGCCACCGCCCGCGACCCGGAGCAGCGCCCCCGGGACGCACGTGTCATGCTCGATCAACTGCTCGACCTCGACAAGCTCGTGCGCCCGACTCCCCCGGCGACCGGACAATCCGCGACCATGGTGCTGCCCGGCGGCGTGACCGCAGCGGTGGCCGACGCGGACACCCAGATCCTCGGCGGTGCCCCGCTCGCCCCGGCGGTGGCCGGCGTGGCCACGGCGGCTTCTGCCTCGGCACCTGCCACCACCATTCTCCTGGCCGACAAGGCCCGCACACGCAAGTTCCGCGGCTTCTGGCTCTTCGCGCTGGTGCTCATGCTGGCAGCCCTTGCCGGCGGAACCGGCTGGTTCTTCGGCAACGGCCCCGGCTCAGAGGTCCCGATTCCCGCCCTCGTCTCGGTGTCCCCCGACGACGCGACCGCCCAGCTCACCGGGCTCGGGCTGGAGGCGGCGCTCGGCACCGAGTTCAGCGGCACCATCCCCGCCGGCCTCGTCTCCAGCACCAACCCGGATTCGGGCACCCGCGTGGCGAAGGGCAGCACGGTGACGCTGCGTGTATCCCAGGGCCCGCAGCCGATCGTTCTGCCCGTGCTGGCGGGATTGACGGCCGATGCTGCGACCTCCGCCGTCACGGAGCTGAAGGCAGGCATCGGGGCGACCGATTCCCTCTTCGACGACACCGTTGAATCGGGCCTGGTCATCTCCGCGAGCCGCGAATCCGACGCCGGGGACGTCTCCCAGGGTGGGGACTACTTCGTGGGCATGAACGTCAATCTGGTTCTCTCACTCGGCCCCGTACCGGACGTGTCCGGCGAATCCGTCAAGGACGCCACCGCGATCCTGGCGGAGAAGGGGCTGCTCGTCACCCCCGGCGACGAGGTCTACAGTGAGTCGATCGCCGAGGGAGACGTCGTGAGCGCGGCCCCCGTGAACGAAGGTCCCGTACGCACCGGCGACACGTATGCACTCACTACCTCCCTCGGCCCGGCACCCGTCACGGTGCCCAACATCGTCGGCCTCCCGTGGAACGAGGGCAAGCAGGTGCTCACCGACCTGGGATTCAAGCTGAGCTACAATCTCGGCGCGGATGCCATCGCACCGCTCCTGAGCGTCGCATCGACGAATCCCGAAGCCGGCACCGCCGCGCCCAAGAACAGCACCATCACCCTCAAGCCGACGAACCCGTTCGGCTAGACAGCCGTCCCGGCCGGGCCGGCCGTACCCGGCGGTTCCCATGCCGGAGCGGGCACCCGGGGCCGGGTTAGCGAGCGGCAAGCTCCTCGGCAACCAGGAAGGCGAGCTCGAGCGACTGCATGTGATTCAGGCGCGGATCGCAGAGCGACTCATAGCGGGTCGCCAGCGCGGCCTCGTCGATGTGCTCGGAACCACCCAGGCACTCCGTGACGTCGTCGCCGGTAAGTTCGACGTGAACGCCGCCCGGGTGTGTGCCGACGCTGCGGTGCGCCTCGAAGAAGCCGCGCACCTCGTCGACGACGTCGTCGAAACGACGGGTCTTGTACCCGGTGGGCGTGGTCACACCGTTGCCGTGCATCGGGTCGGTGACCCAGAGCGGCTTGGCCTCACTGGCCTTGATCGCCTCCAGCAGCGGCGGCAGGGCGCTGCGCACCTTGCCCGCACCCATCCGGGTGATGAACGTGAGACGACCGGGTTCGCGGTTCGGGTCGAGCTTGTCGACCAGGCGCAGCATGTCGTCGGTTGACGTGCTCGGGCCGAGCTTGACCCCGATCGGGTTGCGCACCCGGGAGAGGAAGTCGACGTGCGCACCGTCAAGGTCACGGGTGCGCTCCCCGATCCAGATGAAGTGCGCGGACGTGTTGTACGGCGTGCCCGTGCGGGAATCGATCCGAGTCATCGGACGCTCGTAGTCCATCAGCAGACCCTCGTGGCTGGTGTAGAACTCCGTCCGACGCATGGCTTCAAAGTCGGCGCCGCACGCGATCATGAACTTGATCGCGCGGTCGATCTCCTTGGCCACCTTCTCGTAGCGCTGGTTGGCCGGGTTGGCGGCGAAGCCCTGGTTCCAGCTGTGCACCTGGCGCAGGTCGGCGAAACCGCCCTGCGTGAAGGCACGGATCAGGTTGAGGGTGGAGGCGGCGGTGTGGTAGCCCTTGACCAGGCGGGCCGGGTCGGCCTCGCGCGATTCGGGTGTGAAATCGTAGCCGTTGACGATATCGCCGCGGTAAGCCGGCAGGGTGACGCCACCCCGGGTCTCGAAATCGCTGGAGCGTGGCTTGGCGAACTGGCCGGCCATCCGGCCCATCTTGATCACGGGCATCGACGCGCCGTACGTCAACACGACGGCCATCTGCAGCACGGTCTTGACCCGGTTGCGGATCTGCTCCGCGGTGGCGCCGCTGAACGTCTCGGCGCAGTCCCCGCCCTGCAGCAGGAAGGCATGGCCGCCGGCGGCCTCGGCGAGCCGGTTCCGTAGGATGTCGACCTCGCCGGCGAAGACGAGCGGCGGCTGCGTGGACAGTTCGGCAGATGCCGCGGCAACCGCATCCGCGTCGGGCCAGGTCGGCTGCTGCTTGATCGGGAGGGTGCGCCAATAGTCCAGGCCGGCAACCACAGATCGATCTGCGAGCACGACTGGTTCGGTGGGGTCTACCACGGGACTATTCCTTTTTTGTCTGGTCCGGCAAGAAAAATATTGCGGGCCGGGCTATCGGGTCGGGGTCTGTCGGCCCCTGGGCAACCGTCTGATTCTATCGGGTCAGGCTGGCCCGCTTTTCTTTCACGCTGGTCGCGTAGACGTCCACATACTCCTGCCGGCTGAGGGCCTGCAGCTCGTACATCAGCTCGTCGGTCACGGACCGGAGCACAAACCGGTCGCCCTCCATGCCGTCGAAGCGGCTGAAGTCGAGGGGTTTGCCGATCACGATGCCGATCCGGCGCACCTTCGGAATGCGGGTGCCCGTCGGCATGGCCTTCTCAGTGTCGATCATGGCCACAGGGATGACCGGGACCTCGGCCTCGAGCACCATCCGCGCCACGCCGGTGCGGCCCCGGTACATCTTCGCGTCGGGACTGCGGGTGCCCTCAGGGTAGATGCCGAGCACGCCGCCGGAACCCAGGACGCGCAGGCCGGTGTTGAGGGAATCCTCGGATGCCTTGCCACCCGACCGGTCGATCGGCAGCTGGCCGGTGGCCTTGAAGAACTGGCGTGTCGCCCAGCCCTTGAGCCCCTTGCCCGTGAAGTACTCACTCTTTGCGAGGAAGACGACGCGACGCGGAACGACCAGCGGCAGGAACACCGAGTCGATGAACGACAGGTGATTGCTCGCGAGGATCACACCGCCCTCTTTGGGGATGTTCTCGAGCCCGACCACCCAGGGCCGGAAGATAGCCAGCAGCAGAGGGCCGATGACAATGTTTTTCATGAGCCAGTAGAACATCGTTGCTCCCTCGGTAACCCGGAAAGCCTACTGCGCGAAAACGTGTTTCCGCGCCAGGTCGGCCGCACCGACGACACCGGCGTCGTTGACGAGCTGCGCGATGGCGAATTCGGCCTCCGGGTGGAAGCCCCTGGCCGGCAGATTTTCGAGGTATGCGGCGCGGATGGGCTCGAGCAGCAGTTCACCGGCAGCGGCGACGCCCCCGCCGAAGACGAAGATCTGCGGGTCAAGTACGGCCGCCAGGCTTGCGCAGGCCTGCCCGAGCGAGCCGCCCAACTGCCTCAGGGCGGCCAAGGCGCCGTTGTCACCGTCCTGGATCAGCCGGCCGACCTCTTTGCCGGTCAGCTTGCCCTTGCGCTCACGGGCGGCCGCGAGGCCGAGGCCGATTCCGCCGGCATCCGCCAGCTCGGTGGCAATTCGAAGCAGGGCGCGACCCGAACCGTACTGTTCGATGCAGCCGTGGGCGCCGCAGCCGCAGAGGCGACCGCCGGGCACCACGCGCAGATGCCCGAGCTCGGCGGCACAGCCGAAGCCACCGCGGAAGAGACGGTTGTCGGCGACGATAGCTCCGCCCACTCCGGTGCCGATGGTGAGGGTGACCATGTCGGTGTAGCCCCGGCCGGCGCCGAAGGTGAATTCCGCCCAGCCCGCGGCGTTCGCGTCGTTCTCGATCAGGATGGGCAGGTCGAGCCGCGCCTCGAGAGTGGCCCGAAGCGGCTCGTGGCGCCAGTTGACGTTGGGCCCGTAGTAAACGGTGGACTGGGCGGCGTCGATGAAGCCGGCCGCGGCGATCCCGGCGGCGACGACCTCCTCGCCCCCCGAGAGCTCCGTGATCATGTCGACGACGGCGTCTTCGATCCCGCGAGGATCGCTCGCGGTGGTCGGGCGTCGATCCGAGCGGATGATCGTTCCGGATTCGTCGACCAGGGCCGCGGCGATTTTGGTGCCGCCGATGTCGATACCAATGGCGTGCACAGAGGACTTCTTTCGTCGATGGATAAAGTGGGGCGCTCTGCGGGGCGAGACAACGAAGCCGGTGCGTCCCCCTAGAGTGTAGTGAACCAAGACACGGCCAGGCGAAACGGCTGCTTCCACGAAGTGACGTGGATAGAGTGAGGCAAATCGCCCGCCCGGTACCAGAGGAGCTACCGTGAAACAGTACGATCTGCCCGCCATCGTTCCCGCAGACCCACAAGCCAATGTCACCGATCTCCTGGTCGAACGCCTCAAGGCGACGCCCGACTCCGTGTTGTTCTCACTGCCGAGAAACGGAGCTTGGTCCCCCGTCACCACCACGGAGTTTCATGCCCAGGTCGTCGCGCTGGCCAAGGGGCTCGTCACGGCAGGAATCCAGCCCGGAGACAAAATCGGCTTGATGTGCAAGACCCGGTATGAGTGGACGCTGATCGACTTCGCCACCTGGTTCGCCGGTGCCGTGCTGGTCCCCGTTTACGAGACCAGCTCCCCCATCCAGATCCAGTGGATCCTGGGTGACTCCGACGCCGCGGCGGTGATCGTCGAGACCGCCGAGCACTTTTCCCGCTTCGACGAGGTGCACCCCGAGCTCGGCAGCGTGCAGAAGGTCTGGCAGATCGACCTCGGTGACCTCGACAAGCTCGCGGCCTCCGGGGTCGACGTGCCGGATGCCGAAATCGAGCGGCGTCGCTCGCTGGCCGTGGGTTCGGACATCGCCACCCTGATCTACACCTCGGGTTCCACCGGCCGTCCCAAGGGCTGCGTGCTCACCCACTCCAACTTCGTCGAGACGTCGCGCAACTCGGCGGTGGCGCTGAAAGAGGTGCTCACCGACGCGAACGGCGCTTCCACGCTGCTGTTCATCACCACCGCGCACGTTTTCGCCCGGTTCATCTCGGTTCTCTGCGTGCACGCCGGTGTGCGCGTCGGTCACCAGCCCGATACCCGGAAGCTGCTCGAATCGCTCGGCACCTTCAAACCCACTTTCCTGCTCGCAGTGCCGCGGGTGTTCGAGAAGGTCTACAACTCCGCCGAGCAGAAGGCGCTGGCCGCCGGCCGAGGCAAGATCTTCGAGACGGCCGCCCAGGTTGCCGTCGACCACTCGATGCTGGTCGATCAGGGCAAGAGCGTTCCGCTGATGCTCAAGCTCAAGTTCACGCTCTTCGACCGTCTGGTCTACAGCAAGCTGCGCGCGGCCATGGGTGGCAACGTGAAGTACGCCGTCTCCGGTTCGGCTCCACTCGGCATGCACCTGGGTCACTTCTACCACAGCCTCGGCATCAAGATCCTGGAGGGCTACGGCCTCACCGAGACAACCGCGCCGACCACCGTGGGTCTGGCCACCAAGTTCAAGATCGGCACCGTAGGCCCACCGCTTCCCGGCGTCTCGGTGCGCGTCCTGGACGACGGCGAAATCGAGGTCAAAGGCGTCAACGTCTTCACGGAGTACTGGAAGAATCCCGTGGCCACCGCGGCCACCTTCCACGACGGATGGCTCCGCACCGGTGACATCGGCGCCATGGACAGCGACGGCTTCCTCACCATCACCGGGCGCAAGAAGGAGATCATCGTCACGGCCGGCGGCAAGAACGTCGCCCCGGCGGCGCTGGAAGACCCGATCCGGTCCAACCCGCTGATCGGCCAGGTGGTCGTCGTCGGCGATCGCAAGCCGTTCATCGCCGCCCTGGTCACGCTCGACCCCGACATGCTCGCGGTCTGGTTGAACAACAACGGCGAGGACGCGGGAATGACGCTGGCCGAGGCATCCGTCAACGCGAAGGTTCTCGCCGAGGTGCAGCGCGCCATCGACCACGCCAACGACCACGTATCGCGGGCGGAGTCGATCCGCAAGTTCACGGTGCTGACGACCGAGCTGACCGAAGCCGCCGGGTACCTGACCCCGAAGCTGAGCATCAAACGGGACATCATCCTGCGGGACTACGCCGATCAGATCGAGGCGATGTACCTGGGCGCCCCGGTGACCGGGACGAACCCGGTCAGCAGCTAGCACTCCCCGCGACGACCAAAACAGGTCCCGTCGTCACAGTGGCGACGGGACCTGTTTCGCGTCGTCCGGCCGCCTGGGTCGGAACCAGTAGATAAGGGAGCCCCAGCGCCGTGCCCAGCGTCGAACCAATTCGACGGAGATTCTGCCGTAGAACTGCCGTTTCTGCACGTTGGGGGACGTTTCCGGCAAAATCTCCGTCGAATTCGTGGGGGGGGGCGGAGGCCCTTTAGGGCCTCGGACCCGAACGACTGGGGTCAGAACCAGCTCGACGCGCGGACCTCTTTCATGGCGGCCCGCCGGTTCTCCTTGTCGAGGCGGTCCAGGTAGAGCAAACCGTCGAGGTGGTCGGTCTCGTGCTGCAGGGCCTGGGCCATGATCCCGGACCCGGAGAGTTCGACCGCCGTGCCGTCGAGGTCGATGCCGGTCGCCCGGGCGAACGGGTACCGTTTCGTGGGATACCAGAGGCCCGGCACCGACAGGCAGCCCTCGTCGACGAGCTCGGGCTCCCCCGAGACCTCCACGAGGACCGGGTTGAGGATGTACCCGATCTCGCCATCGACGTTAAAACTGAATGCGCGCAGATTCACGCCGATCTGGGAGGCCGCGACGCCGGCCCGGCCGGGCAGTCGCACACTGTCGACCAAGTCCTCGATCAGGCTCCGCACCCGGGCGTCGATCGTGCCGATCGGGTCGGAGACGGTTTTGAGGACGGGATCTCCGAAGAGACGGATCTGGCGCTCGGGCAAGGGTGACTCCAAGTCATGGATGCGGGGGTACAGGGGTACCGGATCGGTTTAGACGCCGCGGTCGGCCGGAAGACCCTCCACGACGACGGCCGCGAGGGTGCGGGCCGCGAGCCGGGTGATGGGCTTCAGATCGTCGAAGGAGATGATGCTGCCCGCGGCGAGCTGCGGGTCCCAGGGGATGCGCACGATCTCCCGCACCCGAGAGCGGAAATGCGATTCGATCTCTTCCAGCTTCACCAGATTCGTGCCCTGTGTCGCCGTGTTGAGCGCGACGACCGCGTTGCGAACCAGGTCGCCGTAGCCGTTGGCTTCCAACCAGGTCAACGTTTCGGACGCCAGCCGCGCCTCGTCGATGCTGCCCCCGGAGACGATGACGATCGAATCGGCCCGCTGCAGCGTGGCACGCATGACGGAGTGCACGATTCCGGTGCCGCAGTCCGTGAGCATGATCGAGTAGTACCGCGCCGCCAGGTCGGCGACGACGTTGTAGTCGTTCTCGTCGAAGGCCTCGGAGAGGAGCGGGTCGGTGTCGGATGCGAGGATGTCGAGTCGGGTCGCGTCGCGGGAGACCAGCGACGAGAAATCGGTATAGCCGCCGATGGACGCGGCCTTCGTGACCACGTCGCGCACGGTGGACCGGGTCTGTTTCGTGACCCGCTCGGAGAGGGTGCCCCGGTCGGGGTTCGCGTCGACGGCGATGATGCGGTCTTCGCGGGCATCGGCCAGGGCCATGCCGATCAGTGCGGTGACGGTCGTCTTGCCGACCCCGCCCTTGCGGGTGAGGATCGGCACGAAGCGGGTGCCGCCCTCGAAATCCTTGCGGATGCGCGCGTCGAGTTGTTTGGAGGCGCGCACCGTGGCCGAGTCGCCGAGGTTCACCAGATGCAGGGTCGCCGAGTAGACGAAACTGTTCCAGGCTCCGCGGGGCGGCGGTTTGGTGCGACGGTTGACGGCCAGCAGCCGATCGGGCGTGAGCATGGCGGCGGACTCGGGGGCCGGTCCGCCGGCGGGGCGCAGACTCTCCCGGCGGGTGTGCGGAACGGCGTCGCTCACGGCCGGACCGGAGAGGGCGCGGACCGCCCCCGTGACGGCTGCGGACAACCGATCGGCGCGCGCCACGGCCGGGGTGCTGATCTCGATCGTGTGCGTAGCCGGGCGTTTCAGGTTCTCCGGCAGGGCCGCCGCCAGGTTCACGATCGTGTGCGGCGGTAGTTCGCTATGGTACTCGTCTCCCGGCTCGGCGAGAGGCTCGATGGAGGCGTCCGGACCGGACGCCTCGGCGCCTGTGCGCTTATCTGACAAAAAGATCAGTCCCTTCGTCGATAGATCGCACCAAGCCTAGCGTGGACGCACCACCACCAGCAGATCGCCCGCGTCGACCTGCTGGGTTCGCGGCACGGCCACCCGTTCGATGTTTCCCGCGATGGGCGAGGTGATCGCGGCCTCCATTTTCATGGCCTCGATCGAGGCGACGGCCTGCCCGGCCTCGACGGTGTCGCCCTCCTCGACCTGGAGGGTGACCACCCCGGAGAACGGCGCGGCGATCTGGCCCGGCCGGTTGGCATCCGCTTTTTCGGCGACCTTGATGCTGACCGTGATGTTGCGGTCCCGCACGAACACGGGTCGGAGCTGTCCGTTCAGCGTGGTCATGACGGTGCGCATGCCCTTGTCATCGGCCTCGCCGATGGCCTCAAGCCCGACGTAGAGGCGCACGCCCTTGTCGATCTCGACCGCGTGCTCAATGCCCTGCTGGAGACCGTTGAGGTAGTCCACCGTGTCGAGCACGGACAGGTCACCGAAGAGTTCCCGGATCTGCTCGAATTGGCGCGTGGGCGCCGGGAAGAGCAGCTGGTTCAGCATCATTCGGCAGGTGAGGCCGTCGCTGCCCAAGGCCGCGCGTTCCTCCTGGGTGAGCTCGGTGATTCCGACGCGGACGTTGCGCCCGGCGAGAACCTTGCTGCGGAAGGGCTCGGGCCAGCCGCCGGGCAGGTCGCCCAGCTCCCCCGCCATGAAGCCGATCACGGAGTCGGGCACGTCGTAATTGCCCGGGTTCTCAGCGAAGTCGGCCGGGTCGGCACGCACGGCGGCGAGGTAGAGGGCGAGGTCGCCGACCACCTTGGAGGACGGCGTCACCTTCGGCACCCGGCCGAGGATGTCGTTGGCCGCGGCGTACATGTCCTCGATCAGTTCGAAGTCGTCGGCGAGGCCGAGCGCGACCGCTTGCGTACGCAGGTTGGACAGCTGGCCGCCGGGGATCTCGTGCTTGTAGACGCGGCCGGTGGGCGCGCGCAGACCGGATTCGAAGGGATGGTAGACCCGGCGTACATCTTCCCAGTACGGCTCGAGGTCGCAGACGGCCTGTAAGGATATGCCGGTGTCGCGTTCGGTGTGGACGAGCGCGGCGACGAGGGACGACGCCGACGGCTGGCTGGTGGTGCCGGCCATCGGGGCGCTGGCCACGTCGACCGCGTCGGCGCCGGCGCGGCTGGCCGCGAGCAGCGTGGCGAGCTGGCCGCCCGGAGTATCGTGAGTGTGCACGTGCACCGGGAGGTCGAAGCGCGACCGCAGGGCGGTGACGAGCTTCTCGGCTGCGGCGGGGCGCAGCAGGCCGGCCATGTCCTTGATCGCGAGGATGTGCGCGCCGGACTCCACGATCTGCTCCGCGAGCCGGAGGTAGTAGTCCAGGGTGTAAAGCTTCTCGGCCGGGTCGAGCAAATCGCCCGTGTAGCAGAGCGCGACCTCGGCGATGGAGGAGCCCGTCGCCAGCACGGCGTCGATGGCCGGGCGCATCTGCGAGACGTCGTTGAGGGCGTCGAAGATGCGGAAGATGTCGACGCCTGTTTTGGCGGCCTCGCGCACGAACGCATCGGTCACCTCGGTCGGGTACGGAGTGTAACCGACCGTGTTGCGGCCGCGAAGCAGCATCTGCACGTTGATGTTCGGCAGGGCCTCTCGCAGCGACGCCAGTCGTTCCCAGGGGTCTTCGCCGAGGAAGCGCAGCGCCACGTCATAGGTGGCGCCGCCCCAGGCCTCGATCGACAGCAACTCCGGGGTCATCCGGGCCACATACGGGGCCACGGCGACGAGGTCGCGGGTGCGCACCCGGGTTGCCAACAGTGATTGGTGGGCGTCGCGGAAAGTGGTGTCCGTCACGGCCAGGGCGGTCTGGGCACGCAGGTCCGCGGCGAAGCCGGCCGGGCCGAGCAGCTGGAGCCGTTGGCGGGAGCCGGCCGGAGCCGGTTCGGACAGATCGAGCTTCGGCAGCTTCTCGGCCGGGTTCAGCAGGGTCAGCGGCACCCCGTTGGGCTTGTTGACGGTCACGTCGGCGAGCCAATTCAAGATCTTCGTGCCGCGGTCCTTGGAGGCGCGGCCGCGCAGCAGCTCCGGGCGCTCATCGATGAAGGAGGTGCTCAGGTTGCCGGACGCGAAGTCCGGGTCGTCGAGCACGGCCTGCAGGAACGAGATGTTCGTGGACACGCCACGGATACGGAACTCGGCCAGGGCGCGCTTGGATCGGGTCACGGCGGACGGGAAGTCCCGGCCCCGGCAGGTGAGCTTGGCGAGCATCGAGTCGAAGTGCGGGCTGATCTGGGCACCGGGGTTGATTGTGCCGCCGTCGAGCCGGATGCCGGCGCCGCCGGGCGAGCGATAGGTGGTGATCTTGCCCGTGTCCGGGCGGAATCCCATGGTCGGGTCCTCGGTGGTGATGCGGCACTGCAGGGCCGCCCCGCGCAACACGATCTTGTCCTGCGTGAGTTCGAGCTCACGGAGCGTCTGGCCCGCGGCGATGCGGATCTGGGACTGCACGAGGTCGACATCCGTCACCTCTTCGGTCACGGTGTGCTCGACCTGGATGCGCGGATTCATCTCGATGAACACGTGCTGGCCGGCGCGTTCGCCGACCGTGTCGAGCAGGAACTCGACCGTGCCCGCGTTCACGTAGCCGATCGAGCGGGCGAAGGCGACCGCATCGGCGTACAGACGCTGGCGGATCTCGTCAGAGAGGTTCGGCGCCGGAGCGATCTCGATGACTTTCTGATGGCGGCGCTGCACGGAGCAGTCGCGTTCGAACAGGTGCACGGTCTCGCCGGAAGCATCGGCCAGGATCTGGACCTCGATGTGACGCGGCCGCAGTACGGCCTGCTCGAGGAACATGGTCGCGTCGCCGAACGCGCTGTTGGCCTCGCGCATGGCTTCCTCAAGGGAGCCGCGGAGATCGCTCAGCTGAGCCACCCGGCGCATGCCGCGGCCGCCGCCGCCGGCGACGGCCTTGGCGAAGATCGGGAACCCGATATCGTCGGCCGCGGCGATCAGCTCGTCGACGTCGCGTGAGGGCGCGCTGGACCCCAGCACCGGAACGCCCGCCGCGATGGCGTGCTCCTTCGCGGTGACCTTGTTGCCGGCCATCTCGAGCACGTGCTCGCCCGGGCCGATGAAGGTGATGCCGGCCTGGCGGGCCGCGAGGGCCAGCTCGGGGTTCTCCGAAAGGAAGCCGTAACCGGGGTAGATGGCATCGGCTCCGCTCTCCCTGGCCACCCGGATGATCTCGCTCACCGTGAGATAGGCGCGCACCGGGTGTCCCGGTTCGCCGATCTGGTACGCCTCGTCGGCCTTCAGGCGGTGCAGCGAATTGCGGTCCTCGAAAGGGAACACCGCCACGGTTTTGGCACCCAGCTCATAAGCCGCCCGAAAAGCCCGGATCGCGATTTCCCCGCGGTTGGCAACAAGAATTTTCGTAAACATGCAGACCTTTCAAGCGTGACGTCGCGCACAGCTGACGGTTAGGTTCTCCAAGACTAGTGAAGGTAACGTATCTACTTGTGCACGTACTAAGCGTTAGCTCCCTCAAGGGAGGAGTAGGCAAGACCACGGTAACCCTGGGTCTGGCGTCCGCTGCCTTCGCCCGCGGCGTGCGAACCCTGGTGGTGGACATTGATCCGCAGTCGGATGTGTCAACCGGAATGGACATCGAGGTCACCGGCCACCTCAACATCGCCGATGTGCTCGCCTCTCCCAAGGAGAAGGTCGTTCGCGCCGCCATCGTTCCCAGCGGCTGGACGCGCGGCCGCCCCGGCACCATCGACGTGATGATCGGCAGCCCGTCGGCCATTAATTTCGACGGGCCGCACCCGAGCATCCGCGACATCTGGAAGCTCGAAGAGGCACTCTCCACGGTCGAAAAGGACTACGACCTGGTTCTGATCGACTGTGCTCCGTCGCTGAACGCCCTTACCCGCACCGCGTGGGCGGCCAGTGACCGCGTTGCCGTGGTCACCGAACCCGGCCTGTTCTCCGTGGCCGCGGCCGACCGGGCGCTGCGCGCGATCGAAGAGATCCGCCGCGGACTCAGCCCTCGTCTGCAGCCGCTCGGTATCATCGTCAACCGTGCCCGCGTGGCGTCTCTCGAGCACCAGTTCCGGATCAAGGAACTCCGCGACATGTTCGGCCCGCTCGTACTCAGCCCGCAACTGCCGGAACGCACCTCGCTTCAGCAGGCGCAGGGCGCAGCGAAGCCGCTGCACACCTGGCCCGGCGACAGCGCCCAGGAAATGGCGCGCTACTTCGATCAGTTGCTCGAACGCGTGCTGCGCACGGCCCGCATCGGCGAGTACGCGGAACAGCACTAGCCAGGGAGCGTCAGCCGGACAACGTTGACCGGATAGGTTGACCTGTTAGTGTCAGCCGCACAGCGTCAGCCGATCGTGTCGACTGCGTGTGAACGCTCCGCTAAGAGACCTTGCGGCTGCCCCGGCGAAGGGACAGCTCGTCCGACGGGTCAATCGGAAGGGTCTCCAATTCGACCAGGCTCGTCTCGACCTCGCGTAGCACCTTGCCCACGGCGATGCCGAACACGCCCTGACCGCGGCTGACGAGGTCGATGACCTCATCGTCGGAGGTGCACAGGTAGACGCTGGCGCCGTCGCTCATCAAGGTGGTCTGGGCGAGGTCGCTAACCCCCGACTCGCGCAGTTGGTTCACCGCGGTGCGGATCTGCTGCAGGGAGATGCCGGTGTCGAGGAGCCGCTTGACCAGTTTGAGAACCAGGATGTCCCGGAAGCCGTAGAGACGCTGGGAACCCGAGCCGGCAGCACCGCGCACGGTGGGCTGGACCAGGTCGGTGCGGGCCCAGTAGTCGAGCTGACGGTAGCTGATTCCGGCGGCCCGGGCCGCCACGGCGCCACGGTAGCCGAGGTTGTCGTCGAGCTCGGGCATTCCGTCGGTGAAGAGAAGGCCGAGTCCGTAGCGCGAGGCATCGTCACGCTGATTCAGCTCGCTCATACGATGGCCTCTCGGAGGTGGGTCTGCGATACGGATGATCGCTGCATCCACGCTACCGAGGCGGACCGTCCTGATCAACGACATCCGGTCGAGTAAATTGGCGTGTCGGGCTCGACTACTTGGTCAGGCGCCCCAGGGCAGAACGGATCAGACTGCCGCGGATCACTTCGAGCTGGCCGGCGATCTCGACCGCCATTTCGGCGGCCTTAGCCCGGCTCGATGCGTCTTTACGGCGGGAGAGCGGCACGAGGGCACTCTCGATCAGGCCGAGCTCGCGTTCGGCCGCGCCACGGAATCCGCGCAGGTGGCGGGGCTCGATTCCGCTGCGCTGCAGTTCGACCAGGGCCCGCAGCACGCTGAGCGCGTCGTCGCCGTAGAAGTCGGCCGGCAGGATGATCGATGCGGAAACGGCGTCGTGCAGCAGCATCGCGGAGGCCCCTGCTTCGCGCAGCAGTTCGTCGCGGTCCAGCCGGCGGGCGATCGACAGCATCGACGGTCCCGGCGTCACCCCGCCGGGCAGGGTCGGCGAGAGGCCCGCGTCAAGGTCGGCCAGGTAGCCCCGGATGACCTTGAGGGGGAGGTAGTGATCGCGCTGCATGGAGAGGACCAGGCGCAGCCGGTCCAGGTCACCGGCGCAGAATTTGCGGTAGCCAGACTCCGTGCGCGCCGGCGCGACCAGTCTCTGTTCCTCCAGAAACCGAAGTTTGGACGGGGTCAGTTCCGGAAATTCCGGCGTGAGCCGGGCAAGCACCTGTCCGATGCTGAGCAGTGACGTCGCGCCCGGCGCTCTGGCCTGGGCTGCGGACGCGGGCACTACTCGCTCGCCTGAAGCTTGAGGTCGTGCCGCGAGGCGTAGAACGTCAGCCGGAACTTACCGACCTGGACTTCGGCGCCGTCGTGCAACAGCGCGGTGTCGATGCGGACCCCGTCGAAATACGTGCCGTTGAGGGACACCAGGTCTTTCACCTCGAACTTGGATTCGTGGCGCAGGAACTCCGCGTGCCGACGAGATACCGTGACGTCGTCGAGGAAGATGTCCGCATTGGGGTGACGGCCCACAGTGGTCACGTCCGCATCCAACAGGAAACGAGCGCCGGCGTTCGGGCCGCGCCGGACAACGAGCAGCGCCGAGCCGGAGGGCAGAGCCGCGATGGCTTCCTGTTCTTCGGCCGTGACGTCACCGTCGAGTGATGCCAGCTGGGCCGCGAATTCCTGCCCGAACGTCATCGTCGTGTCGGTATTGGAATAGTTATCGGGCGCGGCCTTGCGCTGGGGTTCATTCGTCTTTTTGGAATCGTTCACCGTACACCTCCTGGTCCTCCAGCGTATCGGATGGAACGGGCTGAATTGCCCGCGGAATGCGAATCACCCGGACGGTCTCGACGGCGTAGATTATGCCTGCCCACCAGTAAAGAAACGCTCCCCAGATGCCAAAGGCCCAGCCCACCGGGAGCGACCACCAGGACACCGTGGGGAAGGCCTCTCCCAGCATGATCATCGGCAGGGCGTAGAAGAGGCAGAAGGTCGCGACCTTGCCGAGCTGGTGAACGGGCAGAGGCCCGAATCCGTAATTCGCGAGGATGACGCCGAGTCCGAGCAGGAACACGTCCCGTCCCACGATGACCAGGACGATCCACCAGGGCATTAGGTCGCGCCAGGCCAGTCCGAGGAGGGCGGCGAAGATGTACAGCCGGTCGGCGGCCGGGTCGAGCAGCTGGCCGAGCCGCGTGATCTGGCCGAACCTCCGGGCCAGGTAGCCGTCGAGGAAATCGGTGAGGCTGGCGACCATCAGCACCAGGAGCGCCCAGGCATCCTCTCCCCGCACCAACACGACCAGAAAGACCGGCACCAGCGCAAGGCGCAGCATGCTGAGCAGATTGGGCAGGGTGATCACCTTTGAGCTGACGCCGGTTCCCTCTGCCCCTGTCACAATCATCGAGTCTACCGACGCGGCGGCCGAACCGGAATGCGGCCTCGTCAGTTTCCCGACACCCGTTTATGCCCCTTGTCGGCGCGTTTCTCGGATTTATCCGACGCGCCCGGCTTCGCCTGGCCGCGGCTGCGCTCCACGCTGCGGCGGAGGGCCTCCATCAGGTCGAGCACCTCTCCCCCGCCTTCCTCGCCTTCCCGGGGTTCGCGGCCGAAGGTGAGCTCGGTGTCGAGGGCTTCGCGCGCGGCGAGCTTCGCCTCGAGCAGTTCGCGGAGCTGGTCCTGGTAGTCGTCCCGAAAATCCTGCGGCGAGAACTCGGCGGCGAAGGAGTCGACCAGTGCGGCCGAAAGCTCGAGCTCCTGGGCGGAGATGCGCACCGACTCCTGGAGCATCGGGAATTCAACGGCCCGCACCTCGTCGCCCCACAGCAGCGACTGCAGCAGCAGCACGTCCCCGCGCACCCGGAGGGCACCGAGTCGGGTCTTCTGCCGCAGCGCGAACCGCACGATCGCGGTGCGGTCGGTGGCGTCGAGCGCACGCCGCAGTAGAACGTAGGCCTTGGGTGAGCCGGAGGGTTCGAGAAAATAGCTGCGCTCGAACATGATCGGGTCGAGCTGGTCGCTCGGCACGAACTCGACGACCTCGATCTCGCGGCTTCTCCCGGCCGGCAGCGTGCGCAGATCCTCGTCGGTGATGACAACCGTCTTGTCGCCGCTGTCCCAGGCCTTGTCGATGTGCGCATAGTCGACGACCCGTCCGCAGCGCTCGCACCGGCGCTGGTAACGGATGCGCCCGCCATCGGCGTCGTGCACCTGGTGCAGGGCGACGTCGTGGTCTTCGGTGGCGCTGTAGACCTTGACGGGCACATTGACCAGCCCGAAGGTGATCGCGCCCTTCCAGATCGATCTCATCACTTCAGTACACACCCGGTGCGCCGAGAGGGCTAGGCACGCTGTGGCCGCGAGAGCATGCTGGAGCTATGAACGAGCGGCCGCCCTCCCCTGACTCCCGCCAGGTCGTCACCGTCGGCGGACACCGGATCACACTCACGCATCTCGACAAGGTGCTCTACTCGGAGTCGGGGACCACGAAGGCCGACGTTCTCGGCTACTACGCGTTCATCGCCGACGTGATGATCCCGCACACCGCGAACCGCCCGGCGACCCGGAAGAGGTGGGTACACGGTGTGGGCACCCGGGACGCACCCGGACACGTGTTCTTCCAGAAGAACCTGGACCAGGCGACGCCGAGCTGGGTGAAACGCCGGCCGATCCAGCATTCGAACCACGTGAGCGAGTACCCGCTGGTCAACGACCTCGCGACGCTGACCTGGCTCGCCCAGATCTCGGCGCTGGAGATCCACGTTCCACAGTGGCAGTTCGGCCGGGGTGGACGCCCGCGCAACCCGGACCGACTGGTGATCGACCTGGACCCCGGCGACGGGGTCACCCTCGACGAGTGCGCGGAGGTCGCCCGTCTGGCCCGGGCCATCCTGCGGGACATGGGCCTGGACCCGCTGCCGGTCACCAGCGGGTCGAAGGGCATCCACCTCTACGCACCGCTGGACCTCACGCACACCTCGGACCAGGTCTCCCAGGTCGCACACGAGCTGGCCCGCGCGCTCGAAGCCGACCATCCGGACCTCATCGTCAGCGATATGAAGAAGGCTCATCGACCGGGGCGGGTGTTCGTGGACTGGAGCCAGAACAGCGCCCACAAGACGACCATCACCCCGTATTCGTTGCGCGGAACGCTGCATCCGATGGTGGCCATGCCGCGCACCTGGCGGGAACTGGCCTCCCCCGGGCTCGCACAGATCGACTACAAGCAGGCGATGCACCGGGTGCAGCGTAGCGGGGACCCGCTGGCCGCGCTGCTCGAGGCACATTCCGGCCGGGGCACCACGGATGCCGGTGGTGCCGGTGACGAGACCGGTAAAGGCGCCGGGGCGGGAGCCGGTGCGCTGGCCGTCTACCTCGGCAAACGAGACGCTTCCCGCACCTCGGAGCCGATGCCGACCGGTGCGCCGGACGCATCCGGGGGTCGGTCATTCGTCATTCAAGAGCACCACGCCCGCAACCTGCACTACGACTTTCGGCTCGAGCACGACGGGGTGCTGACGTCGTGGGTGTTGCCGCGCGGGGTGCCGACCGATCCGGCGAAGAATCGGCTCGCCGTGCGCACCGAGGACCATCCGCTCGAATACGCCACGTTCGAGGGTGATATCCCGGCCGGCGAATACGGGGCCGGCACCATGAGCATCTGGGACCACGGCAGCTACGAGCTGGAGAAGTGGCGGGATGACGAGGTGATCGCCGTGCTGCACGGCGAACCGGGCGGCAGGCTCGGTGGCACGCGGCGCTTTGCCCTGATCCGCACGAAGGGCACGGACGTGGCCGACCGGAACTGGCTGATCCACCTGATGAAGACACGGCCGGCCCGGCGGGCCGGGGACGTGGGCACCGGGGCGGGCGCGACGGCCAAAACGGGCGGCCGGTCCGCACGCCGAACACAATACGGGCCCATGCTTGCCACGCCCGGTTCCATCGCCGACCTGTCCGAAGACGACGAGTGGACCTACGAAATGAAGTGGGACGGCATCCGCGCGCTCGCCTATCTCGGAGCCGCCGGCCTAGGCCCGGACGTGCGCTTGTTCACCCGGAACGGCAGCGACATCACGCACGCGTATCCCGAGCTGGTGCGCGCGTTGCCGGGAGCGGTTTCGGCCGACTTTGCGGTGCTCGACGGGGAGATCGTCGCGATGGACGCGGGCGGGCGGCCGAACTTCGGGCTGCTGCAGACGCGGCTGGGCCTGACCGGTCGCCGACAGATCGAAGCGGCCGAGGCATCCACCCCGGTGCGGTTTCTGGCTTTCGACGTGCTCGAACGTGACGGGGAGCCGCTGCTCGACCTGACGTACACGGCCCGGCGCCGCGTGCTCGAGGAGATTGTCACCGGGTCCGGTGCGGTGCAGGTGCCGCCGGTCTTCACGGGCGACTCCACCCAGGCCGTGGCGACCAGCAGCGAGCTCGGCTTCGAGGGGATCGTCGCCAAGACCCGGGACGGGCGCTACGAGGCCGGTCGGCGGTCCCGATCGTGGATCAAGATCAAGCACCATCGCACCCAGGAGGCGGTGATCGGCGGGTGGCGACCGGGCAACGGGCGCCGAGCCGACACCGTGGGCTCCCTCCTCCTGGGGATTCCGAACGGAGACACGCTGACCTATATCGGCCGGGTCGGCACCGGGTTCCGGGACGCAGACCTCGAGGACCTGCGGGCGCGACTGGATGCCATCGCTGCGGTGGACAACCCCTTCACCGGCATCCCGCCCGCCGGCGCCCGCGATGCGCGGTGGGTGCGCCCGGTGTTGGTGGGCGAGGTGGAATTCTCCGAATGGACCAGCACGGGGCGAGCGCGCCACCCGGTCTGGCGCGGTTGGCGGCCGGACAAGTCACCGGGCGAGGTGGTGCGGGTTTAATGGCGGTGCGGGTTCAGAGGCGGGCGAGTAGGGCCGGCCAGCTGGTGGCGAAGCCCGGATGCAGCGGCAGCGCGTCGACCTCGTGGCGCGGTACCCAGCGCAACGCGATGCTCTCCTGGTCGCTGATCACGGGTTCGAAGCGCTTCGTGGCGCGCACCACGACCGTCGTGTACGACCAGAAACCGAGGTCGAGCACGGAGCTGAACTGCACGGAGACCAGCTCCGGGGGCACGCCGGCCTCTTCGCGGGCCTCCCGCAGAGCCGCTTCGAGCGCACTCTCGTGTTCGTGGCGCGCCCCGCCGGGCAGCCCCCAGGTGTCACCCTGGTGGCTCCAAAGCGCGCGGTGCTGCAGCAGCACCCCCAGCTCCTCGTGGTGCACGAGCAGGCCGGCCGCCCCGAAAAGACCCCAAAACTTGCGGCCGTCGGGCCCGTACACCCACCCGTCACCGTTTGTGCTCATGGCTCAAGCATGCGCCACGGTCCCGTGAATACGCACCGTGTTGAGTTGCATTCGACTCGCGGCGCAGGCTTTGGATGGTGGCGCACGGTAGGACGTGTGCCGGCTTTCGAAGGGTGCGCCACGACGAGCGAGCCGCGCCGAGTGGGTACCTGGGCGGGCTAGAGGGCGACGATGGCGTGCACAGGAGCGTCGCCGAGGCGCGTTCGGCCGACCAGTTCGGTCAGCTCCAGCACGACGCCGACGCCGGTCAGGCGGTAGCCGGCGCGCTCGATGAGCCGGGCGGTCGCGGCGATCGTGCCGCCGGTGGCCAGCACGTCGTCGACGACCAGCACGCGGGAACCCGGCGCGAGCTGGCCGATCTCGAGCTCGAGGCAGGCCGAGCCGTACTCGAGGTCGTACTCCTCGCTCAGCACCGATCCGGGGAGCTTGCCACCTTTGCGCACGACGAGCACGGCGACATCCGCCGCGTAGCCGATCGCCGCGGCCAGCAGGAAGCCGCGGGCCTCAATGCCGGCCACCGCGTCGAATTCACCCTGGAACCGGCCGGCGAGCTCGTCGATCAGCGCTCGAAAAGCGGCGGCGTCGGCGAACACCGGGTTGAGGTCGCGGAAGAGGATGCCCACTTGCGGAAAATCCTGGTACGAGGCGAGAAGGGCGTTGACATGGTCTGCAGCGGGGGTGGGCACCCCACGAGTTTAAGCGTGCGGCCGACGGATGCCGTGCGGGCCTCCCGACGCCCCTCAATGGACGGTTCGGACAGGGCCCCGTGCTAGCCTCGCATTTGGCTAATCAGATTAGGTATTTTTCCGGTATCTTGACTGAATCACCCGAAGGGATGGCTAATGCGGCCGGTCGAAGTGCTCGAAGAACTCGTGGTCCTGCTGGACGAGTCCGGCCGCGAAATCGGCACGGCCCCGAAGCTCAGTGTGCACGACACAGACACCGCGCTCCACCTCGCTTTCTCCTGCCACGTGCTCAATCCGGCCGGCGAGGTTCTCGTCACCCGACGCGCCCTGTCGAAGAGAACCTGGCCGGGCGTCTGGACCAATTCCTTTTGCGGCCATCCGCTCCCGGGCGAGGAATTTCCCGCTGCCATCGAGCGGCGCGCGCTATTCGAGCTCGGACTCTCGATTGCGCACCTGACGGTCACCCTGCCTGACTTCCGCTACCGCGCCGTCGACAGCAGCGGCATCGTCGAGAACGAGATCTGCCCCGTCTACCTGGCCCGCGCCACCGGCGAACCCGTACCCAACCCGGACGAGGTCATGGAATTTGCCTGGGTGGAGCCGGCCGCCCTGCAGCGCTCGGTGCGGGACGCCCCGTGGGCGTTCAGCCCCTGGTTGGGGCTGCAGCTCCAGGAATTGACCAGTTTCGATGCATGAAATCCAGGCGCTCGGGGTAGGGACGGAGTTGCAGCGTTTTTTCGCCGCCGCCCGCCTGCGTGCCAGCGACTACGGCGAACACTATGTCGCGCTCTGGGACTCTCTCGAGCAGGCCAGCAGCGGCGGCAAGCGTGTGCGCCCCGCACTGGTGCTGGCTGCGTTCACCGGCCTCGGCGGCACCGACCTCACACTGGCCACTCCGGTCGCGGTCAGCTTCGAACTGTTGCACACGGCCTTCGTGATCCACGACGACGTGATCGACCACGACCTCGCCCGCCGCGGCGTGGCCAACATCGCCGGGCAGTTCACCGAGCGCGCCCTCGCCCACGGAGCCGGCGACCAGGCCGGGGCGTGGGCCGCGACGGCCGCGATCCTGGCCGGCGACCTGGCGCTGAGCGAGGCCCACCGCGCCCTCGCGATGCTGCCGGTCGAGCTCGAACTGCGCGGCCGCCTGCTCGACCTGCTCGATCGAGCGGTGTTCGTCTCCGCTGCCGGGGAACTGGCGGACGTCACCAACGCCGCGTCGAAGCATCCGCTCACGGTGGCCCAGGTCATCTCCACCCTGGAGCAGAAGACGGCGGTCTACTCGTTCGAGGCTCCCCTGCAGGCCGGCGCCATCCTGGCCGGCGGCTCGGCCGAGGCGATCGACGTGCTCGGCGCCTACGGCCGCCTGATCGGCGTGGCCTTCCAGCTGACCGACGACGTTCTCGGGGTCTTCGGCAACCCGGAGAAGACCGGCAAAAGCGTGCTCACCGACCTGCGGGAAGGCAAGCAGACGACCCTGATCGCCCACGCGGGCACCACCCGCGGCTGGCCAGAGATCGCCCCCTTCATCGGCAAGGCCGACCTCACCGAGGCGGAAGCGGACACCGTGCGCGGCCTGCTTCGTGACTGCGGTGCCCTGCAGGCAACGGATGAGCTGGCCACCGACCACTGCACTCGCGCCGTGGCCGCGCTCGACACGGCCGCCGTACCGGCGCCCCTGCGCGCGCTGCTCACCACCCTGGCAGGCACCGCCGTGAATCGCAGCCGATGAAACGTGACAGCCCCGAAGACCACACCGGCATCGCGAAGTACAACGCCGCGGCCCGGGCCAGCTCCGCCACGGTCATCGGCCACTATTCCACCTCGTTCGGCCTCGCGGCCCGTCTCCTCGAGCCGCGCGTGCGCAGCCAGGTGCGCACCATCTACGCCCTGGTCCGGGTCGCCGATGAGATCGTGGACGGCGCCGCAAGCCAGGCCGGCGTGAACGTGGACGGCCAGCGCGACCTGCTGGACGCGCTCGAACGGGAGACCAGCCAGGCGATGGGGTCGGGCTTCAGCACCAATCTGGTCGTGCACGCCTTCGCGGCGACCGCCCGGGAAGCCGGAATCGACACCAGCCTGACCACACCCTTCTTCGCCTCGATGCGCCGGGACCTCGACCCGTCGCCGTTCGACGCGGCCGGAGTGGCCGAGTACATCTACGGTTCGGCCGAGGTGATCGGGCTGATGTGTCTGCGCTGCTTCGTGCAGGACACGCGGTGCACGACCGATGAGCTCCAGGTTCTCGAGGCCGGTGCCCGGAGCCTCGGCGCGGCCTTCCAGAAGGTCAACTTCCTGCGCGACCTCGCCGCCGACCGGGACGCCCTCGGCCGCAACTACTTTCCCGGTGTGAACCTGCTGACCATGACCGAAACACAGAAGAACGAACTCCTCGACGACATGGACGCCGACCTCGACGCGGCGGCCCGCGTGTTGCCCATGCTCCCGGTGGGGAGCCGCCGCGCGGTCACCGCTGCACACCACCTCTTCGCCCGCTTGTCGGCGAAGCTGCGAGTCACCCCCGCGCGAGAACTGATGAGCGCCCGGGTACGGGTGCCGGATCCGGAGAAAATCATGATTGCACTCACCGCATCGTTCGGACCGGGAGCGTGGAAGCGATGAGCGCACCGACCAGGCACACCGTTGTCATCGGCGGCGGCATCGCCGGACTGGCCAGCGCCGCGCTGCTGGCCCGGGACGGCCACCAGGTCACCCTGCTCGAGGCGCAGGCCACCCTCGGCGGCCGGGCCGGCTTCTGGGACGTCGACGGCTTCCGGTTCGAGACCGGGCCGTCCTGGTACCTGATGCCGCAGGTGTTCGACCACTTCTACCGGCTGTTCGGCACATCCTCCGCGGAACAGCTCGACCTGACCCGCCTCGACCCGGGCTACCGGGTCTTCTTCGAGGGCACGACGGAGCCGGTGGACATCGCGACCGAGCGGGCCGACAACATCCGTCTGTTCGAAAGCCTCGAACCCGGTGCGGGCGCGGCCCTCGACCGCTACCTCGTCTCGGCCAAAGAGACATATGACATGGCAGTCAAACGGTTCCTGTATACAAGCTTCGCCTCCTTCACACCCCTGCTGGTTCCGGATGTCCTGAAGCGGCTCGGTCGGTTGGCCCGACTGCTGCTGCAGCCGCTGGACAAGTTCGTGGCCGGCTATGTGAAGGACCACCGTTTGCGCCAGATCCTCGGCTACCCAGCCGTGTTTCTCGGCTCCTCGCCCGACCAGACCCCGTCGATGTACCACCTGATGAGCCACCTCGACATGGCCGACGGCGTGCTCTACCCGCAGGGTGGGTTCACTCGGCTGATCGACAGCATCGCCGACATCGCGAAAGCTCAGGGCGTGACCGTGATCACCGAGGCGACTGTGACGGCGATCCACACCACCCCGGGCGCCGCAACCGCCGTCGCCGGGGTCAGCTATCGCACGGGCGACGGCACCAGTGTCACCCTCGACGCCGACACGGTCGTCTCGGCCGCCGACCTGCACCACACGGAGACCGAGCTGCTGCCGGCATCCGCGCAGACCTACCCCGAGCGCTGGTGGCGGAAACGCGTCTCCGGTCCGGGCGCCGTGCTCGTGATGCTCGGCGTCAAGGGAGACCTGCCCGAGCTGAAACATCACAGCCTGTTCTTCACCAGGGACTGGGCCGAGAACTTCGGCCGTATCTTCGGCAAGAAGACCAGCGTGCCCTCGCCGGCCTCCTTCTACGCCTGTATGCCCAGTGCCACCGACCCGGGAGTCGCCCCTGAGGGCTACACGAACATGTTCCTGCTGGTGCCGATCCCCGCCGACCCGGGCCTCGGCCACGGCGGGATCAACGGCCAAGGCTCGGCCGCGATCGAGAAGATCGCGGATGACACCGTCAAACAGCTCAGCGACTGGGCCGGCATTCCCGACCTGGCGGAGCGGATCGTGGTGCGCCGCACGGTGGGACCCGGCGACTTCGCCGACGACCTCAACTCCTGGCGCGGCGGGGCCCTCGGCCCGGCGCACACCCTGCGGCAGAGCGCATTCCTGCGCGGCTCCAACGCCTCCGCGAAGGTCGACGGTCTGTTCTACGCCGGCGGAACCACTATCCCGGGCATCGGACTTCCGATGTGCTTGATCAGCGCTGAAATTCTCCTCAAGCGGATCAACTCGGACACGAGCACGGGACCGCTCCCGGAACCGCTGCCGAACTCCGTGCGGGCGCCGCTGCCGGAAGCCCAGTGACTTCGGCAGCACAGTGAATCCGGTAGTGCTGTGACGTTCGCGTACCTGCTGACCCTGCTTCTCAGCCTGGGGGCGATGGTGCTGCTCGACCGTCGCTTCCGGCTGTTCTTCTGGCGGAACCCGGTGCGAGCTGCCATCGTGCTCGGCGTCGGGTTGGTGTACTTCCTCGTCTGGGACCTCTTCGGAATCGGCCTGGGCATCTTCTACCGGGGCGAGACGACCCTGATGACCGGTCTGCAGCTGGCCCCGGAGCTGCCCGTGGAGGAGTTCTTCTTCCTCACCTTCCTCTGCTACCTCACCATGAACGCCGTGCAGGGGGCGCGCCTGCTGCTCGCCTCCCGGGCCGAACGGGCCGGCGTCGACGAGGGGAGCGACGGGTGACCTACCTGCTCCTGAACACCGTCTTCCTTCTGCTCGCCACGGCTGTGTTCCTCACGGCCGTGCGCCGCGGCAGGCTCTCCCGGCACAGCATCCGTGCCGCCGGGATCGCCATGGCCGCCGTGCTCGTGCTCACGGCCGTTTTCGACAGCATTATGATCGGGGTCGGACTGGTCGACTACGATCCCAGCCGCATCTTTGGATTGCGGATCGGCCTGGCCCCGATCGAAGACTTCGCCTATCCCGTTGCGGCAGCACTCCTGCTGCCCGCGCTCTGGGCTCTGCTGGAAAGAAAACCGAATGACTGAGACTCGCACCCCACCGCTCTGGAAGACCCGGCAGGTGCTGCTCTCGTCACGGCCGCTGAGCTGGATCAACACGGCGTTCCCGTTTGCCGCCGCGTATGTGGTGACGACCGGCCGGGTGGACGCCTTGCTGCTGGTGGGCACCCTCTTCTTCCTCATTCCGTACAACCTGCTGATGTACGGAATCAACGACGTCTTCGACTACGAGTCCGACCTGCGCAACCCGCGCAAGGGCGGCGTCGAGGGAGCCATGCTGGACCCGGTCCTTCACCGCACGGTGCTCGTCTCCGGAATCGTGACGGCTGTGCCCATGCTGGTGGCGATGCTCGTCCTGGCCGGCGCGGAGCATCCATGGTCATGGTTCATTCTGGCCGTGAGCCTGTTCGCGGTGGCCGCGTACTCCGTTCCGGGACTGCGGTTCAAGGAGCGCCCGATGGTGGACTCGATCACCTCGAGCACCCACTTCGTCAGCCCCGCCGTCTACGGTCTCGTGGTGGCCGGCGCCGTCGTGACGCCCGGCCTGGTTGCCCTGCTCGCCGCGTTCTTCCTTTGGGGCATGGCCAGCCACGCGTTCGGCGCCGTGCAGGACGTCGTGCCCGACCGGGAAGGCGGCATCGCCTCGATCGCAACCGCGCTCGGCGCCGCGCGGACCGTGCGCCTCGCGATCGCATTCTGGGCCCTGGCCGGACTGCTCATGCTTGTGACCGGCTGGCCCGGGCTGCTGGCCTCGGTGCTCGCGGTGCCCTACATTCTCGCGGCCTGGCCGTTCCGGTCAGTGTCGGACGAGCGGTCCGAGACCGCGAACGCCGGCTGGACGCGTTTTCTCTGGCTCAACTTCCTGACCGGATTCCTGGTGACCATGCTGCTGATCGCCTGGGGGAAGCTCGGGCCTTTCTAGGGTGCGGGCCGTTCGGGCCTGCGCGCCGTAGAGTCGAGGGATGGAGCCTCTGACCACCGCCCGTGTCGACAGCTGGACCTGGGCCGTGCGGATGTTCAAGACCCGTTCCCAGGCCACGGCCGCCTGCCGAGCCGGTCACGTCAAGGTGAACGGCGAGCGGGCCAAGTCCGCGCAGACCGTGCGGATCGGCGACGAGGTGCGGGTGCGCATCAGCGGTTTCGACCGCATCCTGGTCGTGTCGAAGATCATGGTCAAACGGGTCAGCGCGCCAGTCGCGGCGGAGTGCTTCGTCGACCAGACTCCCCCGCCGCCCCCGCGCGAGGAGGTGGCGCTCCTCCCGATGCGGGACCGGGGCGCCGGCCGTCCCACCAAGCGCGAACGCCGCGAGATCGACAAGCTTCGGGCGCCCGAGGTGCTGCCGCCTGGCCCCGACGACGAGTAGCAGCGTCCCGGCTCAGTCGTGGGTCAGGCCCGGCCGAGCTCGCGTGTCGCCGGATGTGCCAGATCACCGCCGGTGCAGCCGGGCGGTGCGGTTCGGACATTCACCCCTCGTTCTGGCTCTCCGCCGAAACGACGGTGGAATCGCAGCCAGACGGGCGCGACCAGGGTGGCGGCCTACCTGCCGTTCATGCCGCGCACGGCCGGGCCCGGCGGGGTGGAGGCCGAGCAGAGGTAGAGCCAAGGAACCGGCGTCTTCCAAGATGCCGTCGACGATGCTCAGCTTCTCCGTGCGCTGGGCGCCGGCGGGCCGGCTTTCCCGCTCGGTGACGTGCACGCTCAGCCCGGTCCGGGCCAGGACGAGCGCCGCCTCCGGCCCGTGGGCCCGGCTCCAACCACGTCGACGTCAGGCACGGGACCTCCAGGCCAGGGTGATGGGGGCCACGAGCAGGCCGACCTCCGAGCGCACCCACCACTCTCGGGTCTCTCGGCGTTCGTCCGGAGTGGAGTAGCGGTAGCGGTAGACCCGGGCGCGCACGTAGCGGGGCGGGGCCTGCGGGAACGGGTTGACCCGCACCATCCGCAGCGTGGGTCGGTCGCCCTCGAGGAGGCGGGCCAGGAACATCTCGAACCAGCGGGTGCCCGGGTCGCCGAGCGCCAGGAACCACATCAGCCAGTCCAGGCGCAGGTGGTACGGCGCGAACTGGCGGGGCCGGTGCTCGGGGTCGCCGGGCTTGCCGCGGAATTCGTAGGCGCGCCAGCCCGTCTCGTCAGTCGGGTCGGCGGCGTCGCTGCCCTCGACGACCACCTCGTGGCGCTGCCGGGTGACCGTGCCGAACGCACCGTAGGCGTTCACCAGGTGGTACCGGTTGAAGCTCGCATTCATCAGTTGCCGGCGGGCGACCAGGTTGCGAAGCGGCCAGTAGCTGAGCACCAGGAGCAGGGAGGTGGCCAGGCTGACCACGATCACGAACCAGAGCGGGCCATCCGGTGCGGCCTCCCCGGCCGGCAGCCACGGCAGCACCGCGCGCAGCGTGGCGTCGTCGACGGCAGAGAAGGCCAGCACGATGGTGATCCAGTTCAGCCAGGCGAAGTTGCCGGTGAGCACCAGCCAGAACTGGCTGAGGATCACGATCAGGGCCGCGACGGATGCGACGGGCTGGGGCGCAAAGAGGAAGAACGGCACGACCAGCTGCGCGAAGTGGTTGCCAATCACCTCCCCGCGGTGGAACCACGGGGGCAGATGGTGTGCGAACCAACTGAGCGGGTTCGGCATCGGCTGCGTTTCATGGTGGTAGTAGAGGGCGGTCAGGTCTCGCCACTCCCGGCCGCCGCGGATCTTAATCAGGCCGGCGCCGAATTCCAGCCGGAAGAGCAGCCAGCGGCAGAACAGGATCACGAAGAGCGGAGGGGCCACCTGCTCGGAGCCGAGGAAGGCCACCACGAAACCGGCCTCCAGCAGCAGACTCTCCCAGCCGAACGAGTAGAAGGATTGGCCGACGTTGACGATCGACAGGTAGCCCACGAAGAGCAGGAGGAAAGCGACCATCGGCAGCCAGGGCGGCCCGAGCTGCGGCAGGCCGGCCACGAGCGTGGCCGCCACGGCGGCGCCGGACCAGGCGAGGGAACGCAGCATCCGGTCGGAGTAATGCCAGTGGAAAATACTCGGCGACGCGCTGAACCTCACGCGGGCCACAAAACGGGCCACCGGGAGCAGGCCATGGTCGCCGAGCAGCGCGGGGAATTGGTTGACGGCCGAAACGAAGGCGATCAGGTAGCAGGCAGCCACCCCGCGCTGCAGCACCTGCCGCGCGATCTCGTATTCTCCGGCCCCGAACCAGTCCATTTGCGCACAATCTAGGCCTTCCCCGGCCTGGGTTCAATCGGACCGGCTGTAATCGGAGCCGCCCCCTTGACGGGGGAAACTAAACCGGTATAGCCTTTCTAAACCGGTTCAGGTTGGGTCGGCTGTCAATGAGGAGGCCCAGAAACGTGCCTGCGAACATTCCTGCCACCACCACCGTGAAGCCCACCGCTCAGTCCACCACGAAGTCCGCCGCGAAGTCGGTCGCGAACCCCCCAAAGGTCACCATCGAGGTGGTCGCCAAGCGGGCCGGCGTCAGCAAGGGCCTCGTCTCCTTCGCCCTCAACAACCGGCCCGGAGTCGCCCCCGAGACCCGGGTGCGCATCCTTCAGGTCGCCAAGGAGCTGGGCTGGAAGCCGTCCCTCCGCGCCCGGTCGCTCTCCACGCAGCGGTCCTACGCGCTCGGCCTCGTGATCGCCCGCAACCCGGACGTGCTTGCCTCCGACCCGTTCTTTCCCTCCTTCATCGCGGGCGTCGAGAGCATCCTTGCCCCGGAAGGTCGTGCCCTCGTGCTCAGCGTCGTTCCCGACGAGGAGACCGAGTTGAAGACCTACCGCTCACTCGTGGCAGACGGGCGCGTCGACGGGGTCTTCCTCAGCGACCTCCGCCACGGCGACCCGCGCATCCCGCTCCTCGCCGAGCTGGGTCTGCCGGCGGTCACGCTCGGACGCCCCGACGGGCCCAGCCCCTTCCCCGCGGTGACCGTGGACGACACACCGGGTGTGATGGCATCCGTCGCTCACCTCGCCACCCTCGGCCACCGCCGCATCGCGCACGTCGCAGGCAGCTCGACGCTGCTGCACGGCAGCCGCCGGCGCGCGGCCTTCGCCGCCGCCCTGCGCGAGGCGGGCCTGCCGGAGGGGCAGACCGTCGAGACCGATTTCTCCGTGGGCGCCGGGTCAGATGCCACTCGGCGCCTCCTGACCCAGGACACGCCCCCGACTGCGATCGTCTACGCCAACGACCCGATGGCCATCGCCGGTCTCGGCATGGCGCACGAGCTGGGCGTGCGGGTCCCCGACGACCTCTCGATCACGGGCTACGACGACATCGACTTCTGCCGTTACGTGTACCCGCCCCTGACCACCGTCAGCGCAGCACCGATGGCGTGGGGGCGCGCGGCGGCGAGCACGCTTTTGGCCCTGATGGAGAACGGCTCGGCGGACGACGTGGACCTCCCGGCGGCCCGGCTCGTGGTGCGCGGGTCGACCGCCCCGCCCCACGGCTGACCCACAGCGCTGACACATGTTTACCGCAGCAAGGCTGCTGCGGGTTTCGAGAAATGGAGCACCACATGCACAGCAATGGAATGGCCAAGCGGATTCTCACCGTTACGGCGGCATCCGCCACAGTGGCCCTGGCACTGAGCGCTTGCGCGTCCGGGGGGACGACGGGTGACGCGGCCACCAGCCGCGGGCCGATCACGATCTGGTACTCGAACAACGAAACCGAGATCGCCTGGGGCAAGCAGATGGTGGAGGCCTGGAACGCCGAGAACCCGGATGAAAAGGTGAAGGCGCAGGAAATCCCGGCCGGTAAGAGCAGCGAGGAGGTCATCGGTGCCGCCATCACGGCCGGCAACGCCCCCTGCCTCGTATTCAATACGGCCCCGGTCGCGGTGCCGCAGTTCGAGAAGCAGGGTGGTCTCGTCGACCTCTCCAGCTTTGAGGACGGCGCCGCCTACATCGAGGCACGCAGCGGCGACACGGCCGAGCAGTACCAGGGCGCCGACGCGAAGTACTTCCAGATGCCGTGGAAGTCCAACCCCGTCATGATCTTCTACAACAAGGACATGTTCACCGCCGCCGGACTCGACGCCGAGAACCCCCAGTTGGCCACCTACGACGAATTCCTCGCCACCTCGCGCACCCTCGTCGAGAGCGGCGCCGCGCCGAACGCCATCTACCCGGCCCCGACCAGTCAGTTCTTCCAGAGCTGGTTCGACTTCTACCCGCTCTACGCCGCCGAAACCGGTGGCACGCAGTTGATCGAAGACGGTGAGGCCACCTTCAACGACGAGGACGGCGCGAAGGTCGCGGAGTTCTGGAAGACCCTGTACGCCGAGGGTCTCGCCGGCAAAGAGCAGTACCAGGGCGACTCGTTCGCCGATGGCCAGGCCGCGATGTCCATCGTCGGCCCGTGGGCCGTGTCGGTGTACAAGGACGCCGTGAACTGGGGTGCGGTTCCCGTTCCCACCAGCGAGGGCACTCCGGCCGAGGAAACCTACACGTTCAGTGACGCGAAGAACGTCGGAATGTTCACGGCCTGCGAGAACCAGGCCACCGCCTGGGATGTGCTGAAATTCGCCACCAGCGAGGACCAGGACGGACAGCTTCTCGAGCTGACCGGCCAGATGCCGCTCCGCGAGGACCTCCCAACGGTGTACCCGGAGTACTTCGCGGCCAACCCGGCCTACGAGCAGTTCGGCGACCAGGCATCCCGCATGGTCGAGGTTCCCAACGTCTCCAGCTCGGTCGCCGCCTGGCAGGCCTTCCGCGACGCGTACACGAAGTCGGTCATCACCGGCGAGGGTGAGATCCCCGCCGCCCTCGACTCCGCCGCCGAGAAGATCAAAACCCTGATCTCCAAGCCGTAACGGATGTCCCAGTCAACCGCGAGTCGGACCGTCGCCGGGAGGAGCACAACTCCTCCCGGCGGGGGCCCCCGCCGCCGCAAACACCCCCTTCTGGGCAAGAACCCATTCGGGCTCCTGCTCAGCGCCCCCTACCTCATCTTCGTTCTGGCCGTCTTCGCCTACCCGCTGGTCTTCGCCTTCTGGATGTCGTTCCACGACTACTTCTTCGCTGCACCCGGCGCCGCTGTGGACCGGCCATTCGTCGGCCTGGACAATTTTCGGGAAGTGCTAGCCGACCCGGCCATCATCCGTTCCTTCGGCAACGTGGGAGTCTTCCTGCTGATCAACGTGCCGTTGACGGTCATCCTCTCGCTCATGCTCGCCACCGCCTTGAACAAGGCCGTGCGGTTCCGCACCTTCCTGCGCGTTGCCTACTACGTGCCCTACGTGACCGCGAGCGTCGCCGTCGTCGGCGTCTGGATCTTCCTGTTCAGCGGCAACGGCCTCGTGAACCAGATTCTCGGGCCGCTCGCGCCCGATCCGGCGTGGCTGATCAACGAGGACTGGGCCATGCCCACCATCGCGATCTTCGTGACCTGGAAGGGCCTCGGATTCTTCATTCTGCTCTACCTGGCCGCCCTGCAGAACGTGTCGGAGGAACTGTACGAGGCCGCTTCAACGGATGGCGCGGGCAGGATCCGAAGTTTCTTCTCGGTCACCGTGCCGGGCGTACGCCCGGCGACTGTGCTCGTGCTGCTGCTCTCGACGGTCACCGGCGCCAACCTCTTCACGGAGCCGTACCTGCTCACCGGCGGCGGCGGCCCGAACGGGGCATCCTCGTCACCCGTGCTGATGATGTACCAGCGCGGGATCGAACAGGGGTCGCCCGACACGGCGGCCGCGATCGGCGTCATCCTCGTGATCGGAGTTCTCATCCTCGCGTTCATCCAGCGCAAGCTTGCAGGCGGTGACGAATCATGAGCCGCGGGCAGAACATCCTGCGGGGTGTGGTGCTCACGGTCGGGGCGCTTGTGTTCCTGTTCCCCTTCTACTACATGGTCATCGGCTCGCTCCAGAAGGAACCGGACCCGACTGTCGCCGGCGCATTCCCGAACCCCGCCAACCTGACGCTCGACAACTACGGTGACATCAACAGCCGGATCAACCTGCTGCAGGGGCTGCTCAACTCGGGGATCTTCACGGGTGGCGTCATTCTCTTCACCGTGGTTTTCGGTGTTCTAGTGGGCTACGCCCTCGCCCAGCTGCAGTGGCGCGGACGCGGTGTCACCTTCGCTCTCGCACTGCTCGTGCAGGTCGTGCCGTTCCAGCTGCTGATGATCCCGCTCTACGTGATGATCGCCCGGGACTACGGACTGGCCGACAACTATCTGGGCATGATCCTGCCGTTCGCCATCAACTCGACTGCCGTGATCATCTTCCGGCAGTACTTCCTGCAGATTCCGAAGGATCTGTTCGATGCCGCCCGCATCGACGGCGCCGGCGAACTGCGGATCCTGCGGCGGATCGCCCTGCCTCTGGTGCGGCCGGCCCTGCTGACCGTCGTGCTGCTGACCTTCATCGGACCGTGGAACGAATTCCTCTGGCCGTTCCTGATCACCAAGGAAGCGTCCCTCCAGCCTCTCGCCGTGTCACTCGCCAACTACCTCAGCAATATCGCCGCCACAGCGGCGAACCCGTTCGGGGCGGTTCTCGCCGGGGCCTGCGTCCTGGCCGCCCCTGCTGTGATCCTGTTCCTCCTCTTCCAACGGCACTTCGTGTCGAACAATATCGGCTCCGGCGTGAAAGGTTAGAAATGCCCAACCCCACTGAATTCCCCTACACCCTGACCCGAATGGGCGTCATCATGACGCCCGAAGCGGGCAACGACCTCGAGGCCGAGGGGGTGCTGAACCCCGGCACGGGGCACTCTGCCGACGGAACTCTGTATCTGCTCCCCCGACTGGTCGCCACCGGAAACGTCTCCCGCGTCGGACTCGCAAAGGTCATCATCACCGACGGCGTACCCACGGGCGTCGAACGCGAGGGTGTCGTTCTTGCACCGGACCGCGGCTGGGAGCGCGGCGCGAACAACGCCGGAGTGGAAGATCCCAGGATCACCTTCGTTCCCCGGCTCGGCCTACACGTGATGACCTACGTCGCCTACGGCCCCCTCGGCCCGCGCACGGCCGTTGCCGTGTCCTCGGACCTGCGCGAGTGGCGCCGGCTCGGTCCGGCGCTGTTCGCCTTCGACGACACGCTGGACATGGACCTGAACCTGTTCCACAACAAAGACACCGTGTTCTTCCCGGAGCCGGTCGCCGGCCCGAATGGAGTCGAGTGCTTCGCCGTGCTGCACCGCCCGATGTGGGATCTGGGCGAGGTCAAGCCGGGTGAGGGCATCCGTGTTCCCGCCGGCGTCACCGACACCCGGCAGAGCATCTGGATCAGCTATCTGCCGGTCGCGGATGTGCTCGCCGACATCTCGAAGCTCACCTTCTGGAGCGGCCACCGTTTCCTGGCCGGGCCGGAGTTCGCGTTCGAAGAGCTGAAGATCGGCGGCGGCCCTGCCCCGTTGCGGGTGCCGGAGGGCTGGCTGCTGATGCACCACGGCGTCACCGGAACCATCGACGGCGCGTTCTCGCAGCAGCAGAAGGTGAACTACTCGGCCGGAGCGATGATTCTCGACGCGGACGACCCGACCATCGTGCTGAAGCGCACGTCGGAGCCGCTGCTCAAGGCGGAGACGCCCGATGAGATCAGCGGCATCGTGCCGAACGTGGTGTTTCCGACCGCGATCGAGGAGATCGCGGGGCAGCTGTTCGTGTTCTACGGCATGGCCGACTCGAAGATCGGCGTGGCGCGCCTGGATCGCGTGGGCTCGTAGGGGCTCAGGTGCTGGCGCTGGCGTGTTGAGCGCTTGAGCGCTTGTCCGTTGATGGCGGTCTCGGCGGGGCTCATCCCCGGGAGGCCGCCTTCGGCTTTCGTGGCGCAGGGTGTGGAAGCAGGCTCACCGCTGACGCTGCAAACGATCATCGGTGGCGCCGCGCGGCCAAACAGCCGGGCGGTTGAACAAAGATACGAAACTTTTATCCACAAAAGATGAGTGACACTCGACTACGTGTGCTCCTTAAGTTATCCTCATAACATGACGAACTCGCGGATGACCTCAGGCAGGCGGCCGACGCCGTCGCCCTGCTGGGCTCCTCGAGCGCCGACCTCGCGACTCTTCCCGACGCCGAGGCTTTGGCCGGCCAGAAGCGGATGGCCGGCGCGCGCCGTCTGCTCGACACCTATGCCGCGTTGATGGCCGCAACCATCGCCCGCCGGTCCCGCCCGGAACTCGGCCACTCGGGGCTGGCCGCGCAGCAGGGGTTCCTCTCGCCCGAGGCCCTGATCCAGAACTGGACCGGCTCATCCAAAGGTGACGCGTACAAGCTCGTCGCGGTCGGCACGATGATGGCCGACACCAAGGCGGCCGACAAGCTGGTCGAATAGGCACTCTCGACGCTCTCGACGCCCGACGCCGACGCCGACGCCGATGCTGTCGACGTCGCGGCGTTCACCGCGAGGGTGCCCTGGCAGGCGCCGATCGCCCGGGGCGTCACCGCCGGCACGCTCTCGGTTGACGCGGCCGAGGCGATCCGGGCCGGGCTCGGCCAGATCGACGCGGCAGTCACCGCGGAGAAGCTCCGGGTGGCCCTCGCGGCGCTCCTCACCGAGGCACCGTCACTGAATGCCGACGAGGTCTTCAAACGGGCCCGCCGGATGCGCGACCGGCTCGATCAGGCCGGCATCACCGCCCGCGAGAAGCAGGCCCACGACGACCGCTACCTGAAGGTCTACCGGCTGAGCAATGGCAACGTGCGCCTGAACGGGCTCTTCGCCCCCGAAGACGGCGAGTTCGTGCTCTCCACCTTCGACTCCATCACCAGCCCCCGCCGCGGCGGAGTGCGCTTCGTCGACCCGGAACGCGCCGTCTGGGCCCAAAAAAAGCAGGACGACCCGCGCAGCACCGAGCAGGTCAACGCGGACGCTGCCCGGCGGTGCGCGTGATCGTGACCGAGAAAGTCCTCACAGCCGAACCCGCCGCGCCGGGTGCCGCCGAACCCGCCGCTCACGGGCAGATCGAAGGCAACCCGGTCCCCATCTCGCAGGAAACCATCGACCGGTTGCTCTGCGACACCGGCACCCGCGGCATCAAGTTCGACGACATCGGCCAAATCATCAACGTCGGCCGTGACGAACGACTCTTCACCGAGAAACAACGCGCCGCGATGGGAGTGCGCGACGGCGGATGCCGGTGGGTCGACTGCGACCGATCACCAGCCTGGACCGAAGCCCACCACATCAACGACTGGCTCACCGACAGCGGAGACACCAACCTCGCCGACGGAGTACTGCTCTGCCACCCGCACCACCTACTGCTACACAACCAGCACTGGAAGATCACCCGCACCGGAACGCAACACTGGCTGCGGCCACCGGTGGAGAACGACCCGGAACAGACACTGATCGCACTGCCGAGCAAGGCGGTGGGGCTGTAGGGCTGTAGGGCTGTAGGGCTGTAGGGCTGTAGGGCTGTAGGGCTGTAGGGCATGACTCTCGTCCCGGGTCTTGACAGGCTCGACCACCGGGGGGGGCGGCGGCGGGGCGCGGCGGGGCGTGCTATTCGGCGGGCGGCGCGGTGGGAAGGAGGGCGAGGGTGGCCTTGAGGCGGGCCTCGGCGTCGTCGTCACCCTGACCCGCGAGACTCGCCGCGATGTTCGCCTCGGTCACGGCGCGGAGCACCTCGTCCCGCTGGATGCGCACGCCCCGGGGAGCGTCGACGCCGATCCGGATGCTGTCACCGCGCACGTCGAGAACGGTGATGACGATGTCGTCACCGATGAGGATCTTCTCCCCCTGTTTGCGTGTTAGAACCAGCACTCGTCCAGCCTAGCTTGACCGGTCGGGCCGGCCCGCGAGCCGTCGCCGCATTCCGGCCACGGTGCTGGCCTCGGCGGGGGCGCCGTCGACCCAACCGATGGGGATCTGCAGCTCATCGACGGTCTCAGGCGAGACGGTGTCGCCATAGCCCGTCACCGCGATCGCGTCGACGTGCACGCTCTGGGCAACCTCAGCCGCCCACCGGGCGGTGTCTGCGGGCTTGCGGCCGGCATCGACGACCAGCCAGACCTGCTCGGCACCGAGCGCGGCCACCAATGCGGCGTAGATGTCCGCCGTGGCCGGGTCGGCACCCAGACCGAAGGCCAGAATTCCGGTCTGTCCGAGCTTGACTCCCCTGGCCCGTGCCTCCAGCGCCGTGCGCCGGTCGAGGATGCGCGCGAGCCCGGCCGCGGCAGGCGCTCCGACGTCGATCGCGCCGGCCACGAGGACCTCAGCCGAACCATGCGCCACGGCCAGCTCCCGCGCAATCCGCACCGCGGCATCCTGCCACCCGACGACGAGAACGAGGTTTCCGACACCCGGGAGCGGCCGCGGCACCGCCGCTTCGGCGGCCGCCTGCTCGCTCTCTCTCAGCCGGGCGTCCCTGCGCCTGCCGCCCCCCTGGGCGGCCGCCGGGGCGGGGGCGGGCGGCGCGGGAGTGGGCAGCACCGGCGGGATGGGTTCCTGGGTGGCGAAGGTGAGTTCGTCCATCAGGCGGGCGAAGCCGTCCGTCGCGGTCGACAGGGGCGGGGAGGAGACGGGTGCCGCGGCCCGGGGAAAACCCGCTTCCGCCGCGTCGGCATCGTCGAGAAGCGCGGCGATGCCGAGCCGGGCCTGCACGTCGAGTCGGGAGTGGGCCGCGCGCCGCCGCCGCTCCGGCACCTCGACCGTGACCTCGATGTGCCGGCGGGCGAAGAAGCCCTTGATGCCGCCGACGGTGACCCGTTCGGCGGCCACGATGCGCGCATCCGCACCGTGCTCGGCGAGGATGCGTGCCTTCAGCTCCTGGAGGGATGAACCCTCAAGCTGAAATCGACTCGGTTCCACGTACCACTCCCACCGTTTCGATGGCCACGTTCGCCGAGGTGACCTCCTGATAGGACAGCACGGAGATACCGCCGGACTGCGCCGACACTAGTCGACGGATGGCCGGGCGCAGCGCCGGCGCGCAGACCAGCACCGCGGAGAGTCCGGCCGCTTCCACGTTGCCCAGCGCCTCCTTCAGCGACCCGAGAATGGCGTCGACCCGGTTCGGCTCCAACATGATCTGGGTGCCCTGGTCGGAGGGACGCATCCCCTCGAGCATGGACTGCTCCAAGGCAGGCTCGATCATGATCACCCGGAGCAGCCCGTCGTCGAGATACTGCGCTGTGAGAGCCGGGCCCAGCGCCTGACGGGCCGTCTCGATCAGGCCCTCCGGGTCATTCGACACCTTGGCGCGCAGGGAGAGGGACTCGTAGATGCGGGGCAGGTCGTTGATCGGGATCTGCTCCGCGAGCAGACCCTGCAGCACGCGCTGCACCTCGGCGAGGGAGAGCAGTCCGGGGATCAGATCCTCCACGGCGGACGGATTGACCAGCCGCACCCCCTCGGTGAGCACCCGCACGTCCTCGCGGGTGAGGAGCCTCGCCGCGTTGCCGGTGATGATCGAGGACAGGTGGGTGATGAGCACCGACACCCGGTCGATGACCGTGGCCCCGGTCATCTCCGCGCTGTGCCGCATCTCGCTGGGCACCCACTTGCCGGTGAGGCCGAACACGGGCTCCACCGTGGCCTGGCCCGGCAACGAGTCGAGGGCGTCGCCGAGGGCGAGCACCTTGCCGGCCGGGGCGACCCCGCGGCCGGCCTCCACGCCGGCGATCCGGATCGAATAGGTGGAGGAGGGCAGGTCCATGCTGTCGCGGGTGCGCACGGGCGGCACCACCACGCCGAGGTCGATGGCAACCTTGCGGCGCAGGGCACGCACGCGAGCCAGGAGGTCGTCCTGGGCTCCGGAGACAAGGTCGACGAGGTCAGGGGCCAGCAGGATCTCCAGGGCGTGCACCCGCATGGTTTCGATCAGGTCTTCTGGTGTGTCAGAGCGGGGCGCCATCGCCTCGGCGGCGACACCGGCATCCCGGCCCGCCTGGTCGCGGCTCTCCCCTGCCTTGATCCGGCGGGCGAAGAGGATCAGACCCAGCCCGATCACCACGAACGGGATGATCGGCATGCCCGGGATCAGGGCCATCAGGAGGGCCGCGCAGCCCGCGATCATCAGTGCGTTGCGGGACTGGGTGAGCTGGCCGGAGGCTGCCTCGCCGATGTCGGACTCCGCGTTGGAGCGGGTCACGATCATGCCGGTCGAGACCGCCATCAGCAGGGCCGGGATCTGCGTCACGAGGCCGTCGCCGATGGTGAGCAGGGAGTAGGTGCTCATGGCCTCGGTGACGGATAGTCCGAGCGAAATCATGCCGATCGCGATGCCGCCGACCAGGTTGATGATGATGATGACGATGCCGGCGATCGCGTCACCCTTGACGAATTTCGACGCGCCGTCCATGGCACCGTAAAAGTCCGCCTCGGCGGAGACCTCGGCCCGGCGTTCCCTGGCCTGCACGTCGGTGATCAGGCCGGCATTCAGGTCGGCGTCGATGGCCATCTGTTTGCCGGGCATGGCGTCGAGGGTGAACCGCGCACCGACTTCGGCGACGCGTTCGGCACCCTTGGTGACCACCACGAATTGGATCACGACGAGGATCAGGAAGATCACAGCGCCGATGATGAGCGACCCGCCCACGGCGACGTCGCCGAACGCGGCAATCACCTGCCCGGCGTAGCCGTCGCTGAGCACGAGCCGGGTCGAGGCCACGTTCAGGCCCAGCCGGAACAGGGTCGCGACGAGCAACAGCGACGGGAAAACGGAGAAATCGAGGGGCTTTTTGACAAACATCGTGGTCAGCAGTGTGACCAGCGCCAGGAGGATGTTGACGATGATCAGCACGTCGAGCAGCACGGCGGGCACCGGCACGACGAGCAGCAGGATGATACCGACAACCCCGACCGGCACCGCGAGTTTGGCGAGATTGCTGTTCATCGGTGGCCTCCGGCCGTCAGGACACGATCGTTGAGGGTGTGCACGCGGGAACCGCGGCCGGTGCGTTCGCCGGCTCCAGAGCCGCGAGACTTCAGCGCGAGCACGAAGGCGAGCACCTGCGCGACGGCGTTGTAGAGCTCCACCGGGATCTCGTCACCCAGCTGGCAGGCGCTGTGCAGTGCACGGGTGAGCGGGATGTCCCGCACGATGGGGACCCGGTCGGTCTCCGCCTGTTCCCGGATGCGCGCCGCGATCACTCCCGCTCCCGTGGCCACGACCCGGGGGGCGGACTTGCCCGGCTCGTAGCGGAGAGCGACGGCGAAGTGGGTGGGGTTGACCAGCACGACGTCGGACGTGGCGACGGCGGCGATCATGCGGTTGCGACTCATGGCGAGCTGCCGGGCCCGGCGCTGCGACTTCACCATCGGGTCACCCTCGGAACTCTTGTTCTCATCAGTGACTTCCTTCTTCGTCATGCGGGTGCGCTTGCGGTTGCGCTTCATCACGACGAACACATCCGCGGCGGCGAGTACCAGGCCGGCGATGACAGCCGACTGCACAAGAGCGGTCGCGCCGTCACTGGCCGCTCCGATCAGCACGGAGACGGGCAGTCCCCCGGCCGTCATCAGGATGGGAGCGAGCCCCTGCACCACGAGCACCAGCACGAGACCCACGGCGATGGTCTTGAGCAGCGCCGTGACGCCCTGCCAGACGGCCTGGCCGCCGAAGGTGCGACCGAGGCCGGTCACCAGGTTGAACTGCTCGTATTTTCCGGCGACCTTCTTGAAGTGCACGCCGCCCTGCGCCACAGCGCCCACGAGGACGACCACGAAGACCGTCGCGAGCATCGGGGTGAGGATGGTTCCCATCGAGGCCAGCGAGTCCACCAGCATCTGCACGGCGAGGTCCGGCTGCGGGTTGGCGACCAGGCTGCGAATACGGATCATCTGGTCGGTTCCGGCGTCCGCGGCCAGACCGATGGTGACGGGGGCCATGGCGGCGGCCGCGCCGATGCCGATCCACGCGGTCAGGTCCTGGGACTTGGAGAGCTGGCCCTTGGACCGCACCTCGCGCATCCGTTTGTCGGTGGCTTGTTCGGTCTTCTCACCGGAGTCGGACAGCTATCTCACCCCCAGCATGGTGGCGACGGCGTCGTCGGTCAGCGACGCGACGATGCGCGGCAGGGCCACGAACCCGGCGGCGCCCAGCGTGAACGTGATCAAAATCTTGAGCGGGAACCCGAGCGCGAACGCGTTGAGGGCCGGGGCCACCCGGGTGAGCAGGCCGAGGCCGACGTCGGCGAGGAACAGGACGACGATCAGCGGTCCGGCGATCTGCACGGCGGAGAGCAGCATTTGGCCGACCGCGACTGTGATGGTCTGCATCGGCACCGCGAGGTCGATGCCGCCCCCGATCGGCAGGGCCGCGAACGTACGCGTGATGCCGCCAAGGATCAGCTGATAGCCGCCCGAGGCGAATAGGAGCGCCAGCGCGGTCATCTGGTACAGCCGCGTGAACTGGGCACCGTTGACCATGGCCTGCGGGTCGAAGCCCTGAGCGAGCTGGAAGCCGCCGAACATGTCGATCAGGTTGCCGGCGGACTGGATGGCGGAGAAGACCACGAGCACGAGGAAGCCGAGCAGGCCGCCGACCACGATCTCGAGGAGCAGGGCGGCGAAGAAACCGCCGGTGTCGGGCGAGACCCAGCCCGGCGTGACCCGAGGCGAAACCGCCAGGGCCAGGCCGAGGGCGAGCATGCCCTTGATCCGCAGGGGGAACGCGTTGTAGGAGAACGGCGGCGCCACGATGAGGAACGCCACCATCCGCACGCCCGCGAGCATGGTGGCTTCGATCCAGGCGAAGTCAAGGGTGATGTTCATCAGCCGCCACCGATGAGGCCGGGGATCTTGGCGAAGAGCATCTCCGTGAAGGACACCATCTCGGAGATCATCCAGTGCCCGGAGATGATCAGCGCCACAGCCACGGCGATGGCCTTGGGCACGAACGACAGCGTCACCTCCTGGATCTGGGTGATCGACTGCAGCAGGGAAATGGCGAAACCAACGACCAGGGCGGTGATCAGGATCGGCGCGGACAGTTTGCCGGCGATCAGGATGCCCTGCAGTCCGATGTCGAGGACGGCGTTGGTATCCATCAGCCACCCCGGTAACTGGAGACGAGGGTCGTGATGATCAGACCCCAGCCGTCGACGAGTACGAACAGGAGGATCTTGAACGGCAGCGAGATCATCACCGGCGGCAGCATCATCATGCCCATCGACATCAGCGCCGCGGACACGACGAGGTCGATCACCAGGAACGGCACGAAGATGACGAACCCGATGATGAACGCGGCACGCAGCTCGGAGATCATGAACGCCGGGATCAGCGTGAGCAGCGACACGGCCTCGCGGGTCTCCGGGTTCGGCTGATCTGCGGCCCGGGTCATCAGGGCGAGGTCCTCCTCCCGGGTGTGCGCGAGCATGAACGTGCGTAGCGGCTTCGAGCCGAGTGTGACGGCGTCGTCGAAGGACATGGTGCCGTTCAGGTACGGCTGCAGGGCGCCGTCGTTGATGTCGGTGAGGATGGGCGACATGATGAACAGCGACAGGAACAGGGCCAGGCCGGCCAGCACCTGGTTCGGCGGGATCGACGGCAGCGCGAGCGCGTTGCGGGTCATCGCGAGCACAACGAAGATCTTCGTGAAGCTGGTCATCATCAGCAGCAGGGCCGGCGCGACCGACAGCAGGGTGATCCCGATCAGGGTCACGATCGCCGAGGACGGTTCGCCGTTCGGGCCGTTGATCTGCACGTTGAGCCCGCCGCCGCCCGGTTCCGTCGGGGTGACCGGGTCGGTCGGCGTGACCGGATCGGTCGGGGCGGCATGGCCCGCCGGCGCCACGAGCAGCACGAACGCCACGACGATCACGAGCACGAGGGCCGCCATCATCAGGTACCGGGCGATGTCCCGGCTTCGATCCGGGCGCACGGCCGCGAGTGTCACCGGCCCTGCCGGAGGGCGGCAGCGGTCTGCTGCCAGGTGGCGGGAGACAGGATCGACCCGCCGATCCGGCCCGGAATGGCGCGGTCCCGGCGCCGCCGGAGGATGAGCGGCGGCGTGAGTTCCTCGCCGTCGTGAGTGGCGCCGGCGTGCGCGGCGTGCGTTGCCTGGTCGAGCTCGCGGGCGAAGTCGGCCGCGGCGTGGTGCGCGCGGCGTCCGGGAAGGGTAGCGGTGAGGGGCGCCGGGAGGGGCGCCGCGGCATCCGTCGGCGCCTGACCGTCGTGCAGCACGCTGACCGACTGCTCGGTCACGCCGAGCACGAACCGGCGGCCCTCGATGTCGACGACGACGACGGATGCCTTCTGGCCGACGCCCTGCCGGCCCACCACGGTGACCAGGTTCGGGGTGCGGCCACCGAGGGAGCCCTTCGTCAGCTTGCGCTGGAGCACCCAGAGCAGCCCCAGCACGGCGGCCAGGGACAGCGCCACCCGGAGCGCGACCAGGGTGGTTTCCACCTAGGTCAGGCTCTCGGCCACATCGAGGATCTGGGTGATCCGCACCGCGTAGTCCTGGTCGACGACCACAATCTCGCCGTGCGCGATCAGCCGGCCGTTGAGCAGGATGTCCGCGGGAGCCCCGGCGGACCGGTCGAGTTCGATGACGGCACCCGGTTCGAGTGAGAGCACGTCGCGCACCGACATGCGGGTACGCCCGATTTCCACGGTCAACGACATCTGCACGCTGTTGATCCGGCCGAGCTTGCCGGACACGGACTGGTTGGACCTGGCCGCACCGTTGGAGACGCCGTTGTCACGCAGCCGCACGGCGAACCAGCCGGTGATCTGGCCGTCGCCGGACAGCTCGAAGACGCTGGTGGCGGGATCCGCGAACAGGGCCGTGGCGTCGTCGGACCGGGTGTCCCCCAGGACCCCGATCCCGAAGACGCCGGACGCGCTCTCCAACGCCGGGCGCAGCACGTCCTGACGGGAGATCAGCGAGGAATCGAGGCCGGACGCGGAGTCGAGGGCGGCCGGGTCCGCAAGCACGACGGCGAGATCCGCGGAGGTGACGCCGACGAAGGAGGCGACCGCGGCGGTGCCGAGCCGGCCGGCGAGGGCGGCACCGGAGCAGGACTCGGCCCGGAGCCGCGTCACGGTGGGGAGCACGTCCAGCAGGGCCTCGACGGCCGCCGTCTGCACGGCGATGGGGATGACGGTCATGGGGTGGACTCCTCGGTGTCGATGACGATGCAGGCCAGTCGGGAGCCGTTGGAACCGACGGCGGCGCGGGCGAGCGTGTGGCCGTCGACGACCACGTCGAGCGGGCGGTGCTGGGGGTGCGGAAGGGGCAGCACATCATTCACGGCAAGACCCAGCACGATGCTGGGCAGAACCAGCGCGGGCGTCAGCTGCAAGGAGACATCCACCGGAACCTGGGCCAGCTGGCCGCGCAGCAGCTCGGCCGGGTCAGCACTTCCGGTCTCCGGAGCCGACTCGACGAGTTGAGGCAACAGTGCCTCCGCCGGAAGGGCGACCGTGGCGGCGCAGGATGCGTCGCCGATGCGCATCGTGAAGCTGGCGACGATCATCAGGTCGGCGGTGGCCGCGGCCTGGGCGAACTGGGAGTTGTACTGGATGCCGCCGACGGTGATCGTGTGCACGAGCAGGGAACCCAGCGAGTAACGCAGGTCCTCGAGGGCGTCGTCCATGAGCCGGCGCACCAGGGCCAGCTCGATCTGGGTGAACGCCCGTTCCGGCGGCATGGTGACCGCGGTTCCGCCCAGCATGTGGCTCACCCAGGACAGGGCCGCGGAGGTCGGGAACTGCACGACGGCTTTCGCGGGGATGCCACTCACTGGGCAGAGCACCATGGCGGTCGTGGCAGGCAGCGACGACGCGTATTCGTCGTAGGTGCGCATGAGCACGTGGTCGCATTTCACCTGGGACATGACGCGCACCTTGGCGGTGAGCTGGGTGCCCCACTGGCGCGCGAAGGTTTCGAAGGCGAGTTCGAGCACCCGGGAGTGCTCGCGGGCGAGCGTTGTCGGGCGACGAAAGTCGTACACCTCGACCGTGCGCTTCGCCGAAGCGGGCACACCAATCACTGCTTGTTCCTGGACCGTCACGGTGAGGACTATCGGTCAGGGCAAACGGATGGTTAGCAGCTCAGTGTGCTTTTTCCGCGTCTTTGTCGACGTCGGTTCCCGCGGTCTTCGTGGTTTTCGTCTTTTCCGTGGTATCCACGGTTTCCGTGGTTCCCGTGTCTTCAGCAGGTTCCGTGCCGGCGGCGGTGAAACCCGAGACGATGTCGGGGATCAGCGTGCGCACCGCCTCCGGCTGGCTGGAGAGGAGCACCACGTCGACCCGTCGGTTCTGCGCCTGGGCCGCCAGATCGGCTCCCTCCGCGACCGGCCGGGCCGAGCCGTAGCCGACGGCGGAGACCCGTTCCTGACCCACGCCGCCGAACTCGACCAGGCGGCGGAGTACGGCGGTCGCCCGGCCGGCGGATAGCTCCCAGTCGGTGGGGTAGTTGGTGGTGACGCCGTGCCGGTCGGCGTGGCCCTCCACTTTCACCTCGCGGGTGTTGGCGGAGAGGATCGGCGCCACGGCGTCGAGGACCTGCACGGCCTGGCGGCTCAGGTTGGCGAGGTTGGGTTCGAAAAACGCCTCGGAGCCGATCAGCCCGATGACCAGGCCGCGGTCGTCAATGGTGAACTGCACCTCCTGGGCCACGCCCTGGGCATCCACTGCGGCCTGCAGGGCATCCCTCACCGCGGTGAGGTCCGTGACCTCTGCCGCCGCGAGGTCGATGTCGGTGAACCCGGTCACCTCGGACTGGGCGACCTTGTCCTTGGTCACGACCACGCCCTTGGCCGTGTCGACCTTACCGACGTCGGTGGCCCCGAACCCGGTCGCGAGCGAGTTCTTCAGCTGCAGAAACTTCTCCTGGTCGACGGAAGACATCGCGAACAGCACGATGAACATGCACATCAGCACGGTGACCATATCCATGTACGACGCCATCCACCGCTCGTCGACGTGCTCGACGTGCTCCTCCTCGAGGCCCCGCCTGCGGCCGTGCCCGCGTCCGTGCCCGCTCATGCGGCCTTCGGCAGGGACGTGTCCGCCTTGTCCGCCTTGGGGCCCTTGCCGGGTTTGCCCGGTTTGCCTGGTTTGCCTGGTTTACCTGCCCTGGCGGAGGCCGGCGCGGGCACCATGGCGCGCAGTCTCTCGCCGAGGAGCCGAGGCTGGCTGCCTGCCTGCACGGCCAGCGCACCCTCCAGGAGCAGGGTCATCCGTTCGACTTCGATGTCGCTGAGGCGCTTGAGCCGGCTGCCGATCGGCAGCCAGAGGAAGTTGGCCGTGAGCAGGCCCCACAGGGTCGCGACGAACGCGGCCGCGATCATCGGGCCGAGGGTGGACGGGGTGTCGAGGTTCTCAAGCACGTGCGTGAGCGAGACGACGGTTCCGATGATGCCGACCGTGGGCGCGTAGCCGCCGAGGCTGGTGAAGAACTTGGCAGCGTTGCGGCTCTCCTTGGTAGCGGTCGCGAGCTCGTCTTCCAGCAGGATGCGCAGTTCATCGCCGTCGGTGCCGTCGGCGATGTTCTGCAGGGCGCCACGCAGGAACGGGTCGGCGACGTTGTCAGCCTCCTGCTCGAGGGCGAGCAGACCGGAACTGCGCGCCTTCTCGGCCAAGCCGACGACCTGGTCGATGACCTGCTGCGGCGGGGTGGTCTTGCCGATGAAGGCGGCGGGCACGGCTTTGAACGCGGAGATCGCGTCCCTGATCGTGCCGCCGGCGATGCCGACCGCGATGGTGGCGCCGAACACGAGAATCATCGGTGCCGGCAGGAGGATCGAGTGCAGGCTGCTGCCCTCGAGGGTGATCATGGCGAAAAGTGAGCCGAAGGCGATGGCGATTCCGACCAGGGTTGCCGGATCCATCAGAGCCTCCGCGGGCGGGCGGGAACAGTGCTGCCCGATTCGATGATTTCCTCGATCGCGTGCGGCCCCTCGACGATTTCGAGCGAACGGATACCCGGCCGGTAGTCGGCATCCGGCGTCAGGTAGGCCAGCGAGATCACATGGGCCCGGAACCGGGCGATCTTCTCGATGACGTCGTCGAGGGTCTCCGTGACGATGAACTTGGCGCCGTCGACCATGACCAGGGTCGTGTCAGGGCTCGCGTGGATGCGCTCGATCAGGTCCGGGTTGATCGCGAACTGGCTGTTGTTCAGCCGCGTCACAACGATCATGATGTCCACCCCGGGTTCAGAACGGTTCCAGCAACCGTTACGCCTCACTGTCGGCCGCCCGGCCGGGCGCGTTAGCTGCCGGCCGCATCGAGCCCGTGACCCGACCTGGAAAGCCGCACGACCACATCCGTCGCCGATTGTGGCCAACTCAGGAGATCCGTCTGGCCGAGCCGGAAATCCGGTCTGCTTCCGCACAGGTCCGCGGCGGACGGTCAACCCGGCCGCCGGATGTCCTGAGTTGGCCGCACACACGGGCTCCGCCGGGGCGGCACACACAGAAGAGTGTGGGGAGCCAGAATCTCCATCGAACTGATTCGACGGAGATTCTGCCCAAAACGCACTCAAAGACGAGAAAACCGCGCTCTGTCGCAAAAATCTCCGTCGAAATGGTTACGCCGCGCGCACCAGGATCTCGCCGGGCGCGGCCGCATCGCTGCCGAAGATCAGGTGTCGGGTGGCGATCTTGTCGGTGAAGAACCGGTCGTGGCTGACCACCACCACAGCCCCCGGAAAGTGGATGAGGGCGCGCTCCATCACCTGGGTGCTGGCCAGGTCGAGGTGGTTCGTCGGTTCGTCGAGCAGGAGCACAGCGGCCCCCGACAGCAAGCACTGTGCCATGGCGACGCGGGCCCGCTGCCCACCGGAGAGGTTGCCGATCTTCTGCTTGAGGTCGGCCTCGGAGAATTGAAACATCGCGAGGAACCGGTTGACCGACTTGCGGGTCGCTGTGAAGGCGAGACTGCCCGGCATCGCGTTCACGGAGTGGCTGACGGTGTCATCGTCGTCAAGGCCGTCGAGCACCTGGTTGTAGGAGACCACGGCGGCGCCGGAGGCCCAGGCCACCTCGCCGAAATCGGCCTTCTCCTCCCCCGCCAGAACCCGTAGCAGGGTGGTCTTGCCGCTGCCGTTGGAGCCCAGGACCACGATGCGGTTGCCGCGCCGGATCTCGAAGGTGAGGTCGGTGAACAGCGCCTTCTCGCCGTAGGACTTGCTGAGCGACTCGATGCGGCAGAGCGAGTCCTTCACGTGCAGCCCGCCGTAGATCTCGGTGATGATCGTGTCGACGGGCCGCGGGCTGCGGGTCTTCTTGATGTGCGCGAGTTGGCTGTCGAGGGTGCGGCTGGCAGCCTTTGCGGCCTCGCGGCGGTCGCTGATCCCCTCCGCCTCGAAAGCGAGCAGTTCCGACTCGTGCAGGAACTGCAGCTCGAGGGTTTTCAGGCGAAACTGCTTCTGCACCACGTAGTCGCCGAAGTTGCCGGGGTACTCGTGCAGGTGGTAGTTCTCGACCTCAATGATGCGGGTGACGACCCCGTCAAGGAACCGGCGATCGTGCGAGACGATGATGGCCGCACCGCGGAATGAGCGGAACCAGGCCTCGAGCCACTCGACGCCGGCGACGTCCAGGTAGTTGGTTGGTTCGTCCAGGAGCAGCACGTCGGGCCGCTCGAGCAGGATCTTCGCCAGCGCCGCCCGGTTGCGCCAACCGCCGGAAAGCAAATCGATGGCGCAGACGCGGTGGGCCTCGTCGAACCCGAGGGTGGTCAGCGCGGCGTCGATACGCCGCGGGTAGTCCCAACCATCGAGGCGGTCCATGTCTTCGAACAGCTCGGCCTGGCGGTGGATCAGCCGGTCGAGTTCGGCGCTCTGCGCAGAATCCGCCGCGATCCGGGCGTCGATCGACGCGAGCTCGGCCTCGAGGGCCTTGATCGGGGCGAACAGGCCGTCGAGCACCTCGGTGATCGTGGATTCGCCGTTCAGTTCGGAGAACTGGGAGAAGTAGCCCACCCGGGTGCCGGCCTCGAGGGTGACGGTGCCGGCATCCGCGCTCACCTGGCCGAGGACCAGCTTGAGAATCGTCGACTTACCTGACCCGTTGCGGCCGATCAGTCCAACCCGGTCGCCTGGTTCCAGTCGGAAGAAGGCCTCACGCAGAATCTGGGTGTTCTCGAAACGGATGCTGACGTCGTTCAGCCTGATCAGGCTCACTGTGGCCGTCCTCTCGGGTTCGGTTCAGCCCCCGGGCGAGGCGGACGGCCAACTTTACCGTGTCAGGCAGGCGGTTCAGGGCGTGTGGTCGTCACCCATGGCGGATGCGCCCTTGTGGTCGTCCATGCGACCGAACGTGGTCTCGAGCACGCTGGCCAGCTTGTGCAGCGCACCGCTGACGGCCCCGGTCATCGTGGAGGAATGGTCGGTTGCCGCGAGGGGGTTGCCCCCGGCGGGACGCACCTCGAGCAGGCAACGGATGTCCTCGGTCGTCGCCCTGCCTGCGCTCTCGTCGCTGAGGTGGACCTCGACCCGCGTCAACCGGGAGCTGAACCGGGCCAGAACAGTTTCGACCGAGGACTCCACCTCCGCCACGACTGCGTCCGTACCCGCGATGTTGTTGTCGGTGTTGACCAGGATTTGCATCTTTGCTCCTCAGTTGAAACGTCGGTCATTCCAGTATGGCGCGCAAAAATGTGCGGCCTGACGACCCGCCGACGCCGGTTATCGGCGTAGGCGCTACCGCTTCAGGTTGGTGAGCTCCTGAAGCACCTCGTCGGAGGTGGTGATGATGCGCGCATTCGCCTGGAAGCCGCGCTGGGCGACGATCAGGTTGGTGAACTCCTGCGACAGGTCGACGTTGGACATTTCGAGGGTGCCGCCGCTGAGCGAGCCGAGGCCGCCGTCACCGGGGGCGCCGAGAGCCGCCTGGCCCGAGTTGAAGGTGGCGCGGTAGGCCGAGGAACCGGACTTCTCGAGGCCGCTCGGGTTGGTGAAGGTGGCCAGGGCGATGCGGGCGATGGCTGTCTGGCTGCCGTTGCTGAACAGGCCCACCAGGGTTCCGTCCTTGCCGAGGGTGAAGGACTGGAGGGAACCCGCCGTGGAACCGTCCTGGCTGCTGATCGTGGCCGTGCTCAGGCCAGCCTGCCCGGTCAGGGCGGTCAGATTCACCTTGACGTCGTTCACGATGAACGGACCGGTTGCCGTGAGCACACCTTCTGCGTCGAGGGTCAAGGCCGTGGAGCCGGTACCCACTGCGTCGGTGCCGCTCGCGGTCCAGCCGGTGGTCGTACGCGCGAAGGTGACCGACAGGGTACGGGCGGCACCCAGCGCGTCGTAGACCTTGACGTCGCGCACGATGGCGGAGCCTGCCGCCGCATCCGCCGGCAGGTTTCCGACCATGGTGACGCCACCGGTTGCCTTCGCCGGGATCATGGCCTGCAGCGGCAGGGTGATGTTGCCCACCGGGCCACCCTCGTTGATCTGCCCGTTGGCGCCGTTCCAGCCTTGCACGATCGCACCGTCCGGGGAGACCAGGCGACCCTCGGCGTCAAAGTCGAAGGCACCCGCACGGCTATAGAGCGTCTCGCCGGCCAGTTGGGTGACGAAGAACCCGTCGCCGGAGATCGCCATGTCGGTGGCCCGCCCGGTGGACTGCGCGGAGCCCTGGGAGAAGTTCGTGGCGATCCCGGCCACCTGCACGCCGAGCCCGACCTGGGCCGGGTTCGTGCCGCCCACCTGCTCCTGGGGGCCACCCGCACCCTGCTTCAGCTGCGAAAGGGTGTCCTGGAACTGTACGGCCGACGCCTTGAACGCGGTGGTGTTGACGTTGGCGATGTTGTTGCCGGTGACGTCGAGCATGGTCTGGTGCGAGCGAAGGCCGGAGATGCCGGAGTACAGGGAGCGAAGCATGGGGTGCTGCCTTTCGGTGGGAAACGAGAACGAGAACGGATGTGAGGTGTGGGTCAGGCGGAGAGGCCGGGAGTGGTGCCGGCGGCGGCGCTCGCGCCCGAGGTGACGCCGGTCACCAGGTCGAGGGCGACGAGGGTCCCGTCGACGGTGACCTGGGGAACGGCCCCGGCGTAGGAGACGCTCGAGGCGGTACCGGTGCCCACGGTGCCGTCGGCCCGCGTGAAGGTGACGTCCTGTCCGACCAGGGCCGCTGCGGCGACGCGCATCTGCAGGGAGAAGTTCTCGTCGGCGGTCGTTGAGAGCGCCGCGAGCTTCTCCATCATGGCCAGCTGCGTGGTCTGAGAGATCATCTGGTTGGTGTCCATGGGCGAACTGGGATCCTGGTTGCGCAGCTGAGTGACCAGCAACGACATGAACGCCTCGGAATCCAGGGTCTGTTTCGGGGCGCGCACGGGGGCGGTCGAGTACATCCCGGCCGGGGCGGCTGCTGCCACTGCGTCGATGGTCAAAGGGTCTCTTTTCTGGGATGGTGGGGTCTGTGTCGGTGGGGTCTGAGGTGGCAGCAGGTCAGGCGAGAACGTCGATGGTGGTGTGTGAGCCGGCGGCGCGCAGGGAAGACAGTCTGAGGTCGGCGGCACGGTCGGCGGCACGGTCAGCGGCACGGTCGGCGGCAGGGCCGGCCGCACGGTCGCCTCGGGTCGCCCTGTCGTCTTCGGCCGGCCACTCCTGGCGGGCGTCGGGTCCGCCCTGTCGGGAGGCCGAGGGGTCCGAGGCGCGGGCGTCGGCCGACAGGGTGAGCTGCGCGTTCAGCCCGCCGCCCGACAGGTCCCGGCGCAGGTCGGGCAGGATGGCCCGAAGCGCCTCTCGGGCCAGGTCCGTGGGCGCGAACAGCTCGACCCGAATGTGCTCCCCGCGCACGTGAGCCCGCACGGTGACCGGGCCCAGATTGTCGGGACTCACGCTGATGGTCAGCACGTGGTCGCCGTTGGCGGCGCCCACCAGGGTGAACAGGGGTCGGGACACCTGGCCGGCCAGTGGCGCGGGCGGTGCTGCCGGGGCGCCGGACGGCACAAGGGGGGCGGTGGCCGGGGTGGCCGCCGTGGCCGGCGTGCCGAGCGGCACGAGCAGGGCGGCGGGCGCCGAGGCTTCGGCCTGGTTCAGGTTCACGGTGGCCGCGCGGTCACCGGCGACGGATGTCCCTGCGGCCGCGCCGAGGCCGGTGGGCGCCGTGAGGCCCGTGGGCGCCGTGCCCGCGACAGTCGCTCCGGCGGAAGATGCCGTCCCGGCTACGGGCCCTGCGGTGGCACCGGGCCCTGCGGCGGTGACGGGCGCGGCGGTGACGGGCGCTACGGCGGCGGGTGCTACGGTGGCGGGTGCTACGGTGGCGGGTGCCGGTGGCACCGGCATCGGGGCAGCGAGAGTCCCGGCCGGAAGCGCGGTACCGCCAGCGGCGTTCGCTGCGGTGAAAGTGTTGGAGTCTGCGGCGGACGTCTCCGTGGAGTCTGAGCCGGCTTCGGATTCGGTGGCGGCGATGGTGGAAGTCTCGGCGGTGCCGGCGGTGCCGGCGGCGGCGGTCGGGATGGTCACGGCCTCGGTCCCGACGGAGTCGGCGAGGGCAGCACTGTCGGCTCCGGTGGCTTTCGCACCGGTCGGCAGTGGCGAGAGGCTGAACCCGGCGGCGGTCGGGGTGGCGCTCGGCTGCTGGTGCTCCGGGGCCGGCGCCGCGCCGGTCAGGGCGTTCCTCAGATCAGTGGTCGGTCCGGAGGCCGGTTCGGCGGTGCGCTCCGAGGTCGGCTCGGGAGCCCGGGATGAGGTTGACGCGGAACCCGGCGGAGACGCGATCGTGGAGGTGCGCGGGCCCACGAGGGTGCCCTGCAGCACGGACGCGAATGAGCCGGCACCCGGGCGGGCACCCAGCGGGCCACGCGAAGCCGAGGGGGAGGCGGCGGCGGAGGAGGCGGATGAGGACGCGGCAGCGGATGAGGACGCGGATGCCAGCGCCTGCGCCGCGGTGTGGGGCGCCGGCGCCAGCCGGACGGACGTGGCGCTCATCGGGAGGCTCCGTTCATGAATGAGGCCAGTGCGGCGCTGAGCTGGCTGCCGGCGGCTGACGAAGCGGAGGCCGTGCTCGAGGACGCCGGGCTCGCGGTGGCGGCCGGGGCATCCGGAATCACACGGCGGATGGTGTCGATCTCGGAGTCGTCCATGTAGGCCTCGACCAGTGAGACCGTGCGGCCCTCGTAGGGCGCGTGGATGACCTTGTTGTCGCCGGCGTAGATCAGGATGTGCTCGCCGCCGCCGGTGACGATCAGGTCACCGGGCTTGGCCTCGGCGAGGGAACCGACCTCGGTGCCGATCTTCATCTGGCCCGACACGAGGCGCGGCACGTCTATGCCCATTTCGGCATACACGGTTTGCACCAACCCGGAACAGTCCATGCCGCTGGCGTCTTCACCGCCGAAGACGTAGGGCACGCCCAGGTACTTCTTCGCGGCGTCGACCACGTCGGCGCCGGTGGCCCCACCCGGGTTCGGTGCGGCCGGGCCGACCGCGGCGGCGCCCGACGCCGACGCGAGGGCGTCGGCGAAGGTGTTCGCCGAGGTGCTCGCGCCCGCCCCGATGGTGGCGCTGCCGGCTGCGGCAGTGGCCTGCGCCTTCTGGGCGTTCGCCCCGGCCGAGAGCTGAACGAGTGTCGCCTGGATCTCGCTGACCCGGCTCATCGCCGCGATCATGGTCATCGCGGGTCACCGCCCGCGCCCCGGTTGCGGTGCCAGCCGGTCGACGCAATCTCGTCGAGGATGGTCTGTTCGCGGTGCAGGTCGTCGGCCGCGACCAGGGCTCCGTGCCTGCCCTCGAGCTTCTCCAACCGCACCGTATCGGCACGGGTCGCTTCGAAGGCGACCTGCGCCTCGCCGACGGCAACCTGGTAGTTGCGGCCGAGGGCCTCCATGTCGGCCAACATGCTGTGCGCCGAGGCGCGGGCGGAGGCGATCGCCGACAGCGTGTCAGCCCCGCTGGCCAGACTCGGCGCGTGCCGCAGAGTGGCCCTGGTCGCGGCCCGGCGAGCCGCGTTCGCCTGAACGACGGCGTTGGCCTGGGCCAGGTCGCCGGCGGCCTGGTCCTGCTGCAGGTGCCGTAGCCGGAGGAGCCCGGCCAAAGCGAAAGTGCGTTTCATCAGAGCGCCCCCAGCGTTCGAGTAAGTGTCGTGAGTTGGTCCCAAGCGAGCGGGGCCGAGGTCTGGTCGTCCATGCGCTGCTGGAGGAACGCGTTGATGGCGCCCTCGTTGTCGACGGCGGCGTCGACAAGCGGGTTCGTGCCCCGCCGGTACGCGCCGACGTCGAGCAGGTCCTGCGCGGTGCGGCGTGCGGCGAGCACCCGGCGCAACAGGCCGGCGACCTGGTTCTGCTCGGGGCTGTTGACCCGGGAGGCGACACGGGAGATCGAGGAGAGCGCGTCGACAGCGGGGAAATGGCCGAGGACAGCCAGTTTGCGGTCGAGTACGACGTGTCCGTCGAGGATCGAGCGGGCGGCATCCGCAATCGGTTCATTGTGGTCGTCGCCGTCGACGAGCACCGTGTAGACGCCCGTGATCGACCCGGTTTCGTCGGTGCCGGCCCGCTCGAGTAGGCGGGCGAGCAGGGAGAAGGTCGAGGGCGGATAACCGCGGGTGGCAGGGGGTTCGCCGACCGAGAGGCCGATCTCGCGCTGGGCCATCGCCACCCGGGTGAGTGAATCCATCATCAGCATCACGTCGGCTCCCTCGTCACGGAACGACTCGGCGATCCGGGTGGCCAGGAAGGCGGCGCGCAGCCGCATCATGGCCGGTTCGTCGGAGGTGGACACGACCACGATCGAACGGGCGAGCCCCTCGGGTCCGAGGTCGTCTTCAAGGAATTCGCGCACCTCGCGGCCGCGCTCCCCCACCAGGGCGATGACCGAGACCTCCGCGTCGGTGCCGCGGGCGATCATCGAAAGCAGCGAGGACTTGCCGACGCCGGAGCCGGCGAACAGGCCCATCCGCTGTCCCTTCCCGACGGTGGTGAGGGTGTCGAGCACGCGCACACCCAACTGGAGCGGCGTCTGGATGCGGGAGCGGGCCATCGCGGAGGGGCTGTCGTGATCGAGGCCGACGAACCGGGCACCGGAGAGAGGGCCTTTGCCATCGATGGGCCGGCCGAGGCCGTCGATGACGCGCCCGAACAGGCCGGCGCCGGTGGGCACGAGGTGCGGGGTTCCGTCCGAGCGCACGGGCGCGCCGATCCGAATTCCGGTCATCCGGCCGAGCGGCATGCACCGGATGCCGCCCTGCGTCGTGGCGACCACCTCGGCGTCGATCTCCCCGCCGTCGCCGACCGTGACCAGATCGCCGATCGCGGAATTGAGCCCGCGCACCTCCAGACCGAGACCGACGATCGAAGAGACGACGCCCACCCGCTGGGGCCGCGCGGCGTCGAGGGCGGAGCGGATCTTTCCCGCGCGCGGACGCCAGGCGGGGGCCTGCGCCAGGGTCACGACCGGGCTCCGGTGAGGGCGGCCTTCGCGCGGGTAAGCGCGGTGCCGATCCGGGCGTCAAGGAATCCATCGGGGAACTCGGCGATCGCGTCGCCACGGGCGAGGTCGGCGTCCGCCGTGAAGTCCACGCCGGCATCCGCGCGGGTGATCAGGTCGATCAGAGCAAGGTCGGCGGGGTTCATCCGCACGGAGTGCGGGCGAATGGTACCGAGTGCGCCGGTGGTGACGGTCGCACCGGTCACTCCGGTCGCGAGGGCGCGGCCCAGTGCGGCCCGCGCCGAGGCGTCGGCGTCGCCGAGTGAGTAGCCGAGGATCGCTTCGGCCAGCTCCAGCGCGGTCGCGACAAGGGTGTCCTCCGCCTCCTGGATCACCGGAACGGTGCGCTCGTGCAGCGCGGCGGCGGCGGCACCCAGCAGCGCGACCGCCCGGTCGATCCGCGCCTGGCCGATGGCACCGGCGGCGGCCTGCTCGGCGTCGAGCCGCGCGATCCGGGCATCCACCTCGGCGGCGGCCGCCCGGAGTCCCGCGGTGTAGCCGGCGGCGTGCCCCCGGGCCCGGGAGGCGTCGCCGCCTGCGTCCCGCTCGCCCTGCAGGCTGGGGAAGGTCACGGCGGAGAAGTTCGACCGGGCGGTCGCTGCGTCAAACAACATAGTCGTCCTCCTCGGCACGTTGCACGGTGATGCTCCCCTGCGCCTCGAGGTCGCGGATGGCCCGCACGATCGTGGCGCGCGCTTCCTCGACCTGCGACACCCGCACGGGCGCCATGGCTTTGACCTCGTCGTCGAGGATCTCCCGGTTGCGCTCGGACAGGTTGGTGCGAATGATCGAGACCACAGCGTCCGCGGAGCCCTTCATGGCGATGGCGAGGATGCCCGCGTCGATGCCGCGGAGCACCTGCTGTACGTCTCGGTTTTCGAGCTTGACGATGTCGGCGAAGGTCAGCATCCGTGACCGGACCTCTTCGGCCAGGGCCGGATCGCGCGCATCGAGGGCTTCGAGAAGGGCGCGTTCGGTGGCCACATCGGCCCGGTTGATGATCTCGACGAGCGGCTGGATGCCGCCGACGATCTCCACCGAGTCGCGGGAGGAGGCGACGGCGCCGACCCGGGCCTTGAGGGTCTCGGTGACCACGCGCACGGCCTCGGGGGTGGCCGTACCCATGCCGGCGATGCACTGCGCCACCTCCGCGCGCAGGTCGGCGTCGAGGCCGCCGAGCACGGCGGAGGCGTGCCCGGGGCGCAGGTGCGCGAGCACGAGCGCGATGGTCTGGGGCAATTCGCCGTCAAGCAGGGTGAGGATCTGCAACGGCTCGGCGGCGTCGAGAAACTCGAAGGCCTTGCCGGCCATCGACGAGGCCACCTTGACCATGACGCCGGCCGCTCGTTCCGCGCCGAAGGATGCCTCAAGCAGGCCGATCGCGTAGGCGTGACCGCCGCGCCGGGTATGGGCACCCTTGACCGTGAGTTCGTGGAACTCCAGAACGGTGGTTTCGGTCACCTCCGGGTCGACCCGGCGCAACTGCACCATCTCCGCGGCGATATCGGCCGCCTCGGCCTCGGTGAACTGCTTCATCACTTCGGTGGCGCGCTGGTGCTCCATGCTCATCAGCACCACGGCGACCTTCTGCGTGCCGGTCAGGGCCGGCTGGGCGTCGATCATGCGGGCTGCCGGTCATCCATCAGGCCGCGGAGGTATTCCGCGGTCTTCGCAGGGTCACGCTGAGCGAGTGCGTCGATCTCCACCCGCATCCGGTCGGAGGCCGGCGGCAGATAGGCCACGGTCGGGGTGGGGTCGATCATGATCGGCGCGATCGGGGCGCTCAGCGGGAACGGCACCTCCGGCACGGACAGCGCGGGCCGGACCTCCATCATTTCGTCAAGCTCGATGGACTCGCGGCTCTGGCGGCGCGAACGACGCGCGTAGAGGATGAGCCCCAGCACGAAAGTGATGACAATCCCCGCGGTGATGATGGCGATGCGCATGATCTCTGCGAACCGGTCGGCGGCGGCCGCCGCTTCGGTCGCCGCGAGGGCCGCGGCGGCATCCTCTGCCGCGCCGCCGTTGAAGCTGACTACCTCCACGGTGACCGCGTCGCCGCGCTGCACGTCGATGCCGGCGGCCGAGGCCACCAGCGAGGTGACGTCGGCGACGTTGAGCTGACCCACGACGTCGGCGTTCACGGCCACCGAGACCGTCTGCCGGTTGATCTCCCCGGCCGGGATGGTGCGGGTCTCGGTGACCTTGTTGACCGCGTTGTTCTTGGTGGTGTCCTCGGAGGTGAAGGTTCCATCGCCCTCGGTGCCCGCCGGGACGGCGATGTTGTCCGGGCCGAGGACGCCGGCCGCGGAGCCGCCGGCGCCCGTGTACGACTCGGTTTTGACGGCCTCGTTGAGGGCCGGGGCATCCGTCGGGGTGGTGAACGATTCCTCGACCCGCTGGGCCGACTGGTAGCTCATGTCGGCGGCCACGACGACGGTGGCGTTGCCGGGCCCGACGACCTTGTCCAGCATGGCCTGCACGGCCCCCCGCACGCGGTCCTCGTAGGCGCCGGCCTGCTGGTCGGCGGATCCGGTCGCTCCCACGCCGACCGCCGAGAGCACGACACCCGTGGAGTCGATGACGGCCACGTCGGTGGGTGCCATCCCGGCGATGGAGGCCGAGGTGAGGTGCACGATGGACTGCACCTGGTCGGCGTTCAGGGTGCTGCCGGTGGCCGTCTCCACGAAGACGGATGCCGTGGGGTCGCTCTGCTCCGACGCGAACACGGTCTCTTCGGGGATCGCCAGGCGCACCGAGGCGTTCTTGACGCCCTTCATGGCCTTGACGGTGTTGGCGAGTTCGCCCTCGAGCGCCCGCTTGTAGGTGACCGACTGCTGGAACTCGCTGGAAGTGACACCCATGGTGTCGAGCAGCCCGTAGCCGCCCGTGCTGGAGGACGGCAGGCCGGCTGCGGCGGCCTTGAGGCGCTCGTCGTAGACGTTCTGCTGCGGCACCAGGATCGTCGCGCCACCGTCGCTGAGCTCGTAGGCGACGCCGTCGGTGCGAAGCTGCTCGACGATGGTATTCGCGTCGGAACCGCTCAGCCCGGAGAACAGGGGCGTGAAGGCCGGCTTGGTGGCCCACATGCTCAGGGCGGCGATGCCCAGGGCAAGCACGGCGACGCCGATGATGGCGACCGTGCGCTGGGCGACGGAGAAGGACCGGATGCTCTGGCCGAGGCGTGCGAAGGCCGACGTGATCGGGCGCGGCATCAGGCCTGCATCCTCATGATCTCGTTGAACGCGTCGACACCCTTATTGCGCACGGCGGCCACGAGTTCGAGGGTGACCTGGGCGCGAGTCGAGGCCAGGGTGGCCGAGTGGATGTCGGTCAGGTTTCCGGTTACGGCCTGCACCGTGAGGGTGTTGGAGGTGGCCTGCAGCTGCTGCAGATTGTCGACGGCGCCGACCAGGGCGCTGCCGAAGGCCGAACCGTCGGCGCCCTGGCTCCCCGGGGTTCCCTGCACACCCTGCAGGCCCTGCACGCCGGAGAGGTATCCCGTGCCGGTCACGGACTGGATCGGGTTGATCGAACCGATGGTCATCAGGAGCGTCCAATCTGGAGTGCGGCTTCGTAGGTCGTCTTGGCACGGTCGACGACGGCGGCGTTGGCCTGGTAGCCGCGCTGCGCCATGATCAGCGCGCCCATCTGCTCGGCCATGTCGACGTCCGGGCGGCGCACGTAGCCGGCCTCGTCGGCGAGTGGGTTGCTCGGGTCGAAGGTCAGAATTCCCTCGGCGTCGCCGAGTGCCGTCCCGGCCGCATAGGCTCCGGTGGTGCCTTGGCCGGCCTGGGCGACGATGTAGCGCGCCTGGAAGGCGTCACCGTCGGTGGCGGTGACCGTGTTGGCGTTGGCGATGTTGTCCGCGACGGCGTCGAGCCATTTGCGGTGCAGGGTGAGGCCGCTGCCGGCAATCCCGATGGCGTCGAGGGTCATCAGCTGGTTCGCATCGCGGAGCGCATGGCCGTGAACGGTCCGTTGACGGCCTGCGCCGCGAACTGGTACCGCAGCACGGTGTCGATGTTGGAGAGGGTCTCGGTGTCGAGGTTGACGTTGTTGCCGTCGAGGCGGGTGGGCTCGAGGGAACTGGCGGTGGTGGCGACAGTGCTGCCGCTGCCGGCCTGCACAGACTGCGCCAGGGCATCCTCGAACGCCACACGCTTGGCGTGGTAGTTCGGCGTGTTCACGTTCGCGATGTTGTTCGCGATGGTGCGCTGGCGCAGGGCCAGCCCGTCCAGCGCGCTGGAGAGCGCCGTCATGGTCACGGATTCAAACACGGATACCCGATTCGTCGGCAAAACGAGGGCGGCCGATCCGTGGCCTGTGGTCGAGCAATCCCTGCTCGCTCCTAGCTATCGGCCGGTGGCCGAGGCGCGTAAGGAGTTGTCGCGGAACTTCTTTCCTCACGTTTTCGAGCGGAACCCCGCAACTGTTGTCGAAACGGACAACTGTTGCCCGCGCACGGGCAACAAATGTCCGAGCGGGCAACAGTTGGCCCGCAGCGGCGGTAGCCGGCAACGGGCGAGAGGTGGGCGGGCAGTCAGCCGGCTATGTCGAGGTAGACGGCCTGGTCGGTGTGCTGGGCCGAGATGATGGTGCGCACGGCGGCGAGGTGCACGCCGGCGGAGCGCCGGGCATCCTCGATCTCGCTGATCAGTTCGAGCTGGCCGGAGAGCAGGCGCCGGGCGCGCGTCTCGAGGTCGGCGGGCAGCTGGCCCAGGTGTGCGGGCGCACGCCACTGCACGCCGGTAGAGAAGCGCTCCCCCGGGCCGGCCAGCACGGCGTCGCGCGCGCCCGAGCCGAGGCTCGACTCGAGCTGGTCGAGCACATCCAGCCACTCCTGGCGGTCGTTGGCAGATTCGTGGGTGTCGAGCAGAACCCTAGGCAAGACCGTACTCCCCGCCGGCACGCGCCGCGCTCTGGGCCGGCAGCAGCTCGGCCGCTTCGTGCCAGGTCTGCCGCAGCGGCTCGAGCAGGGCGATGGCCTCCCGGGTACGGGCGACATCCCGATGGATGTTGGCGCTCATCAACGCGTTGGACACGTAGGTGTACAGGGCGAACAGACCCTCGCCGCCCTCCCAGGCCTCCACGTTGAGCGAGGTCGACAGTTCGGAGACGATCGCCTGGGCGTGCAGGAGGTGCTCCGAGGCGACGGCCCAGTCCTCGATATTCTGGGCGATCTCGGCGCGGCCGAGATCGAGCAGCAACCGGTCGTAGAGCATCGTGAGCAGGCGCACCGGCGTGGCCGAGAGCACCGCTTCGCGGTTCAACTGTGCGCGCCGGGCCTGTGCCCCACCCATCATGCTCATAACAGCCATCATCATCCTGTGCTCGAGGTCGGGAGCCCGGCAACCTGGGCACTCAGCCACGAGGACTGTGCTTTCAGGGCGCTGAGCTGGGTTTCCAGTGCGGTGTAGGTGCTCTGCAGGGTCGCCCGGCGGGTGGCCAGGCTGCGGTCCCAGTCGGCGATGCGGTCGCCTAAGTTCTTGACCGTGGACTGCTGACCGGTGATCTTCGCGGTGATCTGACCGTCGTATTTGTCCGAGGCCGATGACGCCGCTGCTGCGACGCGGGTCGCGATCTCCTGCACTGCTGCTTTGACGGTTACCGGGTCCTTGGCGAGGGCCGCGGCGAACTTGGCCGCGTCGAACTCCATGGTGCCGGATCGGGTGATGCTGATGCCGTACTCCGACGGCGAGTGCCCGTTGATCGGTGCCGAGGCGGCCGTGAGAATGCGCTGCTTGACGTCGCGCACGGTGCTGTCGCTGGTGAAGATGCCGGCCGACAACACGGCGGCCCCCGACGCGTTGGTGCTGTTGACGACCGCGGACTTGGTGGAGATCAGCGCGAAGACGCCGTTCAGGGAGCTGACCAGACCCGAGGCCAGGGAGCCGATCTGCGCGTCGTCACGAGCGACCTTGATGGTGACGGGGTCAACGGAGACGGCGGATACCGTGATCGCGACGCCGGGCAGCAGGTTCGCGAACGTGTTGGTGGCCGAGGTGATCGTCTGGGCGGCGGTGCTACCGGCCCACAGGGTGACGCTGGCGTCCTGGGCGGTGCGGATGACGGCGGCACCCGCGGCGGCCAGCAAATCGGGCGCGCTGTTCGCCGTGACCTCGGCGGCGGTGCCCTGATAGACACTGAAGGCCTTGGCCGAACCGGAGTCATTCCCGGTGAACTGGAGCCGGTACTGAGCGACGCCGCCGGCATCCACTCCGGACGCGACCTTCGTGGCGGTAACTCCGGTGTTGGCGGCGTTGATGGCCGTGGCGACGGCGTCGAGAGAGGTCGAGCTGACGGAGATCTCGGTCGTGACACCGCCGGAGACGATGGTCAGCACGGCCGGGTCGGCGGGCCAGGCGGTCATGGCCGCGGAGACGCCGACCTGGCTGCGAGCGAGGTTGGTGACGACGACGTCGAGTTGCCCGGCGCTGGCGTTGGCCGAGACCGCCGTCGTGACGGTGGGAGAGGTACTGGTGGCCGAATAGAGGTCGAGTGCGGCCGGCTTCGCGGCCTTGCCGGCCAGATCGGCCAGGCCGGCGATCTGGGTGTTGAGGCCCTGCAGCGCCGAGATCAGGTTCTGCGACGAGGAGACCTTGGCCTTCAGCAGCGTCTGCGGAACGGCTTCGACCTGCATCAGGGAGTTGATCAGGGAGGTGGTGTCGAGCCCGGAGACGAGTCCGTCGATGGCGTTCGTCATGTCTTCCCCTCCTTACGTTTCTGCGATCAAGCTGGATGGTGCGGGTGTAAACGTGAATGGCTGGCGGCGACCGAGGGATGAGGTCCAGTTCATCTCTTAGGTCACCACCAGCCATAGTTCACCGTGCGGTTTCCCGAAAGGTTCAGCTACTCAGGGTTAGCGGAGCAGCGACAGCACGCCCTGAGCGGACTGGTTGGCCTGCGCGAGCATGGCGGTACCGGCCTGCGAGAGGATGCTGGAACGGGTGTACTTGACCATTTCCTCGGCCATGTCGGTGTCGCGGATGCGCGAGCCGGCAGCGGTGAGGTTCTCCTTGGAGACGGCCAGGTTCTTGATGACGCTCTCGAACCGGTTCTGGTTCGCGCCAAGCTCGGCGCGTGACGTGGACACGGCCTTGATGTTCAGGTCCAGTGCGGCGATGGTGGACAGGGCCGTTGCTGCGTCCTTGAAACCGTCAGTCGCTGCAGTTCCCAGCACCTCAATGGCGGCACCGATAGTAGACACGTTCGTGAGATTCACAACAATCTGGTCGGTTGCAGCGACGCTGCCAGCGCCGACCTGGAAGGTCAGCGACGCCTTGACGCCGTCGAGCAGGGCCGTACCGTTGAAGTTGGTCGAGGCCCCGATACGGGTAAGTTCCTTGCCCAGGGCAAGAACCTCGGTCGTGATCGCGGTACGCGAATCGGTGTTGTTCGAGTCGTTGCCGGCCTGGACTGCGAGGTCACGAACGCGCTGCAGGATCGAGGTGACCTCGTTCAAGGAGCCCTCAGCGGTCTGGATGACCGAGATGCCGTCCTGGGCGTTGCGGCTGGCGACCGTGAGGCCACCGACCTGCGACTTGAGGCCCTCGGAGATGGCCAGGCCGGCCGCGTCATCCGCTGCGCGGTTGATGCGGAGGCCGCTGGAGAGCTTCTCCAGGGACTTGGACATGTCGTTCTGCGTGGCGGCCAGGTTGCGGTACGTGTTGTTGGCCGCGAGGTTGGTGTTGATCTGCATACCCATGATGAAATCCTCCGTGATTGGGTGGTGAACGCCAGGCCATCCATGGCCTGACACAGTGAGCTATCGGCCTCTGCTGAGACCGCGTTAGCCGTTGATCGAAAAAACTTCCCGGGTGTCTGAACCGGCAGGATCGGCAGCATCCGTCGACCCGGCGGCGTACGCCACCCCGCTCGCGGTGGCGAGGCCGAGCATGGCCTGGTCGGCGAGGCGGGCGAGGTAGGCGCTGCGGCGGGCCGGCGCAATGCGGGACTCGGGAACGTATTCCACCTCGGCGTCGTCGGAGTAGTGCGTGCCCAGGCCGTCGCGGAGCAGACGGATGGCCTCCGCCCGCTGCTGAGACACCGCCGAGTGGGTGATTCCGAGCTCGACCGCGATCTCCTTGACCGAGCGGTCGTCGAAGTAGACCTGCTGAACGATCACGCGCATCTTATCCGGCAGTGCCGCGATGGCGGCGTGCAGGTAGGCCAGGCGCTCGGCGGAGAGCAGCGAGTCGCCGGGGAGTTCGGTTCCGGAAACCAGGAACTCGGCGGTGGCGTCATCGAGGGTCGAGACGGTGCGCTCGGAGTCGGACAGGCCGGCGATCGCGGTATCCCGGTCGACGCCGAGGGCGGCGGCGACCTCGTCGACGGATGCCGCGCGGCCGAGGGCGCCGGCCAGCGTCTGCTGAACGGCACGGGTCTCCTTGATGCGGCGGCGGGCCATCCGAGTGGCCCAGTCATTGGAGCGCATCTCGTCAGCGAAGGCGCCGATGATGCGGCGCCGTGCGAACGCTCCGAACGGAACGCCGAGGTCGGCGTTGAAGGCATCCGCCGAGGTGATCAGGGCGAGAGCTCCGGCCGAGGCCAGGTCGTCGCGGGAGAGGTGCCGGGCCTTGGCCCAGGTTTCGGAAACGAGGTAGCCGACGAGCGGGAGGTTGTCGATCACCAACTGGTTGCGTTCTGCACGATTCACACGGAACTCCCTGAGTGCTTGACACCTGAATTGTCCCGATCGATCAGGCAAGGGCCTGGTCGAACGAGTGGCCGGGTAGGCACGGGGACGTTGCGAGAAAGCGGGGATGTGACGCAGGGGTTCGGGGCCCAGGCCACAGAACTTCGCGGCCATGATTAAAACGTAAAGGCGCGGTCGGTGGCCGAATGCGCAACGGTGCCCCCACAACGGGGCCAGGCACCCCCACATCGGGGCGGATCACCCCGCAACGGGGGCCAGGCATCCGGTGTCTGCCGGAATCGTGTCCTCCCTTTAGTGGACACCTTCAGTCTCGGCTGGCAGTCTGAATCCACACCGTGGCTAACCGGGGGCCGTCACCTGCCGATAGTCGTAGTAACAAGCCGTTGACCTGCGCGATTTTGCGCGGACCGGCCGCACCAGACGACAGGCAGTTGGAGGAGACGTGGGCGCCAATGAACTATCAGCGTTGCTGTGGCGCGAGCGGGAGCTCCTCGAACTGCTCGTCTTCAAACTCGACGAGGAACAGCTGCTGCTGACCAACGGCAAGACCCGCTGGCTGCAGCAGGGCACCCGTGAGGTAGAGCAGGTGCTCGGCCACGTTCGGGATGCCGGCCTCGCCCGCTCGGTCGAGGTTGCCGCCGTCGCCCTCGATTGGGGAACGGCCGAAGACGCCACCCTGCGCGAGCTCGTGGCTCACGCCCCCGCCGGCCCGTGGTCCGAGATCATGGCCGCGCACCTCAAGGCGATGGGTGAACTGACCACCCAGATCAAGGAACTGCGCGACGCCAACGAGCAGCTGCTGCGCTCCGCCGCCCGCTCCAGCCAGGAGACCCTGGCCGACGTGCGCGCGAACACTCAGACGTATGACGCCACCGGGGCCGCCGGTGCGCGCCCCACCGGCTCCCGACTTTTCGACCAGATTCTGTGAGGGTGCCGCGATGAGCACCTTCGGAGGACTCAACACCGCCTACACCGGCCTGGTCGCCGCCCGGCAGGGTCTCGACGTCGTGGGCCAGAACATCGCCAACGCGAACACGGAGGGGTACACCCGGCAGCGGGTGACGACCTCCGCGGTAGACGCGTCGACCCGTGTGGGCCTGATGAATTCCGGGGTGCGCCCCGGCCAGGGTGTCAGCGTCGACGGAATCGCCCGCCTCGGCAGCGCGTCGCTGGACGCCCAGGTGCGCGGCACCGCCGCGGTCGCCGGCTACTCCGCGGTGCGGGCGAACGCGTTGAGCGCCGTCGAGGCCTCGCTGAAGGAGCCCGGCGAGAACGGGCTCTCCGCCCAGCTGCAGGAGTTCTGGGCCGGCTGGCACGACGTGGCCAACGCCGCCGGTGAGACCGCGCCCGCCGGGGTGCTGCTGGGCCAGGCCGGCGCCGTCACCACCCAGATCAGGCAGGGGTACCAGGCGGTCGCCGCGAAGTGGTCGTCGGAACGCGGAAGCGTGGACACCATGGTCGCCGAGATCAACGGCGCGGCCGCCCAGGTGGCCGAGCTGAACGCGCGCATCCGTCAGTCGATTGCTGGCGGCGGAAACGCCAACGAGCTGATCGACCAGCGCAGCGGTCTCACCACGACCCTGGCCGCCCTCACCGGCGGCACCGTCGTCAACCGCCCCGACGGCACCGTCGACGTGCTCGTGGGCGGCAACGCGCTGGTCACCGGCGACACCGCCCGCCCACTCGTTGCGCTCGGTGCCCGCACCCTCGACGGTCCGAACGGCCTCACCGACCCGGTCGGCACCGCCGGGCCCGTGCGCGTGGAGTGGGCCGACCGCACCGGCGCGATCCCCGTCGACGGCGGCGAGCTCGCCGGCGCGCTCTCCCTGCTCACGAAAACGGATGCCGCCGGCACCGGCGGCGCCCTCGCCGAAGCCGCCGCGGCGTACAACTCCTTCGCCACGGGCCTGGCCGCGAAGGTCAACGCGATCTATTCCACCGGCGACAACTCGACCCGCCCCGGCCCCTTCTTCGGCTCGGCGGGCACGGGACCGGCCGCGCTCGGCCTGTCCGTCCTGCCGACGAACGCCGCCGAGCTCTCAACCGGGCTCACCGCGAACGGCGCCCTCGACGGCTCCATCGCCGACAGGATCGCCCAGCTCGGCGCCGGCACGGTCGTGGACGCCGCGGGAAACCCGGTGCGGTCCCCCAGCACCGACTGGTCGAACATTGTCACCTCGCTGGCCGTGACCACGAAGAACGCGCTGCGCCAGGCATCCCTCGCCGACCTCACCTCGACCGCCGCGGTGGGCGCTCAGCTCTCGAACTCCTCCGTCGATCTCGACGAGGAGAACGTCAACCTGCTTATGTTCCAGCACGCGTACCAGGGCGCCGCCCGGGTGCTGACCGCCGTGGACGAAATGCTCGACACCCTGATCAATCGCACCGGACTGGTGGGAAGGTAACCCATGATCGCCCGCGTCACCTCCCAGACCCAGATGCGCTCCGCACAGACCAATCTGCAGGCCAACCTCGCCCGGATGGCGCAGTTGCAGGAGCAGGCCACCTCGCTCAAGGCCATCGCCCGCCCCTCCGACGACCCCGCTCGGGCAGCCGATTCCCTCACCGTGCGCGCCGAGCAGCGCGCGGTCACGCAGTACGCCCGCAACGCCGACAACGGCGACGGCTGGCTCACCACCGCCAGCATGGCACTGGCCGAGGCCACGAACCTGCTGAACCAGGTGCGCGACCTGACCGTGCAGGGTGCCAACGACGGCGCTCTCTCCCCCGCCGCGAAGGAGGCCATCGCGGCCCGCCTCGACGGCCTCACCCAGAACCTGCTCGCGCAGGCGAACGCCGACTACCTGGGCCGCAGCGTCTTCGCCGGAAATTCGGATGCCGGGCTCGCCTTCCGGGACGACCCCGACTTCACCTTCACGGGCACCGCGACCGCAAGCGTCGACCGCCGCATCGGCGCGGACACCACCGTGAGGGTCGACGCCGACGGCGCCGCCATCTTCGGCACGGCTACGAATTCGATTTTTGCTCTGATCGGCACCATCGCCGACGACTTGCGCACCGGCACGAACGTGGGTGCCCACCTCACAGCCATAGACTTGGCAATGAAGACCGTGCTCACGGCGCAGACCGATGTCGGTGTGCGTCAGGCCCAGATCCAGAAAGCCGGGGAAGCACTCGTGCAGCACAAGGGAAATCTCGAGGCCCAGCGGGCCGGAATCGAGGATGTCGACCTCGGCCAGGCCATCCTCGACCTGAAACTGCAGGAGGTCACCTACCAGGCGGCCCTGTCGGTCACCGCCCGGGTGCTCCAGCCGACGCTGATGGACTTCCTTCGATGAGCGCCGTTTCGACCGCCGGCACCGTGACCGCCGCCCTGAGCTTCGTGTCCCCGCCGCCCGGGCTGGACCCGCTGACCGAGTTCAGCCTGACCGAGATTCCCGGCGCCGACGGCCTGTTCTCGCTGCAGTCCGCAGCGGACCAGCGAACCCGTCTGTTCGTGCTCGACGCATCCGTCTACTTGCCCGACTACTCCCCCGTGATCAGCGACGAGCACGCGGCATCGCTCGGCCTGACCGGGCCGGATGACGCGCTGCTGCTTGTGGTGACGAACCCCGGCGAGGACGGAACGACCGTGAACCTGATGGCGCCGATCGTCGTCAATGCCGCCACCGGTCGCTCGGCGCAGATCATCCTCGATGGCCAGGACTGGCCGCTCCGCGCCGAGCTGGGCGCCCGCTCGGCCTGAGCGGACGGCTCACCCTGCCGGCTTGACGACCGAGTGGCTGCACCGCTGGGTGTCGCCCGGCGGATAGCCTTCGGATATGACCCAGGGCATCGATCTGCATTCCGGCGCACACCACCTCCCCGCAGCACTCGACGTTGAGACGCTCCTGGCCGGCTGGATGCCGGTCGACCCGGCCCAGGCCCGGTTGCGAAGCGAATATATCGACTTCGTGCGGGCGGGCCGCGGTTCTGCGCTCGACCGCGACGGCGGCGCCGAGCATCTGACCGCGAGTTGCTTCGTCTTCACTCCGGACCTGAGTCGCGTGCTGCTCTGCTTCCATAAAAAGGGCCGGTTCTGGGTGCAACTCGGCGGGCACATCGAGGCATCCGACCTCTCCGTGGCCGCGGCCGCCCTGCGCGAGGCCCGCGAAGAGGGCGGCATCGCCGAACTCAGTCCTCTCGACGGCCGACTCGTCGCCGGGACCGGCGACCCGTTGCCGGTCGACGTGCACCGGCACGCGCTCAGTTCGCGGTTCGGGCTCTGCACCACGCACTGGGACATCGGTTTCGCGGCTGTCGCACGGGCCGATGCGATGCCCGTGACGAGCCACGAGAGCGAAGACGTCGCCTGGTGGCCGACGGATGCCCTGCCGCAGCAGGTCCCGCAGGGTTTCGGCGACCGCCTGGCCGTGGTGCTTCGCGAGTTGGCACACCGGCTGGGCGCGCACTGAGTACGCGCCGAGCACGCACCGGGCACGCGCCGAGCACGCGCCGAGCACGCGCCGAGCACGCACCGGGCACGCGCCGAGCATGCGCCGGGCACGCACTGAGCACGCGCCGAGCACGCGCCGAGCATGACGGCCAAGCGAGGGACCGGGCGGCGCCTCCGCGCCGCCCGGGATCGGTGAGTGGGGTGACTGGGGTGGCTAGATCGTCTGCGAGATGCAGATGAAGTTGCCTTCGGTGTCGCGGAACCAGGCCGATTTTATGTCTTCGGCCGTGACGACCCCGTTCACCGTCTTCATGCCGGGGATGTCGAATTCCTCGAAGACGACTCCGCGTTCGCGGAGCGTGCTCATCTCGGTGTCGAGGTCATCCGTGATCCAGCCCATCTGGGCGTTCTGGGCCGTGCCGGCATTACTGGTCTCGTAGATCTCGAAGACCGATCCCGACCCGACGTGATACACGAGGACTCCCTCGTTGGTTTCGTCGGGGTCGAGGACAAGCGCGTCGTGGTAGAACGACTGGGCTCGTTTGAGTTCCGCCGCCGGTAACACGGTGTGCAGTTCTTTCATCATTGTGAAACGCCTCCTTGGTGGTGCAGGTGATTCGTGGCGCGTGTGGAGGGGTAGACGTTGAAGCCGCCGCGTATCGGGCATCCCGCGCCGCACTGGATGTCGATCAGGGCGTGCTTCCGAGGCGGAGAGCCGACTGTCGGTGAAGCGGTGAGCGCGAATCGTGGCCGGAACTCCTCGCCCAGCAGGGGTAGGTTGACCACCCCGGCGGGCGTTGACTTTTCGCTTTTTCCACCTCAAACATACGCCGAAGGCCCGCCCGAGTGAAGAGCCGTTTCCGATGGCCAGCCCCGGTGGTCGGCCCGGTGGTCGGCCCGGTGGTCGAGCTTGTCGAGACCCGGTGCGTCGACCTCCAGAGGTTCGCCGGGGCATCCGTCGCGGTCGAATTCGCTGACCTCGGAGATTCTCGCGACACGCCGGGCAACCGGCGACCACAACCGGTGTTTTGCCAGAAATCTCCGCGTTTACGTGACAACGGATGCGTGCCGCCGGCCCAGTAGCGGATGCCCGCAGCGGGCCCTGGGCGCATTGCTCTACTCCTCCACAATACGGGTGCGATCAGGTTATCCACAGGGTACTGACGGGTGCCGATCTGGCCCCACGAATGTCAGTGGCCGCCCGTAACGTGTGACTCATGAAGCCCTCCTACCGTGAGCAGCTAGAACGCCTGGGTCGTCACTTCGATGCGATCCGGGAGACGCAGGCGGAGTCCGCCCGGGTCGACGCCCGCCTGGCCGAGCAGGTCGATCAGGCCCGCCGGTTCGCCGAGGTACTGGCCCTGGACGCGGTCCAGGCAGCCAAAGACAAGGCTCGGGAAGGTCCTCCGGCCATATCCGGGGTCACGGCCGGGGTGCCTCGTGCCCGGTGGGATGCCGCCATGGTCGCCAAACGGGAGTTCGTCACCGAGCTGGCGTGCACCCTGCGGCTGCCGGTGCGCTCGACCGAGACCCTGATCGCCGAAAGCCAGACCCTGATGAATGAGCTGCCCGCCACCCGGGCCGCGCTGCAGGACGGGTCGATCACGTACCGGCACGCGCAGGCGATCATGAACCAGGCCTGGTCACTCCCCGCCGAGGCACTGGCCGGGTTCGAAGAGGCGCTGTTGAAATCCGCTCCGCACCTGACCGTGGCCAACCTGAAGTACAAGGCACGCGTCATGCGGGAACGGCAGCACCCGGAGTCGATCACAGCCCGGCACCAGAAATCGGTGGCCGACCGCAAAGTGGTCTTCGAGCCGGAGCCCGACGGGATGGCGTCGCTGTACTGGTTCGACTCGGCGGAGAAGGTGAAGGCCGGGTACGACCGCCTCACCGTGATGGGGATGAGCCTGCAGGGCCCGAACGAGACCCGCGCGTTGACGCAGCTGCGGGCGGACGTCTTCGAAGACCTCATCCTCGACGGGGTCACCGCCTCCGGGGTGGGCAAGGGAATCCGGGGCTCGGTGCACGTGACCGTCCCGGTGATGACGCTCCTCGGCCACTCCGAGGAACCCGGGCACCTCAAGGGATACGGACCGATCGCCCCCGACACCGCACGCGAGATCGCGGCTCGGGCACCCGGCTTCATCCGAGTCCTGATCCACCCGGAGACGGGAGTGGTGCTCTCGGTCGGGCGCACCCGCTACAAGGTGCCGAAGGAACTGCGACGGTACCTCCGGGTGCGAGACGAAACCTGCCGGTGGCCGGGCTGCCGCCGGGCGGCGACACAGTGCGACATCGACCACACCCTCGACTGGCAGTTCGACGGGCTGACGGAGCACGGCAACCTGGCGCATCTGTGTCCGGCCGACCATGCGCTGAAGTCAGAGACCCGGTGGACCTACATGCACCTGTCGGACGGCACGCTGAAGTGGACATCGCCGACCGGGCGCACGTTCATCAGTGAGCCGGCCACGATCATCCGTGCGCCGGAGCGTCGACCGAAGCCGGGGCCGCATCCGCCGCCGAGGCCTTCATCTGACGCGAGGTCTCGGCCACCCGAAGCGGACGAGCCGCCACCGTTCTGATGTTCCACCGTTTTGATGCCCTGATGCTCGCAGCGTCGGACGCGCTCAGCGACCGACTCAGTGCGCGGCGTCGACGAATTTCAACCCGACGACGCACCCCACCAGGCCGAGGATGAGCACAATCTTCAGCAGGGAGGCCGGCTCGGCGCCGAAGACCATGGCGTAGAGCACGGTGAGCGCCGCGCCGATCCCGACCCAGACGGCATACGCGGTCCCGGTCGAGATGTCCCGCATGGCAAAGGCCAGCCCGCCCATGCTGAGCACGAGCGCCACCGCGAACACGACGGATGGCCACAGTCGGGTGAACCCGGCCGACTTACCGAGCGCCGTGGCCCAAACGGCTTCCAGGACCCCGGACACAATGAGGATGATCCACGACATGACAACAGCTCCCGTGGCCAGTCTTGTCGCGTGCCGGGTACTGAACCGTCGTCCGGAGCCGCGTCGCGCGGCCTCCGACCACCCTAGCCTCCGAGCCTGCGCGATCCCTGCGCAGACCCACACAAGCCCTACACGAGCCCTACCCCGCGAGCAGAGCCGCCTCGAACGCCACCCACGGCAGCATCGCGCACTTGACGCGGGCCGGGTAGCGGGAGACGCCGGCGAAGGCGGCAGCGTCACCGAGCACCTCCTCGTCGGGCTCGATCGTGCCGCGCGAGCGCAGCATCTCGCGGAAGGTATTCAGCACGGCCCGCGCGGTGGCGACGTTCTCGCCCCGCACGATGTCGTGCAGCACGGATGCCGAGGCCATCGAAATCGAGCATCCGTCGCCGGCCCAGGCGAACTCCTCGATCACGACATCGTCGGCAGGCTCGCCGGCCGACGCGGGCGAGCCCCCGGATTCACCGGCACGCCAGCCGATGCGCACGGTCACCTCGTCCCCGCAGGTCGTGTTCACCTGGTGCGACTCCGTCACGCGCAACCCGGAACCCGCACCGGCAGGAGAAGCAGCGCCAAGAGAAGCACCGGCAGCAGTCCCGGCTGCCTCGAGCGGTGGCAGCCCCTCCGCCGAGGCACCGTTCCGGGACTTGGCGTGGTCGAGGATGATCTGCTGGTAGAGCTGCTGCATGGCACTTTGGGTCATGACTTCACTCCGAAGAACGGGGCAACCTCGGCCAGGGTCGCCAGGAACCGGTCCACCTCGTCGGTGGTCGTGTACAGGTAGGTGCTCGCCCGCGTCGACGCGGTCACGCCGAGCCGGCGGTGCAGCGGCTGGGCGCAATGGTGCCCGACGCGCACCGCGATACCGGCCTCGTCGAGGTACTGACCGACATCGTGGGCGTGCACCCCGGCCAGGTCGAAACTGGCCAGACCAATGCGGTCGACTCCGGCCGGCGGCCCGAGCAGACGCACCCCGGGGATGCCGACGAGCCCAGCCACGAGGCGCTGCCCCAGTTCGGCCTCGCGCGCGGCGATGCGTTCCATCCCGGTCTCGGTCAGGTACTCCACCGCGGCGGCCAGGGCGATCGCCTGGGAGATGCGCTGGGTACCGGCCTCGAACCGCTGCGGCGGGGCGAGGAACTCGGCGGTGTGCATGTCCACGGTGGTGATCATGGATCCGCCGGTGAGGAACGGCGGCATGCCCGCGAGCAGCTCGGCCTTGCCGTAGAGCACACCGATGCCGGTCGGGCCGAGCATCTTGTGCCCGGAGAAGACGGCGAAGTCCACGTCGAGGGCGGCGACATCCACAGGAAGATGCGGCACCGACTGGCAGGCGTCCAGCAGCACCAGCGCGCCCACCGAGCGGGCCAGAGCTACGAGCTCGGCGACCGGGTTGATCGTGCCCACCACGTTGGAGGCGTGCGTGAGCGCGAGCAGGCGGGTGCGGGCTCCGATGACTGCCGCCGCCGCGGCCAGGTCGAGCGTGCCGTCATCTAGAACCGGGATGAACCGCAGGGTCGCGCCGGTACGCAACGCGAGCTGCTGCCACGGAATCAGGTTGGCGTGGTGCTCCATCTCGGTGACGACGATCTCGTCGCCGGCGCCGAGTGAGAATCGTGTCGCCGCGGGGCCGCCGAGGCCGAGCGACGCGTTGGAAAAGGCGTAGGCGACGAGGTTGATGCCCTCGGTCGCGTTCGACGTCCAGACGATCTCGTCGGCCTTCGCCCCGATGAACGCGGCCACGGTCGCCCGGGCTGCCTCGAACGTCTCGGTGGCTCCGAACGCGAGCGTGTGGGCCCCGCGGTGCACGGCTGCATTGCGCTGCTCGTAGAACTCCTGCTCGGCCTCCATGACGCTGAGCGGGTTCTGCGAGGTAGCGCCCGAGTCGAGGTAATTGAGCGGATGCCCATTGACCAGTTGATCGAGGATCGGGAAGTCGTTGCGGATGCGGTCGACTTCCTCGTCCGTCAGCGGGCGAGCCATCGCACGGGTGGACGGTGAAGCGGAAGACGTCATATCATCCAGCGTATTCCCTCCCCCGGGCAATGCACACCGAACTCTGACAGGGGTATCACGGCGAGGCAGACAGGTCGAGCCCGAACGTCAGGGCCCGGGTGAACTCGGCCTGCGGGTGCGCGAACACCGAACGGGTCGGCCCCTCCTCGATGATGCGCCCGCCCTGCAGCACAATCACCCGGTCGGCCAGCGCGAGGGCGTCGAGCGGGTCGTGGGTGACCAGGATGACGGACCGATCGAGCAGTACCCGGTGCAGCAACTGGCGCTGGGCGGGCACCGCCGCCACATCGAGCGCGGTCATGGGCTCGTCGAGCAGCAGCAGCCGCGGACTGGCCGCGAGAGCCCGGGCCACCGCGACCCGCTGGGCCTGGCCGCCGGACAGCATCCCGGGCCGCCGGTCGGCGAAGTCGGACACCTCGGCGGCGGCGAGCCACTCGTCGGCGAGAAGTCGTGACGCAGCCCGGGATTCCCCCGCGCTGCGCGGCCCGAACGCCACATTGTCGCGCACGTTCAGGTGCGGGAAGAGCAGCGGCTCCTGGGCGAGCAGCACCGTGCGTCGGGCGTGCGGCGGTGTGAAGATGCCCGGCCGCCTACCATCGGCACGGTCTGCACCGCCGGCACGGTCTGCACCGCCGGCCGCCAGATCGAAGAAGACCTGCCCGTCGAGGGTGGCCTTACCCGAGTCGGGCCGCAGCAGACCCGCGCAGAGCTCGAGAATGGTGGACTTGCCGGCCCCGTTGGAGCCGAGCAGCGCCACCGTCTCGCCCGGCGACACGGTGAAGGCGACCTCCAGTCCGCGCCGGCGCATCACGGCGGCCAGTTCGAAGGTCACGAGAGTCCGCGCGGCCGGTGGGTGGCGACCATCACGATCAGGGCGACGGCCACGAGGAGGAGAGCCAGGGCGACGGCCGCATCCGCATCCGTTTCCCGCTGTAGGTAGATCTCGAGCGGCAGCGTGCGGGTGACCCCCTGCAGGCTGCCGGCGAACGTGAGGGTCGCCCCGAACTCACCGAGCGCGCGCGCGAACGCGAGCACCGCGCCGGAGAGCAGACCGGGCAGCACCAGCGGTAGCGTCACCCGCCGGAAGACCGTGCCGGGGGTGGCGCCGAGCGTGGCGGCGACCGCCTCGAAGCGCGCGCCGGAGGCCCGCAGGGTCGCCTCCACGCTCAGCACCAGGAACGGCAGCGCCACGAAGGTCTGCGCGAGCACGACGGCGGTGGTCGAGAACGCGATCTGGATGCCGAGCACCTCGAAAGTCTCGCCGAGCAGGCCGCGGCGCCCGAAGGTCGACAGCAGGGCGATACCGCCCACAACGGGCGGCAGCACGAGCGGCAGCAGAACGACGGCGCGCACGAGGCGTTGTCCGGGAAACCGGCTGCGGGCCAGGCCGAGAGCCATCGGCACGCCGAACAGCAGGCAGAGCACGGTGCTCATCATGGCGGTGCGCAGGCTGAGCAGCAGCGCCGCGACCGCCGCTTCGGAGGTCACAAGCGCACCGAACCGGGACCAGTCAACGCGCAGGGTCATGCCCACGATCGGCAGCACGATGAACAGGACGCCGAGGGCAGCCACGAGGAGGGTCCAGCGGGGCACGCCGAGGGTGACCCGGCCGTCGTGGGGGCCGGTGTGGGAGTCGGAGCGACTCACCACCACCTCACGGCGCGCCAAAACCGGCCGCCCCAAGCACGGTCTGACCGGTCGCTCCGGTCACGAACCGGGTGAAGGCTGCCCCGAGCAGCGCCTGCTCACTGCCCGCCACGACGGCGATCGGGTATTCATTCACGGCCTGATCTGCCTCCGGCACCGGGATGCCGAGAACCGCGTCGCCGGCGGAGGTGACGTCGGTCACATAGACGAGCCCGGCATCCGCGTCGCCCGATGTGACCTTGCCGAGCACGCCGGTGACGGCGTTCTCTTCGCTCACCGGCGCGAGCCGGACGCCGGCCGCCGCCTCGAGGGCCGGCAGCGCGGTGCCGCACGGCACCTGCGGCGCGCAGACCACTACGTCCACATTCGGCGCGGCGAGGTCGGCGAAGGAATCGATGCCGGCCGGGTTGTCGGCGGGCACGGCGATCATGAGGGTGTTGGTGGCGAAGACCACCGGGACGCCGTCGAGGAGGCCGTCGCCGCTGAGCTTGGCCATGGTCCTGGCGTCCGCCGCCGCGAAAACATCGGCAGGGGCGCCCTCCCGGATCTGGGTAACGAGGTCGGCCGATCCCCCGAAGTTGAGCGCGACCGTTACGCCGGGATGGACGGCCTCGAACCGGTCGGCCAGCTCGGTGAAGGTCTCGGTGAGGGATGCCGCGGCGAACACGGTGAGCGTCTCGCCCTGCTCCGTAGACGCCCCGGTCGCCCCCGACGAGGCTCCGGCCGTTCCTGCGCAGCCGGCCAGCACGACGGATGCCGCCGCCAGCCCGACCGCGACGCGCACGCTCCACAATAGGGTCACGACTGGCCCTTCGGGGTTTCGACGATCACGGTGGTGGCCTTGACCACGGCCACGGCCACCGACCCCGGCACCAGGCCGAGGTCACGCACGGCCTCGGTGCTCATCAGGGACACCACCCGGTGGGGGCCGCACTGCAGCTCGACCTGGCTCATCACCGGATCGCTCACCACGCGGGTGACCAGCCCGACGAAACGGTTGCGGGCCGAGCTCGCCGTCGTGGACGGATCCGCGGGCGACAGCGCGTCCTCTCGGGCCAGCGCGGTCTCCCGGGCCAGATGGGCCAGGTCGGATCCGTCGACGACCATGCGTCCGGCGTCGTCGGTGCTCGCGGCGAGCGCCCCATTGTCGATCCAGCGCCGCAGGGTGTCGTCGCTGACCCCGAGGTATCCGGCGGCTTCTTTAATCCGTATCTGAGACATATTGAGCATCTTATTACCGCATCTGCGGAATAGACACCGGGAGGTGCGTGAACGCGGCTGCCGCAGTGGGGCAGGATGGAGCGCGTGACCGCCACAGCGAACCTTCCGTCGACTCCGTCCGAACCCACCGAACCACGCGCACCGCGCGCACCGCGCCGCGCGCAGGTCATTGTCGCCTCCACCCGCGCCGCAGCCGGGGTCTACCCGGACCGCACCGGCCCCGTCCTCGATGCCTGGCTGCGAGAGCGCGGCTTCACGCTCGGCGAGCGCCGCGTCGTGCCCGACGGCGCCCCGGTCGGCGCTGCCCTGATCGAGGCCCTCGACGCTGGCATCGACCTTGTGATCACCACGGGCGGCACGGGCGTCAGCCCCCACGACCTCACCCCCGAGCAGACCCTCCCGCACCTCGACCGGCTGCTCCCCGGGCTGATGGAGGAATTCCGCCGCCGCGGCGCCGCATCCACCCCTCTGGCCGTCATCTCGCGCGGTCACGCCGGGATCGCCCGCGGGCGCACCCTGGTGATCAACCTCCCCGGCTCCCCCAACGGCGTGAAGGATGGACTGGGTCTCCTCGCCGACGTGCTCGACCACATCCTCGACCAGCTCCACGGTGTGGACCACTAGCTGGGCTGGCCCCACTGGCCCCTCTGGCTCCACTAACCCTGTGGCTCCACTAGCCCCACTAACCCCTCTGGCTCCACTAGCCCCACTGGCTCCGGCCCGAACGAATTCGACGGAGATTCTGGTCAAATCGGCACAAAACACGCCTAAAATCCGCTTTTGGCTCAAAATCTCCGTCGAATTGGTTCGCCCCCGCCCTTCCGCGCACCCGTGCCCTGCGCGAAAACAGGGTGGCTCGCCGTGAGGATGCCGCGAGCGAGCGCGTCGACTCGCGGGGCGACACGGGCGAGTGGATAATTCAGGGTGTCGACCTGCACCCGAGCGGTCGAGTGAGGGAAACGATGGACCTCAACACCGTGCTCACGATCACCCCCGCCCGTCACCGGGGCGATCTCGCGCTCCTCGACGCCCAGGTGGCCCCGCTCGCGGGCGGCTCCGACCTGTTCGCCGACCCGCAGACGCACCTCACCGGGCTGGTCGACCTGCAGACCCTGGGCTGGCCCGCTCTGACCCTGACGACGGATGCCGGCACCCCGGACACCGGCCCAGGTGCCGCCACCGGCACGGATGCCCACACCGGCGAGCGCGCCACCGGCACCACCCCCTGCCTCGTCATCGCCGCCACCTGCACCATCGCCGAACTCTCCCGGCTGGCGGCCGCACCCGGCTGGACCGCGCATCCGCTGATCTACCAGTGCTGCACCGCCCTCTACGGCTCATTCAAGATCTGGAACGTCGCCACCGTCGGCGGCAACCTCTGCGCCTCCCTGCCGGCCGGCCCGATGACCAGCCTGGCTGCCGCCCTCGACGCGGAGGTGCTGATCTGGCGTCGTGACGGCAGCGACGAACGGATGCCCGCAGCGTCCTTCGTCACCGGCAACACCACCAACGCGCTCCGCACCGGCGATGTGCTGCGGTCCATCCACGTGCCGACCTCTTCGCTGGCGGCCCGCACCGCATACCGCAAGATCGCCCTCTCCCCACTCGGCCGCTCCGGCGCCGTGCTGATCGGCCGGCTCGACCGCGCCGACCTCTCCGACAGCGACGACACGACCGCCCGCGACGCCAGCGACGGCACCGGCCGCTTCGTGCTCACCGTCACCGCCGGCACTGTGCGTCCGGTGCAACTGCGCTACGATTCCCTGCCCGACGCGGGCACACTCGCCCAGGACATCGCCGCCATCGACTGCTGGTTCACGGATGCTCACGGCGCCGCCGACTGGCGCCGCGCCGTGAGCGGCGTGCTCGGCGAGGAGATCCGAGCAGAGCTGGAACAGCAGCCCGAACCGAGACAAGAACCCGAACCGGCCGCGCGAGACCAGGCGGCACCCCGGAACGGAGACCGCTCATGAGATTCCAGATCAACGGCGAACCCGTCGACGCCTCCCCTGCCCCCGGGCAGTGCCTGCGCTCCTTCATCCGCGACCAGGAGCACTTCGAAGTCAAGAAGGGCTGCGACACCGGCGACTGCGGCGCCTGCTCCGTGCTGGTCGACGGCACTCCGGTGCACTCCTGCATCTACCCGGCGTTCCGGGCCGAGGGCACAGAGGTCACGACCGTGGCCGGGCTCGGCCTGCCCGGTGATCTGGCCCCGATCCAGCAGCGCTTCGTCGACGCCGCCGGGTTCCAATGCGGGTTCTGCACCGCCGGCATGATCGTGACCGCGTCCGCCCTGACCGAGACCGACCTTGACGACCTCCCCCGCCTGCTCAAGGGCAACCTGTGCCGCTGTACCGGCTACCGCGCCATCGAGGACGCCATCCGCGGCAGCCACACCCCCGTCAACGGCTCAGCCAGGTCAGACAGCTCCTGTCGCACCGACGCACCGGCACGCACCGGCCTGGGCCCGGTCGTCCAGACCGGACCGCGCCCCGGCACGGTCGGCACCTCCCTGGCGGCCCCGGCCAGCGAACGCGTGGTCAGCGGGCAGGAGCCGTACACCCTCGACGTCACGGTGCCCGGCCTCCTGCACCTCAGCGTGCTGCAGAGCACGCAGGCGCACGCGCGCATCCGTTCAATCCAAACCGAGGCAGCCGCGGCCCTGCCCGGGGTGCACGCCGTGCTTACCCACGCCGACTCCCCAGCTACCCTGTTCTCCACCGCCCGGCACGAGGACCGCCTCGACGACCCCGACGACACCCTCGTGCTCGATTCGGTCGTGCGGTTCCGCGGCCAGCGCGTCGCGGCCGTCGTCGCCGACACCCTCGCCATCGCCGAGGCCGCCTGCCGCCTGATCGAGATCGACTACGAGACGCTCCCGGCCGTCTTCGACCCGCACGCCGCTCTCCTGCCCGGCGCTCCCCTGGTGCACGGCGACAAGGACGCCACCGCGAGCCGGCTGGCCGACCCGACCCGCAACCTGGTGGCCGAGCTGCACGGCGAATACGGCGACATCGCGGCCGGCCTGGCCGGCGCCGCCCACAGCGTGAGCGGAACCTGGCAGACCCAACGGGTGGCGCATACCCATTTGGAGACGCACGCCACCATCGGCTGGCTGGAGCCCGGCACGGCAGACGCATCGGCAGGCGGCGACCGGCTCATCCTGCGCACCAGTTCCCAGGTGCCGTTCCTGGTGCACCGCGAGATCTGCCGCCTGTTCGCCCTCGACCCGGGGCGGCTGCGCGTGTTCACAGCCCGGGTCGGCGGCGGCTTCGGCGGCAAGCAGGAAATTTTGACCGAGGACATCGTCGCGCTCGCGGTGCTGAAGACCGGGCGCCCCGTGCAATACGAGTTCAGCCGTTCCGACGAGTTCACCCTCTCCCCGGCCCGTCACCCCATGCGCATCGACGTCACCCTCGGCGCCGACGACGCCGGCCGCCTCACCGCACTGAAGCTGGGTGTGCTCGCCGACACCGGCGCCTATGGCAACCACGGCCCCGGGGTGATGTTCCACGGCAGCTCCGAGTCGGTCAGCCTCTATCGGGTGCCCAACAAGCGGGTGGATGCCCGAAGCGTCTACACGAACAATCTCCCCTCGGGCGCCTTCCGCGGCTACGGCCTCGGCCAGGTGATCTTCGGCGTCGAGTCCGCACTCGACGAGCTCGCCCGCACCGTCGGCATCAACCCGTTCGACCTGCGCCGGCGAAACTCGGTCGGCCCGAACGACCCGCTCGTGGTCACCCACGTGGAGGGTGAGGACCTCATCTTCGGCAGCTACGGACTCGACCAGTGCTTCGACCTGGCCCAGTCGGCCCTGGCCCGCGGCAACGGCGCCACCGTGCCGCTCGGCGAGCACTGGAAGACCGGCGAGGGCATGGCCACCGCCATGATCGCGACCACCCCGCCGCGCGGGCACTACGCGCAGGCCTCGGTCACCCTCGAAAACGCGGTCCTCGAATCCCCCACCCACTACACCGTCCGCGTCGGCACGGCCGAGTTCGGCAACGGCACCACCACGGTGCACGCGCAGCTCGCCGCCACGGCCCTGCACACGACTCCCGACCGGATCGAGATCCTGCAGTCCGACACGGATGCCATCGGCTACGACACCGGCGCGTTCGGCTCCGCGGGCGTCGTCATCGCCGGCAAGGCCGTGCTCGCGGCGGCGAACGACCTGGCCGACACGCTGCGGTCCGCCGCCACGGAGAGTCACCCGGAGATCCCCGCCGCCGCCTGGACCCTGGAACCCGACGGGCTGCGCAGCGGAGCGGTGTTCGTGACACTGGCCGAACTGGCCGGGCAGGCATCCGTAACCGGGGCATCCGCGCCCGGGGCCTCCGCTCTCCGCGGTGTCGGCGCCGAAGACGGCGCCCGCCGCTCGGTGGCGTTCAACGTGCACGCGTTCCGGGTGGCCGTGAACACGCAGACCGGCGAGGTGCGCATTCTGCAGTCGATCCAGGCGGCGGATGCCGGGGTCGTGATGAACCCGGAGCAGTGCCGCGGCCAGATCGAGGGTGGGGTCGCGCAGGCGATCGGCACCGCGCTCTACGAGGAGGTCATCCTCGACGGGGCGGGCACCGTGACCACGAGCGTGCTGCGGAATTACCACATCCCGCAGCTCGCCGACCTGCCCGTGACCGAGGTGTACTTCGCGGACACGAGCGACGTGCTCGGCCCGTTCGGGGCGAAGTCGATGAGCGAGTCGCCCTACAACCCGGTGGCGCCCGCCTTGGCGAACGCGGTGCGCGACGCCATCGGCATCCGTCCCACCGAACTGCCGATGTCGCGCGACCGGATCTGGCGGCTGCTGCACCCCGTTCGCTCCTGAACGGGGTGCGATCCGCGGGTTACCGCTTCTTCGCCGTCCGCTCCTGCGCGTCGACGAGCACCGCGACCGTGCGGGCCGGAACCGTTACCGTGCCGGTCGCCGCGTCCCAGGTCGTCGACTTGACGAGCGCATCCGTCCCGGCGGCCTGGATGCCGCTGAGGGCGTAGCCGCGCCCGGCCAACTCGCTGAGCAGAACCGTCTGAGGTTCGGGGCTGGCGTTGAAGAGCACCAGCAGGCCGTCCAGTTTCTTGTCGACGTCGCCTCCCACCGTGTCGTCGACGCTCATCGCGATGACGCCGGGGGTGGCGTCGGGTCCGCTGGCCGGGAAGGTCAGCTTCTGGTTGATCAGCTTCGCATCGCCGAGCCGGAACAGTTCGGTCGACTGTTTGAGGCGCAGCAGGTCCTGGGCCTGGGCCGACGCGAAGCTGATGTCGTCCGGCGTCGGCTTGAGGGCCGGGTCCTCGAGCAGCGGGCGCATGATGGCCCACTTGTCCTCGTTGGCGGCCGCTGACGGCAGACCGACGCCGAAGTTGCTGGTCTGGCCGGTCCAGTCGATGCGGTTGAACCAGTCGCCCGAGTTGTAGCTGTCGCGGTCGAGCGACTTCGAGCGCAGCAGGTCGGTTCCGGCGTGCCAGAGCGATGGCGCCTGCGACAGGGTCGCGGTGGCAAGGGACAGGGTGTTCATTCGCACCCGGTCACTCATCCCGGTGTCGGCCGGCAGCTTGAGGGCGAGCAGGTCGTAGAGCGTCTCGTTGTCGTGCGCGTCGACGTAGTTGATCACCTCGTCCGGCTGGTCCGCATACCCGGCCGGCGACCCGTTGTAGTCGAGTTCGTCGCCGCGCTTCACCGTGCCGTCGCTGGTGACGAAGCTGAAGTCGCGCAGGTTCGCGGCCAGGCCGAGCCGCACCAGGTCGCTGACCTGCCCGAGCCGGGCGAGCGCCTGCTCGGGGGTGCCGTTGATCGCCACGCCGTTGGGATCGGTGCCGAGCCCGGTGCCGAAGCCCTGCTGCTGCACGGTGCTGCCGTCGACGGGGCTGCCGCCATGCACCGCGTCGCGCAGCCGGTCGTTGAACGTGCCGATGCCGGTTCCGCCCAGCTGGCCCTGCGTCGCCTGCTCGAACAGGGCGTTGTTCGCGACCTCGCCGAAGTTCCAGCCCTCACCGTAGAGGTAGATCGCCTGGCCGTTCACGCCGTCCTTTTTCAGGGTGAGCGCGTCGAGGGCATCCCGCACGGCCAGCAGGTTGGCCTTCGAGTGGTGGCCCATCAGGTCGAACCGGAACCCGTCCACGCGGTACTCCTTCGCCCAGAGCACGACGGAGTCGACCATGAGCTTCTGGGCCAGTTCGTGCTCGGTGGCGATGTTCTGGCAGCAGGTGGAGGTCTCGACGGAGCCTTGCGGGTTGAGACGGTGGTAGTAACCGGGCACGACCTGGTCGAGCACCGATTTCTCCCCCTGGCCGCTCTGCGCGGTGTGGTTGAACACCTCGTCGAGTACGACCTGCAGGCCGTCCTCGTGCAGGGCCCCCACCATGCCGCGGAACTCGGCCACCCGGGCGCCGCCGTGGGCGTTCACCGCGTAGGACCCCTCCGGCGCCGAGAAGTGGAACGGGTCGTAGCCCCAGTTGAAGCCGTCCTGGTCCATGATCGCCTGGATGCACGCCTGCTGGCCCGGCGAGGCCGGTCCGAAGGAGGCCAGGTCGCAGGCCGGAACGGCCTGGAGGGCGCGGTCTTCCTGGATCGTGGCGATGTCGAAGGTCGGCAGCAGGTGCACGGTGTTGAGCCCGGCAGCCGCCAGCTCGGACAGATGCCGGGTTCCCGCGCTGTCGACCCCGAACGCGCCGTAGGTGCCGCGGAGCTCTTCCGGCACGGTGTCGTCGGAGATCGAGAAGTCGCGCACGTGCAGTTCGTAGATCGACCGGTCCACGGCCTTCTCGATGACCGGCGCCTTCGCTTTCTCCCACGCCTTGGGGCGGTAAGCCTTATCGGCCAGGTCGATGAGCACCGACCGGGTGGAGTTTTGCGTCAGGGCGACCGAGTACGGGTCGGTGACCTGGTTCACCTCGATCTTCCCCGTCGTCGGCGCGAACACCGTGACCTCGAAGACGAAGGATGCGCCGGTCCAGTTCTTGGCGCCGGTCGCGGTCCACGTGCCGTCATCCTGGCGCGTCAACGCGATGCGCTCCGGGTCGGCCGTGTCGCCCGCCGTCCAGACGAGCGCGTCGACGTTCTGCGCCGTGGGAGCCCAGACCGCGATCGTGGGCCGCTTCTTGGACCAGGTGACGCCGAGCGTCCGGTCCGCTGCGGCATCCGCGTAGAGGTCGTCGAGCACGCCGGGCAGTTGCACGCCCGTGAACGCGGTGAGGATGCCTGTGGTGTCGTCGGTGTCGGTGCCGGTGTCGGTGCCGGACTGGGCCACCGCCAGCTGGGTGGTCAGCAGCCGTTCCAGCTCCACCCGGTCCACACCGACCGGGCGCAGGGCCACGGACCCGGCGAGGGCCGGGAAACGCGCTTTCTCCGCGTCGGAGAGACCGGCCGGGTCGTACTCGAGGGCGACCGTGTCACCGCCGGTCACCGCTCCGTCGACGACCGCCAGGTCGGCGGACGACGAGGAGTGCAGCGTGTAACCGAGCGCGGCCGGGTCGGCATTCGCGGGCAGCAGGTCACGCGGCCAGGCGAGGGTCTTCTCGCTCACCCAGTGCGCGCGCTGCGCTCCGGTGCCGGCCAGCGGCGGGTCGGTCACCGTGATCGTGAGCACGTGGGCGGCGAGGTCGTAGCTGAACAGGGTTTCCTTGCCCTCGGTGGCCGTGAACGACAGGTTCGCTCCGTTCGGCACGCCGTCGGCGCCATAGTTCTCGTCCCAGCCGAGGTTGTGCGCGACCTTCGCCTCGTACGAGCCGGTCGGCAGGGTGTTCGAACTCAGGGTGAGGATGCCGTCGCCGTCCACGTCCTGCAGCCAGGTTGCGAGGCAGTCCGGTTTCCAGTCTCCGGGGCAACCGGCCTCCTCCTGGAAGGAACCGGCCGCGACGACGATATCGCCCTCGGCCGTGCCCTGAAAGAAGTTGTTGCGCGGGTCGAAGTAGAACGTGACCGGGCCGCCGTCGGTCGTGTAGCTCACGTTGTCGCCGCCGGGAACCCCGCCGGAACCGTAGTTGAGGTCCCAGGAGCCGTTGACGGCGATCTTGTACTCGTAGTCGCCGGCCGGAAGGTCGAAGGTGCCGGCGTAGATGCCGTCGGCCCGGAGGGTCAGTTTCGCGGCCTCACAGCCGGGCTGCCAGTCCCCGGCACAACCCATCTCGGAGTTGTGACTACCGGCCACCGTGACCAGGTCGATCGCGGCGTCGGGCGTGCCGGTATCGGCGAGCGAAACCGTGTTGCCCACGGAGGCGAAGCTGGACGCGGCGGCCCGCTGGCCGGCGGCATCCGTGGAGACGGCGCGGTATTCGACCAGGGTGCCCGTGGCGAGGCCGGCGGTGTCGTGGAAGACCCGCGGAGTGGTGTCTTCGGCGGTGCCGAGGCTGGTCCACGCAGTGTCACCCACGACCCGCCAGGCGAAGCCGGTCTCCTGCCAGGTCCCGTCGTCGACGGTGGCCCCGACGGGTGAGACGCCGGTGACGCCGGCTCCGGCTGCCGGGGCGGCGACCGTGATCGCGGCGGCCGCGGCCGGAGCGCTGACGGGTCGGTCGGCCACGAGCACGACCGAGCCGCGGGCCGGCACGGTGACGGCCAGATCCCCGGTGTCGCCGGATACCGCGGAAGCGGTGTCGCCGAACAGCACCGAGTAGGACGCACCCGTGGTGAGGGTGGGGATCGTCACGGTTTTCGCCGCGGCCGAGTTGTTGACGGCGACGAGGTGTTCGATCTTCTCCGTGCGGTCGACCCGGCTGAACGCGTAGACGCCGGCCCCGGTGTCGGCGTAGCGCTCGATCTGGGCGCCCGTCGCGAGGGCCGGGTGGTCGCTCCGCAGCGCGGAGAGCTCAGCGATCCGACTGTAGAGCGGCGCATCCGTCCCGAACCGGTCGATCGAACCGGCGGTCTCGCCGGTGATCAGCGGCTGGTTCGCGTACTCGGGCACCTGGCTGGCGAACAGCGACTGGCGGGCGTCCTTGTCGCCGCCCGCGCCCATGAAACCCTGCTCGTCGCCGTAGTAGACCACCGGCTGGCCGCGGGTCAGGAACATGAGCTCGTGGGCGAGCACGTCGCGGGCAAGCGGGTCATCGGTGTTCTTCAGGAAGTAGCCGATCCGGCCCATGTCGTGGTTGCCGAGGAAGGTCGGCAGCGCGGAGGCGTTGGAGTCGGGAGTCGTGTAGAGGTCGTCGGAGGCGAACAGCTGGCTGAGCCCCTTCGCGGAGTTGCCGGCGGCGAAGCTGGTCGCCTGCGACTGGAATCCGAAGTCGAGCACCGAGTTGAGGTCGGTCTTGCGCACGTACGGGGACGTCTTCGCGGCATCCGCGTCGTAGACCTCACCGAACATGAAGAAGTCGGGCTTGCCCGCGGCGTGCGCGTAGTCGAGCACCTGCGTGGACCACGTGTCCCAGAACTCCAGGTTGACGTGCTTGACCGTGTCGATGCGGAAGCCGTCGATACCGAGGTCGACCCAGTCCGTGTATACGTCGACGAAGCCGTTCACGACGGCCGGGTTCTCGGTCATCAGGTCGTCGAGGCCGGAGAAGTCGCCGTCGAGGTTGCTCTCACCCTCGAAGGTCGAATCTCCCCGGTTGTGGTAAAGCGTCGGGTCGTTCAGCCAGGCCGGCACCTTGGCCGTGGCGTCGGCGGCCGCGACGAACGGCGTGTAGGGGAAGGATGTCCCGTCGAGGGTCGGGAATTCGTCGGTCCCCGCGTAGTCGGCCGGGTCGAAGGGCTCGCCGGCCGCGGTCGTGTAGGGCGACGTCGCCTTGTCGATGTAGGAGTACTGCTTCTCCTCGTTGTCGATGACGTCGGCGGTGTGGTTGGTGATGATGTCGAAGTACACCTTGATGCCGCGGGCGTGCGCGTCGTCGATGAGCGCCTTGAGCTCGGCGTTGGTGCCGAGGTGCGGGTCGATCTGGGTGAAGTCGGTGATCCAGTAGCCGTGGTAGCCCGCGGACGCGTTCGCGCCCTCGCCCTGCACGGCCCGGTTCTTGAAGGACGGCGTGAGCCAGAGGGCGCTCGTGCCGAGACCCTCGATGTAGTCGAGCTGGGAACGGAGCCCGGCGAGGTCGCCGCCGTTGTAGAAGCCCTTGTTCGCGGGGTCGTAGCCGGATACCAGTGGGTCGTCGCCGAGGCCGGCGGTGTTGTTGGCCGGGTCGGCGTCCTTGAACCGGTCGGTCATCACGAAGTAGAACTGCTCGTCGCTGCCGGGCTGGCGGATGGGCGCGGCCGCCACGGCCTCGTCCTCCGCGGAGTAGGCACCGGCCAGGGAGAGTACCTCGAGGCCGACGCGCTTCCGGCCGAGGTCGAAGGTGAAGCTCATTCGGCTTTCACCGGCGATGGTCAGCGGGATGTTGTCGGCGCCACCGACCAGCCCGTAGGTCTCGTCCCACGCGTCGTTGAGGGCGACCTTGTAGTCGTAGCTGCCGGCCGGCACCGTGAACTCGGCGGACCAGACCCCGTCGACGCCCGTCGGGGCCAGCTCGGTGGACTCGCAGGCCGGCTGCCAGTCCTCCGTGCAGCCCAACTCGCTCTGCAGGCTGCCGACCAGGGCGACCGTCGGGGTGGCGGCGGCCGCGGACACCTCGGAGAAGGCGAGACCGGAGAGAACGATCGCGCCGGCTCCGATCGTGGCCACAATGCGGCGGATGGCCGGGCGGCGTGTAGCGGTGCGTTTCGTCAACAGTGACTCCCCCTGTCTCGCGCCCGGTGGCGCTGAGAACAACAGATGTGACGCTACTCCGTCGCGTACCGCTTATGCAAGCGTTTGCTGCAAGCGTTTACTTGATCGCGCGGCGGTCGAGCCTGACGACCCCCAATACACTGAACGAGTCCGGTGGAAACGAGTCCAGTGGAAGAGAACGACGAACAGAGAACGGGCTCTCACGTGACACCGTCCAGCCGGGTCTACCGCGGCCACATCTTCCACATTGCCGGCTCCCCCACCGTGGCCGCCGCGCACCGGCACCTCGTGTCCCTGCCCGACGGCGTCCTGGTGACCACCGACACGGGCCGGATCGCCTGGGTGGGCTCATTCGTCGACCTCCCTGCCGTCTACGAAACCCTGGCGGTCACCGACAACCGGGGCGGTTTCATCCTGCCCGGCTTCGTCGACACCCACGTGCACTTCCCGCAGACCTATTCCACGGATTCCTATGGCGGCGGCCAGCTGCTCGAGTGGCTGGACAACTGCGTCTTCCCGGCCGAGGCTCGCCTGGCCGACCCCGGGTTCGGCGAGCAGATCGCCCGGGACTTCACCCGTCGCCGCGTCGCCGCGGGCACGACCAGCGCCCTGGTCTTCGGCTCCGCGTTCCCTCCCGCGCAGGACGCCCTGTTCGAGGAGTCGCACCGGGCCGGACTGCGCCTGGTCAGCGGACGCGGAATCCAGACGGTCGGTTCGAAGCCCTCGCAGGCGCTGCTCACGAGCGAGGCCAGGGCCCTGGAGCTTGTGACGGATGAGATCGCCCGCTGGCACGCGGTCGACACCGGCGACGCCGCCACCGCGCTGCTTCAGGTGGCGGTGGTGCCGCGATTCAGCCTCTCCGTCACCCCCACGACCCTGGCGGGGCTCGGCGAGCTCTACGACGCGGTGCGCGGCCAGGGGGTCTACTTCCACAGCCACCTGAACGAGAACAACCGGCCCGGCACGGGCGAGATCGAGGCCGTGAAGTCGGTCTACCAGGTCGAAACCTACCTCGACACCTACGACGGCCGGTTCCTGCCGGGTTCGGCGCGAGGCGGGTCGAGCCTACTGGGGCGGCGCAGCATCCTCGCCCACGCCGTGCACTGCGAGAACAGCGAGCTGGCTCGCCTGGCCGAGACGGGAACGAGCGTGGCGCACTGCCCCACGTCGCAGCAGTTCCTGGGATCGGGCACCATGCCGTGGCTGCGCACGACGTCGTTCGGCGTGAATGTGGCGATCGGGTCGGATGTCGGCGCGGGCGACGAATGGCTCATCTCCCGGGTGCTCAACGACTGTTTCAAGGTGCACCTCTCCGAGCCCGGAGAGGCGGGCCTGTCGCTGGATCCGGCCGCCCTGCTCTTCACCGGCACCCTGGCCGGCGCGCGCGCACTCGACATGGAGGCCCGGTTCGGCAACTTCGACGTGGGCAAGGACGCCGACTTCCTCCTGATCGAGCCGGACCGCTGGGAGCCCCTTGCCACGGTGCTCGAGCGCGGCATCCGGGCCGACGACGAGGAGATGGCCACCGACCAGACCCTCTTCGCGCTTCTGCTGGCCCTCCGCCAGCCCGCGATCGCCGGCGTCTTCGTGCGCGGCCGCCGGGTGCTCGCCCCGACCGGTGGTTGAGCCGCCCGGCGATTGAGCCGCCCTCCCGCCTTCCAGTCCCGCCCTCAATCCCGCCCTGGCCGAACGAATTCGACGGAGATTTTGCTTAGAACCGGCCCCGAGCATCCATTTGGGCGCGAAATCGGTAAAATCTCCGTCGAATTCGTCAGGGGTTGATGGACTAAAAGGTGAGAATCGTGCGGGCCGTGCCCGACCGACCTTCACACCCGTGCCCACACCCGCACCGCCCTACGATGGCAGGCATGGCCACTTCCTCCGCACCAATCGCCGGCCTCGTGCTCGCAGCCGGCGCCGGCTCCCGTTACGGCATGCCGAAGGCACTTGCGCGAGGCGACGACGGCATCCCCTGGCTGGTGCGCACGATCCGCACGCTCACGGATGCCGGCTGCTCACCGGTGATCGTCGTGCTCGGCGCCGAAACCGCAGAAGTCCGGGCACTGCTCCACCAATTCGGCATGACCCCGTCGGTCGTCCTCACGCAGGCTGAAGACTGGGCAGAGGGACTCTCCGCGTCCCTGCGGGCGGGCCTGCGACAAGCCACCGAGCTGCAGGCCACCGAGCTCCTGCCTGCTCCGGTCGCCGTGGCGATCGTCCCGGTCGATATCCCGGGTCTGCTGCCCGGCACGGTCGCACGACTGATCGGCACCCTGCCCATCGACACCCTGCCCGGTGACACCCTGCCCGGTGACACCGTGCCCGGTGCCACGGATGCCGACGCGAACCCCGTCGGCCCGCTCACGCTCCGGCAGGCCGGCTTCGACGCCCGCCCGGGACACCCGGTGGTGATCGGGCGAGCACACTGGGGCGCGCTCATCGACTCCGCCACCGGCGACACCGGCGCACGTCCCTACCTGCAGTCTCACAACACCCGGCTGGTCGATTGCGCCGACCTCGAGACCGGGCTCGACGTCGACACGCGCGATTGAGCACCGAAACCGCACCGCACCACGCCCCCGGACACCGGCCACACCGGGTTGGAATTGCCCCCCCCTCCGTGTGAGGCTTAACCCGTGCCGAAGACTGACGAACGACTCGATCTGCGAGACGCCGTGTCCCTCGATCGCCCCTGGATCACCATCGTCTGGGACGACCCGGTGAACCTGATGTCCTACGTCTCCTACGTGTTCCGCAGCTACTTCGGCATCTCCGCCTTGGAGTCCGAGCGCCTCATGCTGCAGGTGCACAACGACGGGAAGGCCGTCGTCGCTTCCGGCAACCGGGAAGCAATGGAACGCCACGTCGAAGCCATGCACGGCTACGGGCTGTGGGCCACCCTCGCCAAGGCCGACGCGTGATGCAGTTCATGACGGGCAGCGAGAACGCCGGCAGCGTGACCGCCCGGTTCGAACCCGTCGAGATCGGCCTGTTGCGCCTGGCCGCGAGCCAGCTGATTAACCTGCTGGAGGGCGCCGAAACCCACGCACTCGGCACATCCGGTGACCCGGCCCTGCGTCGGCTGCTGCCGGATGCCTACGCCGATGACCCCGAGGCCGCCGCGGAATTCCGCCGGTTCACCGCCGATGACCTGCTCGAGCGCAAGGTGCGGAACGCCCGGTGCATGCTTGCGACGCTCGGCGAGGAACCGCTCGCCGACATCGCCGACGAACCGAACGATGCCGAGCTACCTGCGACCGCCGACGCGGCCGCATCCGCCGAGGCGCCCGTGATTATCGACCTCGACGCCGACGACGTGCAGTCCTGGCTGCGCACGCTCACCGACCTGCGCCTCACCCTTGCCGAACGCCTCGAGATCGGGCCCGACGGGGTGCCGGCGCGGAGCGCCGACGCGGCACCGTTCCTGAACGACATCTACGACTGGTTCGGTATGGTGCAGGAATCCCTGGTCTACGCGATCGACGTCTGACCCCCCGGATACTCGCAACCTACAGCTCGACCGGCACCGCCAGCAGCGCCGCGTACGCGCGCTTGGGCCCGGCCCCGCCCTGCAGCGAGGAACTCAACCGATCCAGGCTTCGCCGGGCGTCCCCGTCGAGCGCGAGCAGTTCGGCTATTCCGGCCCGAAGCTCCTCAACCGTAGCCGTGTTGGGCGCGAGGGACAGCCCGAATCCGGCCGCTTCGACCGCGGCGGCCCCGGCGAACTGGTCGGTGGAGAAGGGCAGCAGCAGCAGTGGCACCCCCGAGGTCATCGCCTCGGTGACGCTGTTGTTGCCGCCGTGCGACACCGCCAGAGCCGAGCGCGCCAGCACGGTGACCTGCGGCAGGAACGCGCGCACGAGCCAGGAGTCGGGGATCGGCCCGAGTTCCGCGGGGTCGGTGGCACCGGTGGCGACGGCCACCCGCACGTCGAGTGCGGCAAGCGCCTCGGCCACCCGGGCGAGAACATCCCCGCGCACCGACAGGAAGCTGCCGAAACTGACATAGACGATGGGCCGGTCACTGTCGGCGGCGAGCCAGGCGTTCACCTCGTCGTCGGCGGCCTCGTTGCGCACGGCGGAGCCGAGGAACGCGTGCGCCGGCAGCAACTCGCCACGTGCGGCGTCGTGCAGCTCGGCCGGATAATTGAGCAGCAGGATGTCTCCGGACTCCATGAACGCATCCGGGCTCGGCAGCGCGGCCGGGTCGAGAACCCGCAGGGCGTCGTTCCACTGGGTGGTGAACGCATCCCGCACGCTCTCGCAGATCGTCAGGAGTGCGCCGAGGTCGTCGCTGTCGGGCGCGAAGGCGAGCGGCCACTCCGGCGGGAAACCGTAGACCTCCGCGCCCACGGGCAGCGCCGACGGGTGACCGAGCACCACATCGGCGTGACGGATGCCCGCACTCACCAAAGCGAGGCGCGCACTGAACGCCAGGTGATCGACGATCACGTGGTCGGGTTGCACCTCGGCCACGATGAGCTGTACCGCGCGGGCCACCTCCACCGGGTTCCAGAGCAGGTCGCTGCTGCGTGCCTCGGCCTGGAAACAGAGCGTTTCCACCATTCCGAGCCGGGTGGCGTCGAAGAACCCGCGGAGCGCGTCGTCCTCGCCCGTCGGCTGTTCCTCGGCGCGGATCGTGCCGGGGTTCGAGCCGCGGCCCAGTTGCAGGTGTATGCGCTCGAATCCGAACGCGGCCACGATGTCGGCAGTGGCCGAACCGCTGGCCACCACGACGCGTTCGCCGGCCTCCAGCCACGCGGTGCCCAGAGTGGCCAGCGGGAACAGGTGGGAGGCGTAGTCCGGGCTGATGATCAGCAGCGTCATGAAACGCTCACCAGGTACGCGCCCGACTCGTTCGTGTCGGCGACGTCGCGGTAGACCCGGGTCAGCGTCTCAGCCATGGCCTGGATCGTGAAGGAACGCGACACCATTTCCCCGGCCCGGTCCGCGTACTCCGGTCCGAGGGGGCCGGCAGCCAACTCGAGTGCAGCGATGATCCCGCCCGCCAGGGCCGTTTGGTTGCCGGTGTCGACGAGGAAACCCGTCACTGCGTGCTCCACATAGGTGGCCGGGCCGCCGGAATTCGGGGCGACGACGGTGAGCCCGGTCGCCATGGCCTCAAGCAGGGCGATGCCGAATTCTTCCTTCATGCTCGCGCAGACATACGCCCCATTGGGGGCCGCCAGTCCGGGCCGGCCGTACCGGGCCGCGGCCAGCCAGTGCGCCACGGTGTCGTTGGTGCGGTGCCCGGCGAGCAGTAGGCCCTGGTCGGCCGCATTGGCGAGGTCGACGACCGCGGCCACCTGGTCCAGCTGGCTTTTCTCGTCGAGGGAGGGAGAATTCAGGTCCCCGCCGAGGATGAGCAGGTTGCAGCGGGCGCGCAGGTTGGCATCCGCAGCCCACGCCTGAACCAGGGCAGCCATGCCCTTGACGCGGTGCAGGCGTCCGACGGTGACGGCGAGCGGAAGCCCGCGCCGGCTCGGCGGGAGGGTGGTGAGCAGGTCGTCCAGTTCGGCTAGCGCCGCTGCGCCCGCCGCGCCCGCCGCGCTGGTCACGCCGGTCGCCCCGGTCGCGTGCGCGGCGGGCGGGTCGGCCGCGAGTCGGGCATCCGCCAGGGCACGCTCGATCACGGCGAGGTCGATGCCCTCCGCGATCACGGAGTGGCGTTCCGGATGCTGCCGGATATCGATTCCCACAAGGTCGCGCATGTCACGCCGCAGCTCGGGCCTCGGGAAGAGAACGGTGTGCGCGGCATCCGCGGCCAGCCGCTGAACGAGCCGGGCCCGGAACCAGAAGTGCTCGGTCTCGTCGACCGTGCCGAAGTTCGCCCGGGTGAGCACCCCGGAACTGTCGAGGGAGTGGATGACGCTGTGCGGGTCGGGGGCCACCGTGAACACGATCGGAATGTCGAGCTCGCGGGCGACGGTGGAGGCAGCCAGCGTGCCGATGTCGGCCATTCGCAGGTGGATCGCGTCGACGGTGCCGGCGGCGCGCAGAATGCGACGGATGCCGCGCTGCGTCGCAATCCGCCGCGGCCAGGCATCGACCGAGGCGACGGGTTCGCCCAGGAAGGGCACGGTCGCGAAGGCGTGCTCCGCGAGGGAAGACCCGACCTCGGACAGAGAGGTGAGCGCGCCGGCGAAGCTGCCGCGGGAGAGGGTGAGCACCCGTTCCACGGAGCCGCCGCGCTCACTGCCGCCGCTGCCGCTGCCGCCGGAGACGAGCGCGTCGCCCAGGCGCACGAGCAGCGTGGCGATGCCGCCGTTATCGCCGGCTCCCACCTGGCTGAGTTCGCGGTCGATGTCGGCGTGCAGGAAGAGTTGGGCCACCGTCAGCCCCCGGCTCCACGGCGGGCGCGGGTAGGCCGGCACGGTCAAGTCGATCAGGGCGAGCCGGGCCACGTCGGCAAGCACGCCGCTGCCCTGCGACAGGTCGCTCACGATACGGATGTTGGCCTCGTTCGGACCGAGGTCGCCGATGGCCGCGATCGCCGCCGCACGCACCGCGTTCGGCTCGGAGCCGTCGACTGCGACCCGGCGCAGCAGACGTTCGGGGATGCGCCCGGCGATGAGACCCATCGTTTCGACCAGGCGGGCGCGGGCGCCGCACTCATGCACGCCGATCAGGGTGCCCTCGAGGGCGAGCGCCACATGCACCGGCACCGACGAGCTCCACTGCTCCAGCGTGCGCTGGGCGATCATGCCGGAGAAGCCGCCGTCGACCACCATGCTCAGCAGTCCGGAGATCGCCTCGAACCGGGGCAGCCGGGCGCCGAACGCCCAGGCCGTGTGTTCGCGGATGAAGAGGGAGTCGTGGGTGAGCAGCGACACGAGCACGTCATCCGCGGACTCGTCGAACACCTGGCCGAGCGAGTGAATGGCTGCGATCGCGGTCAGCTGGTCGCCAGGGTCGGTCGCCGCCTGCGCGAGCAGGCGCACGGCGCGGATGCCGCCGTCCCGGCTCGCTGCGATGGTCAGGTCGTCGGCGCAGCGAATGCCGTCCAGGATTGACCGGGTCTGCCGCATCGTGTCCAGCGTCGTGTGAGTTCCCACGGTGCCCCCTCTGTCTCCTGCTTCAAGCAGTCCGATCCGAACATACACGTAGCCGATGTCGGAACGCCCTGTGAAATGGAGCAAAATGGTCACATGACACGACGCGCTCCGATCGAAGACATCAACGAAGACAATCTGGTCGTCACGAAGCCGAAGAAGTCCGCGGCCGGAGTGGAAGCGGTTCTGGTGGCGCTCGATCGCGGGTTCGCGCAGGCCGGCGTTCCCCGCACGGCGAAGGCGCTGCTGCGCCTCAACCAGCGCGACGGCACCGACTGCCCGGGCTGCGCGTGGCCGGAGTCGCAGGGCCACCGCAAGACCGCGGAGTTCTGTGAGAACGGCGCCAAGGCCGTCGCCGAGGAGAGCACCCTGCGCACCGTGACGCCGGCGTTCTGGGCCGAGCACTCGATCGAGGAGCTCGCCACGAAGACCGAGTACTGGCTCGGCAACCAGGGCCGCATCACGCATCCGGTGGTCATCCGTCCCGGCGACACGCACTACTCCCAGATCTCCTGGAACGAAGCCTTCGAGCTCATCGGCGATCGGATCCGAGCCACCGTTCCCGACCGTACGGTCTTCTACACCTCGGGACGCACCGCCAACGAGGCGGCGTTCCTCTACCAGCTGTTCGCCCGCTCGATCGGCACGAACAACCTGCCCGACTGCTCGAACATGTGCCACGAGTCCTCCGGAAGCGCCATGAACGCCACCATCGGCATCGGCAAGGGCACCGTTTCGCTCGAAGACATCCACCATGCCGAGCTGATCCTCGTCGTCGGCCAGAACCCGGGCACCAACCACCCGCGGATGCTGTCGGCCCTCAAGGAGTGCAAGGACAACGGTGGCCGGGTCGTCGCCGTCAACCCGCTGCCCGAGGCCGGGTTGTTCAATTTCAAGGATCCCCAGTCGGTCTCCGGCCTGATCGGCGATGGCACAGCACTCGCCGACGAGTACCTGCAGATCAAGGTCGGCGGCGACCTGGCCCTGTTCCAGGCCCTCGGCCACCTGCTGCTCGAAGCGGAGGAGCGCGTTCCCGGCTCCGTCGTCGACGCGGAGTTCGTCGCGGCGAACACCCAGGGCCTCGACGAGTACCGCGCCGCCCGCACGACCATCGACTGGGCCGAGACGGAGAAGGCCACCGGGCTCACCGCGGTGGAGATCTCCACCGTCGCGCAGATGATGATCGACTCCACGGCCACGATCATCTGCTGGGCGCTCGGACTCACTCAGCAGCCGCACTCGGTCAACACACTCAAGGAGATCATCAACCTGCTCCTGCTGCAGGGCAACTTCGGCAAGCCGGGCGCCGGCGCCTGCCCGGTTCGCGGCCACTCCAACGTGCAGGGCGACCGCACCATGGGCGTCTGGGAGAAGCCCAAGGAATCGATGCTCGCCGCGCTGGACAAGGAATTCGGCATCGAGTCCCCTCGCAAGCACGGCCTCGACTCGGTGGACACCGTCGCGGCCTTCGAGAACGACGACGTCGACGTGTTCGTGTCGATGGGCGGCAACTTCGCCCTCGCCTGCTCCGACACAGTGGCCCTCGAGGCGGCAATGCAGCGCGTGGGCCTGACCGTGCACGTGTCGACCAAGCCCAACCGGTCGCACATCATGCACGGCACGACCTCGCTGATCCTGCCGACGCTGGGGCGCACCGACACGGACGACAAGCACCCGGGTGGTCGCCAGGTGCTCTCGGTCGAGGACTCCATGTCGGTCGTGCGCACCACGCAGGGGCGTCTGGACCCGGTCTCCGAGCACTTGCTCGCCGAGCCCGTCATCGTCGCCCGGATGGCCAGCGCCACCCTCGGCGACGACCACGTGATCGACTGGAAGGCGATGGCCGACGACTACGACGTCATCCGTGACCGCATCTCGCGGGTTCTCCCGGGCTTCACCGATTTCAACGCGCGCCTCAAGACGAAGAACGGTTTCGTACTGCCCAACCCACCCCGCGACACCCGCAGCTTCGCCACCGACATCGGCCGGGCCCGGTTCACGGTCAGCCCGCTCGAGTACCTCACCCCGCCGGCCGGCCACCTGATCCTGCAGACCATGCGCAGCCACGACCAGTACAACACCACGTTCTACGGCCTGGATGACCGCTACCGCGGAATCTCCGGCGGCCGCCGGGTCATCCTGATCCACCAGGACGACGTCACCGAGCTGGGCTTTGCGGACCGCGACATGGTCGACGTGATCAGCACTTTCCGGGGCGAGGAGCGGCGCGCCAACGAGTTCCGCCTGGTGGTCTACCCCACCCCGCGGGGCTGCGCGGCCGCGTATTTCCCCGAGGCGAACGCCCTGATGCACCGCGAGCTCGTGGCCCGGGAGTCGAACACCCCCGGTTACAAGGCCATGTCCGTGCGATTCATCGCCCACGAGGCAGCGAATTCAGCACCGCTGACGTGAGCCGAGGCGTGAACACGGGCGCTGGGGCACAGCGCGTCACCCACTGGTGGCCGCTGCTCTCCGGGCTGGTCACCGTCGCGCTGGCGGTGGGTCTGGGCCTGGTCATCTCCCGGAACGGCAAGCCGTTCGCCCTGGACACGGAGTGGATGATCGCGGTGTCCGGCAATCGGGCACCGGTGTGGGATTCCCTCGCCCTCGTGATGAACAGCCTGGGCGGCGGTCTCACCGCCTCCGTCGTCGTGCCCGGTCTGCTCATCGGCCTGCTCCTGTTCTTCAAGCGCCCGTGGGCCGCGGGCTTCGCCCTCGCGGTAACCGTGGTCTCCGGTGCCGCCGTGCACCTCCTCAAGTGGCTGTTCGGCCGGGCCCGCCCGGTCGAGCTCGACGATCTGTTGGTCAGCGTCGATTTCGGGTCGTTCCCCTCCGGCCATGTCGCCAATGCGGCGACGCTGGCGATAATCCTGGCGCTGCTCTTCCGGTTCTGGTGGGTGTGGCTGGCCGGGGCGCTGTACACGGCGCTGATGATGCTCAGCCGCACCTACCTGGGCGCTCACTGGCTGACCGACACCGTCGGGGCGGCACTGCTCGGCATCGGGATCGCGGTGGCGGTCTGGGCTCCCCTGGCCGTGACACTCGATCGCGAACGCCGACGCAGCCGCGCGTCGCATCCGTGGCGCACGTTCCACGACCGGTACGTCGTCGAGACGTGGGAACGCAATGCCCGGTCCCGCCGCATGCTCCAAGTCACCGCGATCGCCTGCCTGGGTTTCGGCGCCGTCGTCTTCACGCTCACGCTGCTGAGTGTGCAGAGCGGCGGCGGCGTCACCGCGATCGACCTCCCCGTGCAGGAGTGGCTGCTGGAAGCCCGGTCCCCCGTTCTGACGACCGTGATGGTGGTGCTGGCGGTCGTATTCGGGCCGGTCGCGCTGCCCCTGATCGTGCTGGTCGTGTGCGTCGGCTGGGGTCTTCTCACCCGGCACGCCTGGCGCCCCCTGCTGCTCGCCGGTGCCATGGCAACCGGCGTGGTGCTGGCCCAGGTCATCGGACGCACGGTCGGCCGCGAGCGGCCGCCGATCGACCTGATGCTGTACGGCACGGATCTCACGTTCTCGTTCCCCTCCGGCCACGTGCTGGGTGCATCCGACTTCCTGCTGGTGACCGCCTACCTTCTGCTCTCGCGCCGTTGCAGCATGCTGGCCACCACCCTCGGTCTCAGCATCGCCGTGGTCGGCATCGTGCTGGCGGCCCTCAGCCGCCTGTACCTCGGCTACCACTGGACCACGGATGCCCTGGCCTCCGTTTCGATCTCCCTGATAGTGGTGGGCTGCGTGATCACGGTCGACACCTGGCGCACCGGGCGGGTGGTCGAACCCGCGGAGCGCGGCTAGCCGGGGACGCTCTGCGGCGTCCGCTCGCCGCTCGTGATGCGTTCCGCCCCGGCGTAGATCACCATGGAGTCGCCGCGCAGGAACCCGACCACCGTCATGCCTACCTCGTCCGCGAACTCGGCGGCCAGCGACGACGGCGCCGACACGGCGGCGAGCACCGGAATCCCGGCCATCAGCGCCTTCTGCGCCAGTTCGAAGCTCGCCCGGCTCGACACCATCAGCACCGTGCCGGTGAGCGGAAGCAGGTCTTCCTTCAGCGCCCAACCGATGACCTTGTCGACCGCGTTGTGGCGGCCGACGTCTTCGCGCAGCACCAGCATCCGCCCGGTGGTCCCGTCGAAGAGGGCGGCCGCATGGATGCCGCCGGTCTTCTCGAAAACGTCCTGGGCGTCGCGCAAGACCTCGGGAAAGCTCGTCAGGAGCTCTGCGTCGACCTGAAGCGGGTCAGCCGTCACCGGGAACGCCGACTTCGTGCGCACGGCGTCGATACTGGCCTTGCCGCAGAGCCCGCAGGAACTGGTCGTCAGGAACGATCGCTCCAGGCTCGGGTCGGGCGGTGTGACCCCGGGCGCGAGCGACACGTCGAGCACGTTGTAGGTGTTCACGCCTTCGACGGTGGCGCCGGCGCAGTACCGGGCCGTGGAAAAGTGCTCGTTCCGGGTGATGACGCCCTCCGACACCAGGAACCCGGCGGCGAGGTCGAAATCGTTGCCGGGGGTTCGCATCGTGACGGCGAGGGAGCGGCCGTTCACGCGGATCTCGAGTGGCTCTTCGACCGCCAGCACGTCTTCCCGGCTGGTGGGATTCTCGCCCGCCGTCAGTCGCACGACCTTGCGCCTGGCCGTGATCCTGCTCATCTGGATTCACCCACCGATGTACGACATTTCGATTCTCTTCTTGCCGGATGCGCGCAGCCGGCCGGTCTCGGCGCTGCGCAGCTCCGAATAGCGGTCCGTGCGCTCGCGCCAGATCTGCTTCAGCACCTCGGCCAGCTGCTCATCGGTGCAACCGCCGCGCATCAGGGCACGCAGGTCGTGCCCCTCGGTCGCGAACAGGCAGGTGAACAGCTTGCCGTCGGTGGAGACCCGCGCCCGCGAGCAGGAATGGCAGAACGACTGGGTGACACTGGAGATCACGCCGATCTCCCCCTCGCCGTCGCGGTAGCGCCACCGGCGGCTGGTCTCACCGGTCTTGTTGGGGGCCACCTCCTCGAGAGGCAGTTCAGCGTTGATGCGGGCCACGACCTCGGCCGAGGGCACCACGTCACCCATCTCCCAGCCGTTGCTCGAGCCCACGTCCATGAACTCGATGAACCGGAGGATGTACGGGGTGCCTTTGAAGTGGCGCGCCATGGCAACGATGTCCTGATCGTTCTGCCCGCGCTTGAGCACCATGTTGATCTTGATCGGGCCGAGCCCGACCGAGTGGGCCACGTCCAGGCTGTTCAACACCTTGGCGACCGGGAACTTCACGTCGTTCATGGCCCGGAACGTGGCGTCGTCGAGCGAATCCAACGACACCGTGACGCGCTTCAGCCCGGCGTCCTTCAGAGCCCGGGCCTTCAGCGCCAGCACCGAACCGTTGGTGGTCATCGCGATGTCGATCGGGCGGCCGTCCGGGGTGCGGAGCGCCGCCAGCATCGCCACCAGTTCCTCGATCCCTTTGCGCAGCAGCGGCTCACCGCCGGTGAGGCGGATCTTCTCGACCCCGTGCGCCACGCTGATCCGCGCCAGCCGGGTCATCTCTTCGAAGGAGAGCAGTTCGTCGCGTTCCATGAAAGCAAAGTCCTTGCCGAAGACCTCTTTGGGCATGCAGTACACGCAGCGGAAGTTGCAGCGGTCCGTGACCGAGATGCGCAGATCGTGCAGCGGGCGTTGGAACTGATCAATCATGTATCCACACTAACCGCCGCCCTCCGCGGCAACAGTCCTTCGGGACGGTGACAAATGCCCGGCCTCAGCAGAACAGGGCATCCGACCCGGGCGAACCGCGGGCCGGATGTCCTGTTACCGGTCGAACGCGCTTACTTGATGTACTGGTTCGGGTTCAGCACGTATTTGATCGACTTGCCGGCGTCGAACTCGGCGTAGCCGCGCGGGGCATCGTCCAGGCTGATCGCCTGAGCGTTGACGGCCTTCGCGATCTGCACCTTGTCGTGCAGGATCGCCATCATCAGCGACCGGTTGTACTTCATCACCGGGGTCTGACCGGTAGCGAAGGACAGGGACTTGGCCCAGCCGAGGCCCAGCCGGATGGACAGCGAGCCGACCTTCGCCGCCTCGTCGACCCCGCCCGGGTCACCCGTGACGTAGAGGCCCGGGATGCCCAGGCCACCACCGGCGGCCGTGACCGTCATCAGCGAGTTCAGCACCGTGGCCGGACGCTCCGTTCCGGCATCCTTGCCGTGGCCGCGGGCCTCGAAGCCGACCGCGTCCACGCCGCAGTCGACCTCGGGCACACCCAGGATCTGCTCGATCTGATCCTGCGGTTCGCCCTTCCGCAGGTCGATGGTCTCGCAGCCGAAGCTGCGGGCCTGCGCCAGCCGCTCCTCATTGAGGTCGGCGACGATGACGACGGCGGCCCCGAGCAGCTGAGCGGATGCCGCCGCGGCCAGACCCACCGGGCCCGCTCCGGCGATGTATACGGTCGATCCGACCCCGACGCCCGCGCTGAACGCTCCGTGGAAGCCGGTCGGGAAGATGTCCGAGAGCATGGTGAGGTCCATGATCTTCTCCAGCGCCTGGTCCCGGTCCGGGAACTTCAGGAGGTTCCAGTCCGCGTACGGCACCAGCACGTACTCGGCCTGGCCGCCGACCCAACCGCCCATGTCGACGTAGCCGTAGGCGCTGCCCGGGCGGTCGGGGTTGACGTTGAGACAGATTCCGGTTTTGCGCTCCTTACAGTTGCGGCACCGGCCGCAAGAGATGTTGAACGGCACCGAGACGATGTCGCCGACCTTGATGAACTCGACGTCGGGTCCGCATTCGACCACCTCGCCGGTGATCTCGTGGCCGAGGACGAGGTCCGACGGCGCGGTCGTGCGCCCGCGAACCATGTGCTGGTCCGAGCCGCAGATGTTGGTGGTGACCGTGCGGAGGATGACCCCGTGCGGCACCTTGCGGCCCACGTTCGCCGGGTTGACACCCGGTCCGTCTTTCAGCTCGAAGGTCGGGTAGTCGATGTCGATGACCTCGACGACGCCCGGGCTCTTGTAGGCAACTGCTCTGTTCCCAGTCATGAAGTACCTTCCTAGTTCCTGTTTGCTTCCCTCACAGCGAGACCCGTCGGGCCGCACGAGACTGCATCGAAATTTCTAGTTGGTGCCTGTTTCACATCTAGAGGACTACATTGCGGCCTGAAATTCAAGGGGTGTGCTCAGATGACTGTTTTGGGTACACATCGGGCGCTGCCAACGCCTACCGTGGAAGCATGGCCATTCCCCCCCTTGTCGAGCCGATCGCCCGCCTGAGCGGCGCCGAATCCGTTCGCACCGCCCGCCAACGCCGTCTGCCCCAGCTCAACGAGCTCGGCCAGCGCCGCCTCGCCAACGCCCGGGTGCTCGTGCTCGGCGCCGGCGGGCTGGGGTCCCCCGCGCTCATCTACCTGGCTGCGGCCGGCGTGGGAACGATCGGCATCGTCGACGGCGACGACGTCGAACCCAGCAACCTGCAACGCCAGATCGTGCACGGCCAGGCGGATGTCGGACGCCCCAAGGTGGCCAGCGCCGCCGAATCGATCGCCCAGATCGCGCCGGAGGCCGTGGTCGTGCAGCACGCCGAACGGCTCGACGCCGGCAACGCCGCCGCGATCATCGGCGGTTACGACGTGGTCATCGACGGCACCGACAACTTCCCCACCCGTTTCCTGGTCAACGACACCTGCGCGGCCCTGGGCCTGCCACTGGTCTGGGCATCCGTGCTCCGTTTCGACGCCCAGCTGTCGGTGTTCTGGGCCACCCCACCGGCCGAGAGCGGCCTCACCGGGGTGCATCTGCGCGACCTGTTCCCGACCCCGCCCACAGAGGGTGAGGTGCCCAACTGCGCCGAAGCCGGCGTGCTCGGCGCGCTCTGCGGCCAGGTGGGCTCGCTGATGGCCACCGAGGCGATCAAGCTGATCGCCGGTATCGGCGCTCCGCTGATCGGGCGCGTGCTCGTGATCGACGCGCTCTCGGGCCGTTTCACCGAAGTGCCCCTGATCGGCACCGGCATCGCCGCCGCCGACCCGAACCCGGCAGCGACCCTCGCCGCCGCCCGCGGCTCCGCTCGGGCCGCCACCGCTGGGGCCTGGTCGACGCTCACCCCGGTGGAGCTCGTGGCCCGGCTCACTGCCCGCGCCGAGGGAACCGACCCGTTCGTGCTGGTCGACGTGCGCGAGCCCGACGAGCACGCCGAGAGCGCCATCCCGGATGCCGTCCTGCTGCCTCTCGGCGACCTGCTCACCGAGGCCGGAATGGCCACCCTGCCGCGGGACGTGCCGCTGGTGCTGCACTGCCATCTGGGGCCGCGGGCCGAACGCGCCGCGATGGCCCTGGACGCGGCCGGCTTCACCGGCCTCACCCTGCTCGCCGGCGGGATCGTCGCCTGGGACGTTGCCGTCGCCGCACGCACGGCTCCCGGCCGGGGCAGCAAGTGGGCCGGCGACGCCGTGTCCAACGAATCGACGACCACAGCGGGGAACTGACCATGACGGGGAACACGCACGAGCACACCCACGAGCACGACGCCGATGCTTGCGCCGTACCGGTCTCGGCCCGCAGCGTCGCCGACCAGCTCTCCTTCGTGCTCGCCGCGGTCGCCCCGCTGCCGCCCGTGCTGGTCTCGCTTGACGAGGCGCTGGGCCTGATGCTGGCCGAGGATGTTCGGAGCGCCACGGACACACCTCCCTTCGACAACTCGGCCATGGACGGCTATGCCGTCCGGCGCGCCGACCTGCTGCAGGCCTCCGCCGAGCACCCGGTGACGCTGCCGGTGGTCGCCGACCTCGCGGCCGGAACCAGCCAGAACCCGCACCTGGAGACCGGGCAGGTGGCCCGGATCATGACGGGGGCGCCGCTCCCGGACGGGGCGGATGCCGTGGTTCCGATCGAAGACACCGATCAGGGCATCGACACGGTCACCGTCGTGCGGGCGCCGCAGCCGGCAGCGCACATCCGTCGCGCCGGCGAAGACGCCCACGCCGGCGACACCGTGCTCACCCGCGGCTCGGTGCTCTGGCCGACCCGGGTTGCCGCGGCCGCCAGCGCCGGAACCTCGTCGCTCCGGGCGCACCCGGCTCCGCGCGTGGCCGTGATCTCCACCGGGAGCGAGCTCGTCACCCCCGGCGAACCCGCCCGGCGCGGCCAGATCCCCGACTCCAACTCCTACCTCCTCGCGTCGGCCGTCACCGCCGCCGGTGGGGTGCCGATCCGGCTCGGCGCGGTTCCCGACGACGAGAACACGCTCCGCAGCCTGCTGGCCAGCCTCGCCGGCACGGTCGACGCCATCGTGCTCTCCGGCGGGGTGAGCGTCGGCGCCTACGACATCGTCAAGGCCGTGCTCGCCCCGCTCGGCACCGTACGGTTCGGGCCGGTCAAGATGCAGCCGGGCAAGCCTCAGGGTTTCGGCCGCTGGCCGGCCGACGACAATGCAGTCGAGGGACCGCTCATCTTCGCCCTCCCCGGCAACCCGGTCAGCGCCTTCGTGTCGTTCGAGGTGTTCGTGCGGCCGGCCCTGCGCCGCCTCGGCGGGCACATCGACCTCTTTCGCCCCACGATCTCGGCGACCGCCGGGGAGAGCTGGGACTCCCCGCCCGGCCGTGCCCAGTACATGCCGGTGACGCTCGAGGGCGTGGGAATCCGCAGAGTGGTCCGCCGGTCCGCCGCGGGCGGGTCGGGATCCCACCTCGTCGCCGGGCTTGCTCAGGCCGTCGGGCTGGCCATCGTGCCGGAAAACGTGACGCGGATTGCCGAGGGCGACCGCGTCACTGTCATGCTGTTGACATGAGCATCCGCGACCTGTCCGCACACCCCTTCACGCATCTCGACTCTTCCGGCCAGGCCCGCATGGTCGACGTCACCGAGAAGCAGCCCACCGTGCGCAGCGCCACCGCCGCCGGCTTCGTGGCCTGCGGACCGACGGTCATCGCGGCCCTTCGCGACGGCAGCACCCCCAAGGGCGATGTGCTCGCCGTGGCCCGCATCGCCGGCATCCAGGGTGCCAAGAAGTGCGCCGACCTGCTCCCCCTCGCGCATGTGATCGGGGTGCACGGCGCCGCCGTCGACCTCGTCATCGAAAACACCGGGGTGCGCGTCACGGCCACCGTGCGCACGGCCGACCGCACCGGCGTCGAGATGGAGGCGCTGACCGCCGTGTCGGTCGCCGCCCTCGCCGTGGTCGATATGGTCAAAGGCCTCGACAAGTCCGTTTGGATCGAGAACGTGCGCCTCATCACGAAGACCGGAGGGAAGTCCGGCGACTGGCACCGCCCGAACGAGTAGCGATGACCCGAGCAGCCATGAGCGTCGACCTGATCGTGCTGGCGGGCGGGCGCGCCCGGCGCCTCGACGGCGCGGTCAAGCCCGCGGTCGAGGTGGCCGGGCGCACGCTGCTCTCCCGGGTGCTGGACGCCCGCGGTCTCGCCCGGAACGTTGTCGTGGTCGGGCCGGAGGAGGCCCGTGCGGCCGTCCCGGACGACGACACGTCCGAGCTGACCTGGACGCTCGAAGATCCCCCGTTCGGCGGCCCGGTCGCCGGCATCGTGGCGGGACTCGCGGCGCTCGAGCACGCGACCGCGTCCGGGCCTGCGGACTGGGTGCTCCTGCTGGCCTGCGACCTGCCGTGGGCAGCGGATGCCGCCCGCCTACTGGTGCCGGCGGCGTCCGACCCGGGGCTGCCGGCATCCGTTCACGGCCTGCACCTGGTCGACGCGGGCGGCCGCGCGCAGTGGCTCGCGGGGATCTACCGTCTGGCGCCGCTGCGGGCGGCCGCGCACCGGCTCGGCGCCGACGCCCACGGCGCCAGCATGCGCGGACTGCTGGCCCCGCTCGAGCTGCGGGGCGTCCGCGACCAGAACGGCGAGGGGAGCGACGTGGACACATGGCAGGATGTGGAGTGGAGTTCCGCACTGCTGACCAGCACCCCACCGTGGAGCAATCCGACCGCGGAGCAATCCGACCGCGGAGCAATCCGACCGCGGAGCAATCCGATGAGGAGTGATACCCAATGAGCGCCTCGACCCCGCTTCCCCCTGAGGCTCTCGACGAGTGGCTGGTGGCCCTCGCCGCCGCACTCGGCCTGGATCCGGCCGACATCCCCGTGGGCACGCTGCTCGACGTGGCCCGCGACGTGGCCCACAACGTGGCCCGGCCCGCCGCCCCGCTGAGCACGTTCCTGGTCGGTCTGGCCGCCGCCCGGAACGGCGGCACACCCACCGCCATCGAGGCCGCCAGTGCGCTGGCCACCCGGCTCGCCCTCACCTGGCCGCCGGACCAGCCGGAGGTGACACGCTGATGGCGACCATCCGTTTCTTCGCCGCGGCAGCCGAATCCGCCGCCGCCGACGCGGCCGCGATCGATGCCGCCACCATCGGCGACTTGCGCGCCCAGCTCACCAGCCTCTACGGCGACGAGTTCGAGCGCATCCTCGGCCGGTGCTCCCTGCTCGTGAACGGCACGCGGGCGACGGATGACACGGTGCCGCTCTCCGGGAGCGACACCGTCGACGTGCTGCCGCCCTTCGCCGGCGGCTGACGCCCGCCGATTTCGGTTCTGTACGACCGAATCATTTTTCACGGCGTTCACGCGTTGTCGCATTTCCGCTGTACCGCGAGGGTGGAAGCTACGCGGGCCTGGTGCCCGGCAGCAACCAGCCGAGGAAGTCCATGTCAGTCGCAACGTCCCCGCAGTTCGCCTCGAAACTCAAACCGGATCTGTCCAACTGGGACCCGGAGAATGACGAGACCTGGGATCCGGGGCTCGCCTGGCGCACCCTGTGGATCACCACCTTCAGCCTGACTCTGAGCTTCGCGGCCTGGTACCTCGTCAGCGCGATCGCCCCGCGTCTGAACGACATCGGCTACTCCCTCGCACCCAGCCAGCTGTACTGGCTCGTCGCCCTCCCCGGGCTCGCCGGCGGCCTGCTGCGCCTGGTCTTCATGTTCCTGCCGCCGATGATGGGCACCCGCAACCTCGTCGCCATGTCGTCGGCCCTGCTCATGATCCCGATGCTCGGCTGGACCCTCGCCGCCCGGGACACGTCGACGCCGTACTGGGTGCTGCTCTCCCTGGCGTTCGCGGCCGGCATCGGCGGCGGAACCTTCTCCGGTTTCATGGCATCGACCAGCTACTTCTTCCCCAAACGCCTCGCCGGTACGGCTCTGGGCCTGCAGGCAGGCCTCGGCAACTTCGGCATCGGCCTGATGCAGCTGATCCTGCCCTGGGTCGTCGGATTCGGTCTGCTCGGCACCGCCGCCCTCACCCCCCAGAGCAGTGCCGACGGTGACCTCGTCTGGCTGCACAACGGTGGGCTGGTGCTCATCCCCTGGGCTCTGCTTGCCATCGTCCTGGCGGTGATGTACCTGCGCCGGGTGCCGATCACGGCGAACTTCCGCCAGCAGATGGACATCTTCCAGGTCAAGCACACCTGGATCATGACCGCCATCTACCTGATGAGCTTCGGCGCCTACAGTGGCCTCGCCGCCCAGATGGGCCTGATCATCCTCAACGTCTACGGCGACTTCCCGGATGCCCCGAACCCGCTGGCCTTCGCATTCATCGGCCCCGTCCTCGGCGCCCTGGTGCGGGCGGCGAGCGGCCCGTTCTGCGACAGGTGGGGCGGCGCGATCTTCACGTTCATCGGTGGCCTCGGCATGGTGGCGGGAACTGCCCTCACCGCCTTCTTCCTCACGCCGACCAGCGTGGACGAGTTCTGGGGCTTCCTCACCGGCATGTTGATCATCTTCTTCTTCGCCGGGCTGGCCAACGCCGGCACGTTCAAGCAGATGCCGATGATCTTCCCGAAGCGTCAGGCCGGCGGAGCCATCGCCTGGACCTCCGCCATCGCGGCCTTCGGACCGTTCGTCGTGGGCATCTCGCTCACCATGATCAGCCCGACCGCGTTCTTCGCCGGCTGCGCCGTGTTCTGCGTGTTCTGCACCTGGCTCGCCTGGTTCTACTACGCCCGAAAGGGTGCTCCCTTCCCCAGCTGATCGATCTGCCGGAGCGGAGTACGATCCCCGCATGGAACAGCTGCACTTCACGATTCGGATCGACGCTCCGGTACACGCCGTCTGGAGCACGATGCTGGACGCGTCGACCTACCGGGACTGGACCCGGGCGTTCCATGAGGGTTCCCACTACGTCGGAAGCTGGGCGGAGGGCAGCACGATCCGCTTCCTTGCCCCCGGCGAGGATGCTTCCCACAGCGGGCTGGTGGCCACGGTCGTCGAAAACCGGCTGGACGAGTTCATCTCCCTGGAAATCCACGGTGCTGTCTCCCGGGGCATCGACGACACCACGAGCGCTCACGCGCGGCGGTTCGCGGGCGCGCACGAGGACTACTCCTTCAGCGAGTCCGACGGGGTGACCACACTCGTGGTGGCCGTCGACACCGACGAGGAATTCACGGCCATGTTCGCTGCGGATTGGCCCCGCGCCCTGGCGCGGCTCGCGGAGCTCGCCGAGGAACGGGCCGCCACCGCCGACTAGCTGCCCGAATCCTGCCAGCCGTGGGCGATGAAGGGGTCGGACTGGGAGTTCCGCGCCCCGAACGGAGCGGAGCGGGTGGTCGACGCCCGATCCGCACCAGCGCTGCTGCCCATCCGGCTGGGGCTGTGGCCAACTCAGGAGATCCGTCCGGCCGGGCCGAACATCCACACTGGTTCCGCACTGATCCGTGGCGGCCGGTGCATGCCGGCAACGGATGTCCTGAGTTGGCCACACACACACACACACACACACACGCTCGCGCGACCGGGCCTAACCCGCGGAAGAGTCAGGGGAGCCAGAATCTCCGCCGAGTGGACCCGCGAGGTTGCCGCCGGCGTGGGCGCCGACAGCTCCGTGACCGACTGAGTTCAGGCCGGCTCAGTCGTCGTCTTCGCCCCCGGCGGGCGCCGGTGCTCCCCCGGCCTCGGACCAGACGGCCGCCGCCCCGCTGTGACCGATGCGCACGGCCTGCACGATGGTTCCCATGGCGGCGCCCAGCGCGGCCACGGCCAGCACGATGGCCACCCACTTCGGGGTGCGGGCGACGGATGTCCGGCCGCCGACCTCCCGGTAGTTCCACCAGAGCAGAACGGCAGCGACCACGACCAGGGCGGCAACCCAGGGCAGCAGCCCGTCGGCCAGCTCGGAATGGGTCTCGACCAGCGCGGTCTCGGTGACCCGCTCTCTCAGCGCCTCCCCGGATTCGCGCGCCAGCGGCACGAGAACGAGTGCGGCCAATGCGAGGATCAGCGGCAGGAACTTCGCCCACCGGCGAAACCGGGGCCAGAGGGCCGCGACGACGACGAGGGCGCCGTGGGAACGACGACCGCGGTCGCGTGCACCACGAGGGGGTGCACAGGCAAACCGAAGATGGTGTCGAGCAGCGCATCGAACATGTGTCTCCTTCTGGGGCATCCTCAGGCACGAAATTGGACCCACACCGGCAATGCTAGGCACCGGAGCGGAACCCCGCCATACAGCGCAGGCTTCGCTTACCAGCCCGAGTGCGGCGGGATCAAGACGCCCTCGATCGCCTGCAGGCGGCCTGGCGTGCGCGCGGGCTAGCCCTTCGGGCAGCCCAGGTGCCGGCGGCCTGCATCATCCGTTACCCCTGCGCGACCCGCTCCCCCGGCTGCATATGGCGGCTGCGGGTCGCGCACCGGCGTCGACGTCCCTGGGATCTTCGGCTAGCGGCGGCCGCCCACCTTTTCGCGGGTGTCCCTCGGTAGTTCGCTCTTCTCCCAGCCACGGCGGGCCTTCTGGGAGCCCGCACCGCGGTGGCCGTCCCGCGAGCGGTAGACGATGTAGGGACGCACGAAGTAGCCGAGCGGCGCCGAGAATACATGCACCAGTCGGGTGAAGGGCCACAGCAGGAAGAGCATCGTGGCGGAGAGCACGTGCAGTTGGAAGAAGAACGGCACGTCGCTCATCAGCGCCGGGTCCGGCTGAAAGGCGTACAGGCTGCGGATCCACGGTGAGATCGACCCACGGTAGTCGTAGCCGGCGCCGAGCACCTGGTAGAGCACGGTCGCCGTCGTGCCGAAGGCGATGGTGCCGGCGAGGAACAGGTACATGACCTTGTCCATCACGGTCGTGACCAGCTTGACCCGGGCGACCAGGCGGCGACGGATCAGCAGGATGGCGAGGCCGGCGATGGTCAGCACCGCGGCGACGCTGCCCAGCCAGGTGGCCCCGAGGTGGTAGATGTGCTCGGTGACGCCAAAGAACTCGAGCCACGGTTTGGGGATGAAGAGTCCGACAATGTGACCGCCGAAGACCATCAGGATGCCGTAGTGGAACATGGGCGAGCCCCAGCGGAGCCACTTGTTCTCGTAGGTCTGGCTCGACCGTGAGGTCCAGCCGAACTGGTCGAACCGGTACCGCAGAAGGTGGCCGACGATGAAGACCCCGGCGGCGGCGTAGGGGAACGCCACCCAAAGCAGAATGTCGAGCGGATTCATACCCGTACTTCCTCGCTGTTCGCGCCGGACGGCGAGAACGGTTTGAGATTGCCCAGGAAGGTCATGCCGACCGTCTCGGTCGGCGGACCCTCGTTCACCAGGTTGAGGTAACGCTGACGCGTCTCCTCGTCGATCTTCGGGAGAGACAGGGAGACCGCCTCCACAATGTGCGCGTAGGGGCTCGGCACGGCCTCGAGTGCCATGCGGAGCACCTCAATCCCGTCGCGGTGCGCGGCGAGCAGTTCCTGTGCGATCGGCGAGTCGCTCCGCGCGGAGAATTCGAGCACCATCGGCAGGTAGTCGGGCAGTTCGTCGGCGGCGACCTCCCAGCCCGCGGCACGGTAGGCCTCGACGAAGCGCACGAGCGCCATGCCGCGGCGACGGGTGTCCCCGGCCGCAAAGTAGCTCAGGTACGGGCAGCACTTGCGCTTGAGGTCGAAAGTGGCCGTGAAGTGGATCTCCAACTCCTGCTGCGTCATCGCATCCGCTTTCGTCAGGAACGCCTCGAAGGCGTGGCGGAGCGGATCCGGCAGCAACGCCACCGACGCGGCGACAGCACCGAAACGGGCCCGTCGCTCCTGGCTGGGGTAATCCAGCAGAATGGATGCCGCCATGTGCGCCATCCGGCCGTCCTCCGCGGACAGAGGCAGCGCCGTGACCTTGCGGGTCGGGAGCTTCGGCAGCCTCATGCGGGACTCCCGGAGGCCTTCGGCGGGAACATGCCCTCCGGCACGCCGCCGCCGGTCCAGTTGAGCAGGTTGACCCGGCCGGGCGTGGTGGGCTTCGTGCGTTCGGAGCCCTTGCCGACCATCTCGTTGTAGTTGTCGACGGTCGCGTTCAGCGGCATCCCGGGGGTCTTGCCATAGGGGCCGGCCGCCGTGGCGACGCTGGGGCCACCCATACCGGGGCCGCCGTCGGTGTCGAGCGAGCAGGCGAGTTCCTCAAGCTCACGCGCCGTCTCGACGTGCGCCTTGGGGATGACGTAGCGATCCTCGTATTTGGCGATGGCCAGCAGGCGGTACATGGCCTCGATCTCGGGACCGGTCATGCCGACCGCTTTCGGGATCGACTCGTCGCGGTCGCGGCCCAGGTTGATGTCGCGCATGTACGACCTCATGGCGGCGAGCTTCCGCAGCGAGGACTCGACGGGAACGACGTCTCCGGCCGAGAACAGCCCGGCGAGGTATTCCACCGGGATGCGGAGCTTGTCGATGGCGGCGAACAGGGTGCGGGCATCCTCACCGTCGTTGTTGGTGGTCGAGATGACGTCGACCACCGGGGACAGCGGGGGGATGTACCAGACCATCGGCATGGTGCGGTACTCCGGATGCAGCGGCAGAGCCACCTTGTACTCGGAGATGAGCTTGTAGATCGGGCTGTTCTGGGCCGCGAGGATCCAGTCGTCCTCCATGCCTTCGGCCTTCGCCGCGGCGATGACCTCAGGGTCGAACGGGTCGAGGAAGCAGGCGCGCTGGGCATCCAGCAGGTCGTGCTCGTTCTCGACCGAGGCCTGCGCGAGGACCGCGTCGGCGTCGTAGAGCATCAGGCCGAGGTAGCGCAGCCGGCCGACGCAGGTCTCCGAGCAGATCGTGGGCTTGCCCTGCTCGATCAACGGGTAGCAGAGCGTGCACTTCTCGGCCTTACCCGTCTTGTGGTTGAAGTAGACCTTCTTGTACGGGCAGGCGGAGACGCACATGCGCCAGCCGCGGCATCCGTCTTCGTCGACGAGGACGATACCGTCCTCCTCGCGCTTGTACATGGCGCCCGAGGGGCAGGCCGCGACGCAGGCGGGGTTCAGGCAGTGCTCGCAGATGCGCGGCAGGTAGAACATGAAGGTGTTCTCGAACTCCATCTTCACGTGCTCGCTCATGGTGGCGAGGATGGGGTCGTCTGCCGCGGTCTCCTGCGAGCCGCCGAGGTCGTCGTCCCAGTTGCCGGACCACTTGATGTCCATGTTCTGGCCGGTAAGCAGCGACTTGGGCCGGGCGACGGGGCTTTCCGTGCTCAGCGGAGCCTTGGTCAGCATGTCGTAGTCGTAGGTCCACGGCTCGTAGTAGTCGTCGATCACCGGGAGGTCGGGGTTGTTGAAGATGGTGGCGAGGCGCTTGATGCGGCCACCGGAGCGCAGTTTCAGGCGTCCGCGCTTGTTGCGCTGCCAGCCACCCTTCCACTTGTCCTGGTCTTCGTAGCGGCGCGGGTAGCCGACGCCGGGCTTGGTCTCCACGTTGTTGAACCAGACGTATTCGACGCCGGTGCGGTTGGTCCACACCTGCTTACAGGTGACCGAACAGGTGTGGCACCCGATGCACTTGTCGAGATTCATGATCATCGACATCTGAGCCATTACGCGCATTTAGTACTCAACCTCCTGGCTGCGTCGACGGATCACGGTGACCTCATCGCGTTGGTTCCCGGTCGGGCCGAGGTAATTGAAAGCGAAGGACAGCTGGGCGTAGCCACCGATCAGGTGACTCGGTTTCAGCAGGATCCGGGTGAGCGAGTTGTTCGTGCCACCGCGCATGCCGCTCGTCTCGGCGATCGGCACGTTGATGGTGCGGTCCTTCGCGTGGTACATGTACACGGTGCCCTCGGGCATCCGGTGCGAGACGACCGCACGGGCCACGACGACGCCGTTGCGGTTGTAGGACTCGATCCACTCGTTGTCGCGCACGCCGATCTTGTCGGCGTCCTGCGGTGACATCCAGATGGTGGGCCCGCCGCGGGACAGCGACAGCATCATCAGGTTGTCCTGGTACTCGGAGTGGATCGACCACTTGGAGTGCGGGGTGAGGTAGCGCACGGCCACCTCGGCCCGGCCCTTCGAGCCGGTCGCGCCGGTGGACGAGGTCGACCCGACGATGGAATCATCGAACAGGCGGTGCATGTCCAGCGGCGGCCGGAAGATCGGCATGGTCTCCCCCAGCTCGATCATCCAGTCGTGGTCGAGGTAGAAGTGTTGCCTCCCGGTGAGGGTGTGCCAGGGCTTGAGGTGCTCCACGTTGATCGTGAACGCGCTGTAGCGTCGGCCGCCGTGCTCGCTGCCGGACCATTCCGGGGAGGTGAGTACCGGGACCGGGGCACCCTGCACATCCGGGTAGGAGAAGCGACGGCCCTCGTTGTCGCTGGCCAGGTGCGCCAACTTCTGGCCGGTGCGCTCCTCCATCCTGCGGAAGCCTTGCGTGCCGAGCCGTCCGTTGGTGGTGCCGGAGAGCGCGAGCACCATTTCGCAGGCCTGGATGGCGGTCTTCAGTTGCGGCCGCCCGGCGGCGGGGCCGCTCTCGACGAGCCCGTTCTTCTTCGCCAGGTAGGCCACCTCGACGTCGGGGTTGAACTTGACGCCCTTGGTCATCATGCCGAGCTTCTCGGTCAGCGGGCCGAGGGCACCGAGCCGCGCGGCGAAGGCCGGGTAGTCGCGTTCGACCACGACCAGTTTGGGCATGGTCACGCCGGGCACCAGCACCTGGTCGTATTCGACGATGCCGTGCGGGGCGCTCATCGCATCCGGGGTGTCGTGCAGCAGCGGAACGGCGACCAGGTCCTTCCGCACCCCGAGGTGCTCCACGGACATCTCGGAGATCTTCTCCGCGAGGATGTGGAAGATGTCGAAGTCGGTCTTCGCCTGCCACGGCGGGGCGATCGCCGGGTTGAACGAGTGGATGAAGGGGTGCATGTCGGTGGTCGACAGGTCGTTCTTCTCGTACCAGGTGGCCGGCGGCAGCACCACGTCGCTGAAGATGGTGGTGCTCGTCATGCGGAAGTCGCTGGTGACCATCAGGTCAAGCTTGCCCTCGGGGGCGGTCTCGTGCCACTTCATGGTCTTCGGGCGCTTCTCGGGCGGCGATTCGGGGGCGCGAACGGCGTTCTTGGTGCCCAGCAGGTGCTTCAGGAAGTACTCGTTGCCCTTGCCCGACGAGCCGATCACGTTGGCCCGCCAGACGTCGAGGATGCGCGGGAAGTTCTCCGGCGCATCCGGGTCCTCGATGGCGTACTCGAGGGTGCCGTCGCCGAGGGACTCGACCACGTACTGGGCCGGGTCGACGCCCGCCCGGACCGCGTCGTCGACGAGGTCGAGCGAGTTGCGGTTGAAGGTGGGGTAGCCGGGCATCCAGCCGCGCTTGGTCGACTCGACCAGGCAGTCCGCGGTGGTGCGGCCGGCGAAGGTGCCTGTGCCGAGCGGGCTGGACAGGGTGTCGGCGGCGAGGCCGTCGTAGCGCCACTGGTCGGTGGCGAGGTAGAAGAAGCCCGTGCCGATCATCTGGCGGGGCGGGCGCACCCAGTCCAGGCCGAACGCGTACTGGCCGTAGCCGGTGAGCGGGCGCACCTTCTCCTGGCCGACGTAGTGAGCCCAGCCGCCACCGTTGACGCCCTGGCAGCCGGTCATGGTGGTCAGTGCCAGGAAGGCCCGGTAGATGGTGTCGGAATGGAACCAGTGGTTGGTTCCGGCACCCATCAGGATCATCGAGCGTCCATTGGAGTCTTCGGCGTTCTGCGCGAACTCGCGACCGATGCGTTCGGCGGCCTGCATCGGCACCGAGGTGATGCCCTCCTGCCAGGCAGGGGTACCGGGTGAGGTGGCGTCGTCGTAGCCGGTCGGCCAGACACCGGGCAGGCCTGGCCGGCCGACGCCGTACTGCGCGAGCAGTAGGTCGAACACGGTGGTGACCAGCTGGCCGGCCACCATCCGCACGGGTACGCCGCGACGGATGATGCCCGCACCGCCCGCGTGCTGCTCTCCGATCTCGTCGGTCTCCGGAGCAACGTCGAACCGGGGCATGTCGATGGCGACGGACGCCTGGTCGTAGTCGGGCGCGTCGGCGATGGACAGGAGCGGGTCGACACCCTCGAGGTCGAGGTTCCACTTGCCGACGTCGGTCTCGGAGAAACGGTGCCCGATCGAACCGTTGGGCACGACGACCTCGCCGTCGTGGCCCAGAAGCACCGGCTTGAACGCGGCGCTGGCGACCGTCGGGGCCAGGCCGGGCAGGGCATCCGCGGTCACGAACTTGCCGGGCACGTACGCGTCGCCGCGCCTGGTGAGGCTGATCAGGTAGGCGGAGTCGCTGTAACGCTTCATGTAGTCGACGAAGCGGGGCGTGCGGCGGTCGACCAGGAATTCCTTGAGCACGACGTGGCCCATGGCCAGCGCGAGCGCGCCGTCGGTGCCGGGGTGCACGGCCAGCCACTCGTCGGCGAACTTGGAGTTGTCGGCGTAGTCGGGCGAGACGGTGATGACCTTCTGGCCCTTGTAGCGGGCCTCGACCATGAAGTGCGCGTCGGGCGTGCGGGTGACCGGCACGTTGGAGCCCCACATGATCAGGTAGGAGGAGTTCCACCAGTCTGCCGATTCCGGCACGTCGGTCTGGTCGCCGAACACCTGCGGGGACGCCACGGGCAGGTCGGCGTACCAGTCGTAGAACGAGAGCATGGTGCCACCGAGCATGGAGATGAACCGGTTGCCCACCCCCTGCGAGACGATCGACATGGCGGGGATCGGCGAGAAGCCGGCGATGCGGTCGGGGCCGTACTTCTTGATGGTGTGCACGTGGGCAGCGGCGACGATCTCGGACGCCTCGTCCCAGCTGGTGCGCACCAGGCCGCCCTTGCCGCGGGCGCTCTTGTAGGCGCGGGCGCTCTCGGGGTCGCCGGTGACCTCGGCCCAGGCGAGCACGGGGTCGCCGGTGCGGGCCTTCGCCGCACGGAACAGGTCGAGCAGCACGCCGCGCACGTAGGGGTACTTGACCCGGGTCGGCGAGTAGGTGTACCAGCTGAAGGCGGCGCCGCGGGGGCAGCCGCGGGGCTCGTATTCGGGTGAGTCGGGGCCGACGGAGGGATAGTCGGTCTGCTGGGTCTCCCAGGTGATGATGCCGTCCTTGACGTACACCTTCCAGGAGCAGGAGCCGGTGCAGTTCACACCGTGGGTGGACCGCACCTCTTTGTCGTGGGTCCAGCGGTCGCGGTAGAACGAGTCGGCGTCGCGGCCGCCCGCAAGGAACACGGATCGCAGGTCGGGTGAGGCCTTGCCTCGACGCAGGAACCGCCCGAGCTTCAGGATCGTGTCGTCGATGGGGCCGTCGATGCCGGGCTTGGCCGGCCGGGTCTTAGCCGGCTTCGAGAAAGCCGAATTCTTGAGTGTTTTCACAACGTACCCCTTGCACTGCCCGGGGTCACCATGGTCGGCAACCACCCTCGGACTCCAGTCTCAGGGGTGGCGAAATTCGCTACAAGCCGGAAACGCCGTGATAAATGATTGCCGGCTTGAGCCGTTCCGGGGCGGTGGGTGCGGCGCCTGTTTCGACACCTGGGTCGGCGTCGGACCGGTGCAGGTCGAGGGTGCAGGTGTTCAGTTCGACCAGCGGGTGCAGCGCGTCGGCGCTCAGGGGTCCCTCGGTCCTTTCGAGCAGGGTTTTCAGCAGCCCGAAGTGCACCCGGCAGACCTCGGGGTGCGCCTTGACCATCTCGCTGTACGGGCATTCGTGCAGGTGCACTCGGTTGCCGTCGGCACCGTCGATCTCGAGCCGCGCGTCGAAGCCGGACTCGTCGAGGTGGTCGTCGAGGGCGTCCAGCTGCCGCTGCAGCGGCGAGTGGATGACGGCCTCGACCCGCAGCATCCGTCGCACCTGGTCACCGTGGCGATCGGCGGCTTCGGCCTTCGCGGCCCGGATGGAGCCGTCGACGTGGTTCGGGCCGGCGGCGGCGCTGTACAACATCCGAGGCCGGCCCTTGGAGTCTTTGTTTTCCGGGTGACAGGTGACGAAACCGTCCCCGATCAGTCGCTGCAGGTGCTCCCGGGCCGTGTTGTGGTGCAGACCGGTGGCCTCGGCCAGGTCGCCCACCGTCATCGTTCCGCGCTGCTGCAGGAAGTACAGAAGCTGAATCCTGCTGAAGGACGCGAGCGTGCGGTAGCTCGACGAGGGGGAGGACGGCGTCACCTCCTAATCATCTCCTTATTTTCTGAATTCTCTGACTTTTTCGGGGACTGGACATGCGATTCGGACGAAATCCGACGCCGTGCTCTGCGTTCCGCGCGCTGCCCGGACCGGCGCAGCAGGCGCATCGCATTCACGATCACGATCAGTACGGATGCCTCATGCACGAGCATGCCGCCGAACATCGTCACGCCGCCGAACAGCACACCGGCCAGCAACAGCGCCACCGTGACCAGCGCGAGGGCCACGTTCTGGTGCATGACGCGCACCGTACGGCGGGCCAGGTCGATGGCGGCGGGGAGCATCAGCAGGTTGTCACCCATCAGCGCGATGTCGGCGGTCTCGACCGCGACGGCCGAACCGGCCGCCGCCATCGCGATGCCGATGTCCGCCGTGGCCAGGGCCGGGGCGTCGTTGACGCCGTCTCCCACCATCGCCACGACGTGGCCGTCCCACCGGAGCCCGGTGACGACGTCGAGCTTGTCCTCCGGCAGCAGCGACGACCGGATCTCGTCGATTCCGACGTGGGCACCCACGGCCTGCGCCACGAGCGGCCCGTCGCCGGTGAGCATGACGACCCGAACAATCCCCGCCGCGTGCAGCGCGTCCACCATGTCGGCGGCGTCGGGACGCACCTCGTCGGCCACGGCGAGGACACCGGCGACGACGCCGTCGAGCACGACGATCAGCGGCGTGCGCCCGTGGGCGGCGAGTTTCTCGGCCAGCGTCGTGGCGGCATCCGCGCCCGCGATCCGGTGGGCGCGGAGCAGGGCCGGATTGCCGATCAGCACGGTGCGGCCGGCCACCGCGGCGACGATGCCCTGCCCGGGCACCGACGTGATGTGTTCCGGCAGGCCGGTCACCTGGGCGCCCTGCGCGGCTTCGCGTGCGGCCTCCCGCGCGGCGGCCTGCACGATCGCTCCGGCCAGCGGATGCTCGGAGCCGGCCTCCGCCCGTGAAGCCCAGTCGAGCACCTCGGCACGGGTCAGGGCGGGGTTCAGCACCACGACATCCGTCAGGACCGGACGGCCCCGGGTGAGGGTGCCCGTCTTGTCGACCGCGACGACCGTGATCTTCGCGGCGGTCTCGAGGAACTCGCCGCCCTTGATCAGGATTCCGAGCTGCGCGGCGCGGCCGATCCCGGCGACGATCGCGACCGGGATGGAGATGACCAGGGCGCCGGGACACCCGATCACGAGCAGGGTCAGCGCCAGGAATACGTCGCCGGTCACCACGCCGACGATGATCGCGAGCACCAGGATGCCGGGGGTGTACCAGGCCGAGAACCGGTCCATGAAGACCTGGGTCGGGGCCGTGGCCTCCTGCGCCTCCTCGACCCGGTGCACGATGTGGGCCAGGGTGGTAGCCGCGCCGACCTCGGTGGCCAGCACCTGCAAGAAGCCGCCGGTCGAGACCGTGCCGGCGAAGACGCGGTCGCCGGCGCGCTTCTCGGCCGGGGAGGACTCGCCCGTGATGGAGGCCTCGTCGATCGTGCCCGTGCCCTGCTGCACGGTGCCGTCGACGGGCACCCGCGCGCCGTTCTTGACCAGGACGGTCTCCCCGGTCCGCACGGACCCGGCCAGGACCTCGAGCTGCTCGCCGTTCCGCAGCACGAGGGCGACGTCCGGGGCCAGGGCCACGAGCGCGGTCAGGGCGGAGCGGGTGCGGTTGAGGGTGGCCGATTCGAGGGCATGCCCGATCGCGAACAGGAAGGTCACGGCGGCGGCCTCCCAGTATTCGCCGAGCACGATGGCGCCGACGGAGGCGACCGTGACAAGCAGGTCGATGCCCACGACCCGGGCGAGCAGCGCTCGCCCGGCGGTCCGCATGATCGGGAACCCGGCCACGACCGCGGCCGCCACCATCGCCGCGTCGGAGACAAGCGGCGGCACCGGCAGGAGGCCGAGCAGCCAGGCGGCGCCGATCAACGCGCCGGAAATGAGGGGAATCAGGTGGCGGCGCACGATGGTCATGTCACTCCCCCTGTCCGCCGGTCAGAACGCGGCCAGGCGGGCGGTGTAGCCGGCCTTGCCGACGGCGGCGATGAGGGCATCCGTACTGACGACGGCCGGGTCGTGGTCGATCTCGATCCGGGCGGTGGCGAAGAACACGGTCACGGCGCTGACTCCGGCGAGGCGGCCGATCTGCTTCTCGATCTTGGCGACACAGGACGGGCAGGAAAAGCCGTCGGCCCGCAGGATGGTGTGGACGGTGGCCGGGGTGGATGTCGGAGTGGATGTCGGAGTGGATGTTGTGGTGGGGATGATTGTGGTCATGACTGCGACGTTACGAACCCGAGGCGGCGGCAACCATGACGGCCGTCACTTTGCCGCAACCAAGCCCGAACGGTCGAGCACGGCGGTCCACCGCCGTCCGGAATCGATCAGCCCGTCCCGGCGCAGGCCGCTCATGGCGCGGGACACCGACTCGGCGCTCGTGCCGGTCATGGCGGCCAGGTCGGCGCGGGTCAGAGGCAGCTGGATCAGGGTGGTACCGGCGCCGTCCCCCGGCACGCCGAAGGTGTCGGCGAGGCGCAGCAGGGTCGCTGCCACCCGCGTCGTGACGGTAACGGAGGCCTGCTCGGCCTCCCTCGACCGCGCCCGATGAAGACGGTCGACGACGACATCCAGCACGCGCAGCGCCACCGGCGGATGCGCGAGCAACATCTGCCGGAAGGCGCCGGATTCGAGGCGCAGGGCGCAGGTGGTCACGAGGGCAACGGCCGTCTCGGGGTACCGACCCGCGTCCAGCGCGGTCAGGCTTCCCAGCACCGCTCCCGGGCCGAGGAAGTCGAGGCTCGTGAACTGCCCGGTCGAGGTCGATCGGAACACCTTCGCCTGGCCGGCCGCGAGTACGAACACGTGCTCGGACGGCTCGCCGGCGGTGAACAGCGTGTCTCCGGGACCCCAGGCGAGCGACAGCATCCGTTCGGCCAGGTCGGCGAGCTCGCCGGCCGACAGGTCCTGGAAGATCGGGATCTGGCCGAGAATGCTGTTCCGCATGGCGGAGGAGCACGGATGCGGCCGCGCACAGGTGCTGCGCAGCGGTGTGCGCCGGGCCACGCTCACGGCTTCGTCGCCGGGATCTCGAGGTGGGCGAGGCAGACGCCCGGGCGGGCGAACGGCTCGAGGGTGACGCCGACTCCGGGTGTGTGCAGGCGCTCGAGGGCGCCCTCCATCAGGCCGCGGTGCACCGCGCACACGACGTCGCTGTGCTCCTTGGCCACATCGAGGAACGGGCAGCGGTGCAGCTCGATCACGACGTCGACCGGAGCGGCGGCGCCGCCGAAAGCGACGTCATCGGCAGCACCGGCAGCACCGGTATCACCGGCATCCCCGAGGCGCGGCTCGAAGCCGACCTCGTCAAGGATCTGAACGATACGCCCGACCGATGCTCCGTGGGCCGCCCCCGACTGCGCGTCGGAGAGTCCGGCATCCGTCTCGGCCATTTCCCTGCCCCAGCGCCGCCCGGCCTCCGCGGCCGCGGCCGCGCCTGCCCCCGAGGAAACGTCCCTGCCCAGGCCGCCGGCCAGGAGACCGGCAAGAAGCCGGTAGGACTCGGCGGGGACCTCGGCGGCGGGTGACGTGGCGCGAAAGAAAAGCCGGGGCCGCCCGGGACGCACGCGCGCCTCGACGGTCTCGGCAACCAGGCCCACCTCGACCAGCCGGTCGAGGTGGGACCGAACCGTGTTCGCGTGCAGCCCCACCGCTTGGGCGATGGCCGGCACATCCATCGCCGCGTCGGCATCGCGCAGGAGTTCGAGAATGGCGACCCGACTGATGCCGGAGAGCACGCGGTGGGTGCGGGCGTCAAGGGGTTCGATAGGCACCAGACTAGTTTTCCCTATATCTATGGTAAAAACAACTGAGGGCCGAAATTCGGCGCTGAGCTAGGACTTGCCCCATGACCGACACGCACGTGCGCCCCATCCGGGTGCTGCACCACGACACCGCCGAACGGCCCTTCATCGTCATCTGGGAGGTGACGCGCGCCTGTCAACTGGTCTGCACCCACTGCCGGGCCGACGCCATCCGCACTCGCAATCCGTTCGAGCTGAGCACGGACCAGGGTCGCAAATTGTTGGACGACCTCGCCGCCTTCGGCACACCGCGCCCGCTGGTCGTGCTCACCGGCGGGGACCCGTTCGAGCGCCCCGACCTGCCGGAGCTCGTCGCCCACGGTACCAGCCTCGGCCTGAGCATGGCCCTCTCCCCCTCGGTCACCCCGCGCCTCACCCGTGAGGTCCTGGTCGAGCTCCACGACGCCGGGGCCAAGGCGGTCTCGCTCTCGCTGGACGGCGCCTCAGCGGCCACCCACGACGCCTTCCGCGGTGTCGACGGCGTCTTCGACGACACCATGATCGCCGCCCGAATGGTGCGCGAGGTCGGCTACCGGCTGCAGATCAACACGACCGTCACCCGCGACACCGTGCACGAGCTGCCCGGCATCCTGAAGACCGTCCTCGATCTCGGCACCACCCTGTGGAGTGTCTTCTTCCTCGTGCCCACCGGCCGCGGCAAGCTCCTGAACGCACTGACCGCGGCCGAGGAGGAGGAGGTACTGCACTGGCTGCACGACGTCTCCGACCTGGTCGCCATCAAGACCACCGAGGCACCCCACTACCGACGTATCGCGCTTCAGCGGGCCGGCGTGGACGACGGGGTTGACCTCGACACCGCGTTCCCAGTCGGCCCACTGAGAGCCTCGCTGCGGGAGGCCACGGAGCGGTTGCTCACCGGTGACGAGCCGAGGCGGCGGCGTCCGCGGGCCCCCCTCGACGTCAATTCCGGGCGCGGGTTCGCCTTCGTCGACCATGTCGGTCTCGTTTACCCCAGCGGGTTCCTGCCCGTGTCCGTGGGGTCGGTGCACAAGCAGCCCTTCTCCGAGATCTACCGGGAGGCGCAGCTGCTCCAGGAGCTGCGCACCCCGGATCTCTTCGGCGGCCGGTGTGGTCACTGCGAATTTCGCACGGTCTGCGGCGGCTCCCGCTCGCACGCCTACGCGGTGACCGGGGACCCGCTCGCCGAGGACCCCAGCTGCGGCTACCAGCCCAGCACCGACTGAGCAGCCCGGAACGCTGATCGGTTTACAGCAGCTCACCGCACGCAGAAGCGCCCGGCCGATTACTCGGCCGGGCGCTTCTGCGTGCGGTGGTGCGCGGCAGGTCAGTCCAGGTGGTGCCCGCCCTTGACCCAGCGCAGGGCGCCAAGAATACCGATGGCCACGCCGAACATCCCGACGATCATGCCCACGAAGAGCCAGACGAAGAGCGGTTCCAGGCCGCCGACCGTCTGGTCGACTCCGACGATCGTGCCGCCGAGGAACCCGGCGATGGGTGCGAAGATGCCGGCGAAGGCTCCGATCAGCATCAGACGGATGCTGAGGGCGCGGTCGCGTGAAACGATGTCGGCCATTAGGAAGAAACCTCCGTTGTCTGTGCTGCGGCAGCCGCAACGGCGGTCGCAACGGCGGCGGCGAAGGCCGCGGCGGCCCCCGCCGGGTCCGGCAGGGGAACCGTGTCCGCACCGGGGGGCGCGGCGCTCGGCTGGGCCACCTGCTGGGTGACCTTGCCGTTGAGGAACGGACCGAGAATGTCCATCGGAAGCGGGAAGACCACAGTCGATTTCTGGTCGGCGCCCAGCTCGAGCAGGGTCTGCAGGTAGCGCAGCTGAAGCGACGCGGGATTGCGGCTCAGGATTTCCGCCGCCTGGCCCAGCTCCTCCGACGCCTGCAGTTCACCGTGGGCATTGATGATCTTCGCCCGGCGGTCCCGCTCGGCTTCGGCTTCACGGGCCATGGCACGCTGCATCGCCTGCGGAATCTCGACATCCTTGATTTCGACGACCTTCACCTGCACGCCCCAGGGTTCGGTTTGCGCATTGATGTTGCGGGCGAGGTCTTCGTTCAAGTCGGCCCGGTGGGCGAGCAGGGTGTCGAGGTCGGCGCGGCCCACGACCGAGCGCAGCGTTGTTTGCGACATCTGGGAGGTGGCGATGGCGTGGTTCTCGACCGCCATCACCGAACGGACCGGGTCGGTGACCTGGAATAGGACGACGGCGTTGACCCGGGCCGGAACGTTGTCCTTGGTGATGACGTCCTGCGGCGGGATCGTGAGGGTCACGATCCGGAGGTCGACCCGCACCATCTTGTCCAGTCCGGGGAACACCATCTGCACACCCGGGTCCCGCACCGGGCCCAGCCGGCCGAATCGGAACGCCACGCCGCGCTCGTATTCCTGCAGCACCTTGAAGGAAGCTGCCAGCCAGACGAGCAGCAGCGCCACCACGATCAGGGCCGCGATCTGCCAGGCCATCACGAGTTGCCCCTCCGGCTCCAGCCCACGGCGGGGCCGGAACGACCCGGGTCGGCCTCCGTCTCCAGTTCAGCCCAACGGGCTGAGAATGAGGCGCTCACTGTGTTTCCTTTCATCGTTTCCGGATCGGCGTCGGTTTGCTCCGACGCCCGGGCGCTCGCGTACGGTTCGATTTGAACCGGCCGCGGGCCCGTTTTTCTGATGCTGCCGTAGCCGCTGCGCCGCTGCGCCTCGACCGCCGCCGTGGCGGCGCGGGCCGCGACGCTTTCGTCGAGCCCTACGACCTTGAGATGCTCGGGAAAGCGAGCGGGCGTGCGACGCAAGTGCGACCACAACGGCCAACTGCCGGCGGCGATGACGGCCGAGGCTGACCCCAGGATCAGCAATTCCACGCCCGTGCGGTTCTGGAACATGGACGCCAGCGGCCAGATGAGCCCGAGCACGACGACGGAGCAGGCGATCCCGCGATGGAACCGTTCTGCCTCCGAACTGGGCCAGGGGTCGATGTTTCGCGCGAGCTGCCGGCCCGCATCCGAGGTGGTGCAGGTGTCCTTGACCGGGCAGGGGTTGCAGACCGTGGGGCTGGCCTGGTATCGCGTCACCCGGTTATCCGGATCGAAGGAGATCGGCCAGAGCCACTGGTCCTCCTGGCACTTCCAGGCGTCGTGGTTTTCGTGATACTCGAACCCGCTCGAACTCATGGCGGTGGTTTTCGCCCCGGTGCGTCTCGCCAGGAGGTCAAGCACGTGTGCCACGGCCAGCAGGAAGCCGCCGTAGACAAGCGCGAACCAGACCTCCGGATTGATGGAGGCCATCACACGCCGCCGCCCGGGCGGTCCCCACCGAGCTCTCCGGTGCCGGTGGAGCGGTAGTCCGAGGAATAGCCGGATGTCGGCTCCGTGCCGCCGGTGACCGTCGCGCCGGCGGGGACCGCCTCGACGAACAAAGCCTCCATCGGCACGTCGTGGGTGGTTGCCTTGATGCGGTAGCGAACCCCGAGCCAGGTGATCCAGACGAACGGCATCACGCCTCCGACGATGAAGATGATGTCACCGGGCATCCGCAGCCATTCGAGAACGGCGTTGCCGGGCTCGTTGATGAAGTTGAGGCTGCGGGCTTCGAAGTAGCCGTCGTTGATGGAGTGCCAGAGCTGAATGACGCCGAGCGGCAGCAGCGTTGCGAACGTCATCCAGGCCAGGCCGATGTTGAGGCACCAGAACGAGATCTTGGCGAGCTTGTCCGGCCAGCGCTCGGCCGGGATCAGGTAGCGCAGGGCGAAGAGCGATAAACCGACGCCCATCATTCCGTACACGCCCATCATCGCCGCGTGGGCGTGGTTGGCCGTCAGCGCGGTACCGATCTCGTAGTACGAGACGATCGGCAGGTTGATCAGGAATCCGAAGACGCCGGCACCCAGGAAGTTCCAGAAGCCGACCGCGACAAGGAACATCACGGCCCAGCGGTGCGGGAACGGAGCCGAACTGCGCGACTCCTGCCGGGCACCGAGTTGGAGGAAGCTCCAGGCCTCGATCGTCAGGAAGGTCAACGGGATGACTTCCAGGGCGGAGAAGAAGGCTCCCAGCGCCATGTGCTCGACGGGGGTTCCGGAGAAGTACAGGTGGTGCATGGTGCCGAGGATGCCACCGGCGGAATACAGGATGACGTCGAGCAGGATGATCTGCATCGCGATCTTGCGGTGCACAACCCCGAGCATGACGAAGATGTAGGCCACCATCACGGTCGTGAACAGTTCCAGGAAGTCCTCAACCCAGAGGTGCACCACCCAGAAGCGCCAGAACTCGGCGACGCTCAGGTGAACCTCGGTGCCGGCGAGCATTCCGACGGCGTAGAACGCGGGGATCGCGAGACCGGCGTAGAAGAAGAGCCACGGCAGGTTGAAGCGGTGCTCAGACTTCAGACGCGCCCGGATGCCGCGGTAGATGATCGCGATCCAGAGGAAGAGTCCGACGACGAGCATGCCCTGCCACACCTTGGGCAGGTCGATGTACTCCCACTGCATATCCCAGAACGGCGAGCCCTTCGCGGCCTCGACGCCGAAGATGCTCAAGGCTTCACCCACGAACGATCCGACGATGACCAGGGCGAGGGCGCCGAGCAAGCCGTAGGCCAACCAGTGCTGACGTTTGGGTTCACGCCCGGAGATATACGGGGCGAGGAAGATGCCTGCGGCCAGGAACGAAGTGGCCGTCCACAACAGCGAGAGCTGCACATGCCAGGTTCGGGCGAGGTTGAACGGCAGCAGCTGAGCCAGGTCGACCCCGAAGAAGCTCGACAGGTCGACCCGGTAGTGCTCGATGGCGGCACCCAGGAAGGCCTGGGCCAGGAACATCAAAGCCACCACGAAGAAGAACCAGGCCGTGGCGGTCTGGGCGGGTGTCACCGCCACCTCCCCCGGCTGTCGGAAGGACAGTGCCGGGGTTTCTTCCCCGTGCTGCCAGCCCATCCTCTTGCTCCACCGGCCGTAGAGGCCGAAGAGGGCGCCGAGGGCGACCATCAGGGCCACGAGCGAGAGGCCGCTCCACACGATGATGTCGGCGGTCGGAACGTTATCCACGAGCGGCTCGGCCGGCCAGTTGTTCGTGTACGAGTAGTTGTGACCGGGCCGCTCAGCAGAGGCTGCCCAGGACGTCCAGGCGAAGAAGGCGGTCAGGTCGTGGATGTCCGCCGAGTCCGTGATGGCATTCGGGATCAGACCGTATTGGGTGGTCGGGGAACCGAAGAAATCGGCGTAGTGCTGCTTGAGCGTGTCGAAGGCCTCGATCTGCAGATCGGTGAATTCGAGGTCGCCGGTGGCCTTGTCGTAGCGGTTGGTCCGCATCATCTCGACGAGGGCACCCTGTGGGTCCTGCACACCGGACGCGGTCAGGGCCTCGAGCACCTCGGTCGAGGAGCGCCGCAGGTAGTCGGCCGTATAGTCCGGTCCGAGGTAGCCGCCGTGACCCAGGATCGAGCCATACTGCTGCAGGCCGCGCCGCACGAAGGTCTGCTGGCCCGCGGTGATGTCGGCCGTCGTGAAGACAACCTCACCCTGCGAGTCGACGACCTGCTTGGGCTGGGGCATCGAGTCCGTATAGGTCCTCAAGGCCAGGAAGCCCATCACGGCGAAACCGAAGACCATTACCAGGGCTACGCCCTGCAACCATCCTTTGGAAACCATCAACTCCGATCGCAGTTTTCCTGCACCGGCTCTCAATCGGACCACGGTGGGCCCCTTTCCATGTTGCGTGATTCAAGGGCGCGGAAGCAGGTGCTGCCACCTGTCACGGTTCCTCCCCCGGATAGGTCACGCGGGGTGGTTGAAAGCTACCACAGGATTAAAAGTATGAGTGACATTTCTAATAACTTCACCAAACTCGCAGTGACGATATTCCACAATAAAAACCCTGTCCAACGGTGTAATACCCTCACACAGCAGACTGAGGCGACGGGCCGCCCATTTCTTCCACCTGACCGGCGACACGCCGCACACAATCATTTTTGGGGAAACTCAGACAAAGATCACGGACTGACCAGGACGACGCCGCGGGCGCCTTTCTCGGCATCAGACATGATGTGGCTGACGAAGGGGTAGCTGCCGGCCTCCGGGAAGGTCAACTCGACGAAGCCACCCTGGGCCACGGCCAGGTCGAGCACCTGGGAGCCGCCCGTGCCGGTGCTGCCGCCATCACGCAGCAGGTAGTCGCCCTCCTTGAAAACGGTGTCGAACTGGCCGCCCACGACGTGGAAGGAGCTGCCCACGTTGGGGCCCGCGTCCAGCACCCAGATGCGCACCTTCTCGCCAGCCTTCGCCGTCAGCGGGCGGGCACCGTACTGGTTGGCGATGCCGTTGAAGACCACCAGGTCTGGGAACTGCGCCGCCACCTTGTCGGCGTCGGCCTCCCCGCCCTGCGCACCGAGGTAGAGCTCGGACTGCACCAGGACGTATTCCCGATCGACCGCTGAAAGCCCGGGTGGATCAATGATCACGGCGCCGAACATGCCGTTCGCCATGTGCACCGACATGGGCATCGTGCCGCAGTGGTAGAGCCAGATCCCCGAGCGGGTCGCGGTGAAACGATAGGTCAGGCTCTCCCCCGGATTGATGCTGCGCATGGGCCGATCGGGTGCGAGGGCACCCGCGTGGAAGTCGATGGAGTGCTCGATCGACCCGTCGTTGACGAAGGTGATGTCGAAGACGTCGCCGACCTTGCCGTGCAGGGTCGGGCCGGGGGCTGTGCCGTTGAACGTCCACAGGGTCTGGGTGACGCCGGGAGACACCTCGGTCTCCACGTCTTCCACCCGCATGGTCAACGTGTGCACGGTCTCCGCCTCCGCCGCCCCCAGCGCCGGGTCGCGGGCGACGAAATCGGCGTCGGGCTCACGCATCAAATCGAGATCGTCTGCCGCGCTGGACGCGCCGCCGGCGGGCGCAGAGCCGTGGTCCATCGCTGGGGAGTCGTCGCCGGACTGAGGCTCGGCTCCGACGGCCACGACCGTGAGCACCATGCCCAGGACCTTGTGGCCGGCGATGGAGCACCAGCCCTCGACGTCGGCGCCCACGATGCCGGCGTCGACCTGCCGGCTGGTGCCGGGAGCGACGGAACCGGAGACCACGCCGGTGGCGAGCACGAGGTTGTGCACCATCTCGTCGTCGTTGGTCAGGTTGATCACCAGGGTGTCGCCGACGGGCACCTCGACGGTGTCCGGGCTGAAGCGCGTGTTCTTCATGACGACGTCGACCGTGGTCGTGTGGCCGGTCGACACCCTGTCGGCGGATGCCCCGCCGCTCGCGATTCCGGCGGCGGCCGGGTCCATGGCGATCCCCAGGGATACGGCCAGAAGCAGGGCGCCGACGGCCGTGATGGTCGCACCTGTGCGGCGCGGCGGGGCCGCGGCAATCTGCGGGGCGGGCGGGGCCGTCGCATCCGTCGCCTGGCGGAGCCGGCGGTTCTGCCGCAGCGCCCGCGGCATCAGGACCAGGAAGGAGGCGAGCGTGCCGACGACGAGCAGCGAGACCGTGACCTTCACCAGGCTGGGCACCGGCATCAGATAGAGGACCAGGCCGACGTTGACGACGACGACCCGGAACAGGGCACCACGATCGAGCAGGGCGGCCGTGGCCTTCGAGACCGAGGGTCCGCCGCCGAGCACGACCGGCACCAGGTAGCTGAGGGCTCCGAGCAGGATCTGCGCGGCGAAACCGACCGCGAACACGGGCACGAGCTGCCCGAGCCGGTCGGTCGCGGCTACCCAGCTCGGTGCGAACGTCACGATCAGGCCGAACCCGAGCACGCAGGCGAAGAACCAGGTGAGGGCGGCACCGATGCTCCAACCGGCGAAGGTGACGGCCGGGGACTGCCTGGCCAGGCGCAGGGCCTCAACCAGCACCAGGCCGAGGCTGATCAGGTAGAGCAGAACACCCGCGGCGGCGACCAGGCGCTGGTCGATCAGCAGGCCGATCCCGAGCACCGCGAGGCCGGCCAGGAACAGAGGCAGGGTTCCGCGGGCCGAGGCGCGCGTCGTCTGCACCCGGGCGTGCAGCACAGTCGGCCAGAGCAGGGCCACCGTGCTAATCACGGTCAGGCCGACCCAGCCGAGCAGGTTGAACCCGATATGGGCGATGTACATCCGCTCCGCGGACTCACCATCGATATCGGTTCGGGCCATCAGCACGCCCAGGGTCACACCGATGGCCAACGCGATTCCGGCCGCAATGTAGTAGCGCACGAGCGGTGCGAACCGTCCCGGCAGCGCTCCCCGCGACTGCCGGAACAGCAGCAGGGCGTGGGCGAGGGCATTCGTGCCGACCAGGATGCCGCCGGCAAGCACGACCGGCCACCAGCCGCCGACGATGCCGGTGATCACGAGCACCGCTCCGAGGGTGTGCGCGCCGAGCCTCGCCCCGAGCGAGACGCGGCCGCCGGGGGCCGGATGCCGGAGCAGGGTGTCGGCGAAGTGCTGGCTCCAGACCAGGATCGCGGTGCTCACGGCGCCCAGGAACAGGAGGTGCACCATGAGCCACGGCGCGACAGGGATGAAGCGGTGGATGAGTACGGCGATGAGAGTGAGAAGGAGCCACGCCGGAGTCAGAAGCCCGGTGATGAGGTGCCACAGTCGACGGTTCATGGTGTGACTTTCAGTTTGGTGTTTGGCTGGCGCCGCGGCACGCCGCGCACCACCGAGATCACGGCCAGCAGCACGAACAGGAGCACGGCCACGATGTTGGCCACGCCGCCCCACTGCACCAGTGCCGGCAGGTCGCGCGCGTCACCGAGCAGGATGCGCACCAGCAGGGAGACATGCAGCAGCAGCACCGGCAGGTAGAGCACCGGCCGGTACGGCAGCGGCCGGCGCAGCACGGCCGGCAGGATGGTCGGGGCGTGCGCCATGATCATCGACATCACGAACCCGAGGAAGACGGCGTGCAGCACGGCGTCATAGCCGGGACCGGAGAAGCTCGGGCCGACGATGATCCAGCTGGCGCCCACCACGAGCAGCCAGCCGTAGCCGGCCAGCAGGCACGCGGCCATGTACCGGGGCAGGCCGGTGCTGCGGATGAGCCGGGTCGCCACGTCGTGCCGGAACAGCCAGGCGACGAGACCGAGCAGCCCGAGCCCGAGAACCGGATAGCCTACCCCGGGCCAGACGAGAGCGACGACCGTGCCGAGGGTCAGGAACAGGCCGGCGGCCAGCATCCGCATTTCGGCCCGGTGGTCGACGGAGGGCGAGATGCGCGCGAGTTCGAGCCGCTCACCGGCGATCGTGAGCACCAGGTAGAGCGTCATCGCGGGCACCAGGACAGGCACGGGCACGCCGCCGAGCCACAGCACGGTTGCCGTGAGACCGAGCAGGGCACCGAGTGCCTGCACCGCGGCGGACGTCGACGGCTGCCGGAGCCAGATCGCCCGGTAGATGGCCAGCAACACGGCCGACCCGGCCACGAGGGCAAGCTGGCCGACCACCAGGGGAAGCGGCGACACGAGTGACAGGCCGCCGAGGCCCAGCAGCCCCGGCGACAGGTAGGCCCAGTTCCGGCGCACGGCGACGGCCCGTTCGAGCACGACGACGGTGCCCACGAACCCGAAGACCATCAGGGGTCCGTGCACATCCGCCAGGCGTGCGGTCACGACCGGCGCCGGGAAACCCAACAGGAGCAGCGCACCGTCGAGCCCGGCCAGCAGAGAGAGGCCGCCGAGCAGCAGAAACGCCAGTCGCCCGTTGCCGTGCACGGTGGTGTCGAATCTCGGGAGACTAGGCGGCGCGGGTGAAGCGGATGCGCCAGGCGTCCGGGCCACGCTCCACGTACGACACGGTGAACGCTCCCGGGCGTGCCTGCTCGAGCTGCGCCAGTAGGGGCAGCGGGTCGTGCGGGGCGATCAGGTCCAGCGAGAAGCCGAGCTGGATGGCCTCCAGGGCGCCGAAAATGGCCGCGTGGCGCACCGCGTGCGGGATGGTGCGACCGTCGAGCACGATGGTCTCGGCGTCGTCATGGTTGCAGTTGCAGGTGTGTGCGCTGCTCAGGGTGATGGGTTCGGCGGTCATAGGATGAATCCTCCTCGGTGGAACGACCGAGCCGGCCGCTAATAAACAGGATACACGTCCGGTTAATTATTCCAGAATCAGACCAGGTCGGATCACGTCAGGTCACGTCGGGTCCGGTCAGGTCAGGCCCACCCAGGCGGTGGACCCGTCGACCTCGTACTGCTTCTTCCAGATCGGCACCTCGAGCTTGACGGTCTCCACCAGGCGTTCGCAGGCTTCGAATGCGACGGCGCGGTGGGCGCTTGCCGCGGCCGCGACCAGGGCCAGGTCACCGACGTCGAGGTGGCCGATGCGGTGGCTGACCGACAGGTTCACCTGCGGGTACTCGCGGGAGTACCGGGCGACGATCTCGGACAGGATGCGACCGGCATCCGGATGCGCGCTGTAATCGAGGCCGGTCACCTGCCCGGCGGCGTCGGGGTCGTGGTCGCGCACCTGGCCGATGAAGGTCACGACGGCCCCGCAGGATCCGGTCGACACGGCAGCAACGTGCGCGGCCAGGTCGAGCGGCGCCGTGGCCACCTGGTTGACGGCACCCTCGCCAGGGTTCGCGTCGTTCTCATTCACGCCGCTTCGGTCAGTCGTTCCTGCTGAATTCACACATTCAGATTACGCGCGGAAGCGGAACGAGAAACGTACTCCACTGTTCCCGGAGCATCGAGGGCTAAAAAATCTGAGGCCGAGGCCCGCTGAGCAGCCCCGGAGTCCCGTTCGGCCCCTCTCGCGGGTCGTATTCTCGTGGTGGCTGCCAGGGGTCTCGAGCTGATCCACCGCACACGCTGCGTGGCCTGCCTGTACACGGGCTCCCGCGACCTCGACCGAGGGTCATCCCCGTTCCGCGGCGCGCGGCGGGCCCGGCGAGCGACACCACCGAACGGTTACGGCCCACTCAGCTAACCGACGATCTCTGCCACAGTCGGGCAGGCCGCCTCGGCAGCCAGTTCGGCTCGGGTCTGCGCAACCGTCCAGGGCAGCGCAACCGACGGTTCGTTCCCGCGTCCAGCCGGCGCCTCGGCGATGATGGCGGCCAGCTGACGGGCCAGTGTCAGGGCGAACTGGTCACCCGCGCTCGAGTTGTTCAGCATGACCACCACGGTCATGGTCTGGTCCGGATCCGCCAGGGTCGCCGAGATGAATCCGGGGATCGATCCGGTGCGCCCGCGGAGGGGCCCGACCTGCTCCGCGCCGAGGCCGTAGCGCTGCCACGGCGGCGTCGTCACGTCTTCGTTCACGGTGTTCCACTGGGCGCTCGCCGACGACTCGGACAAGAGACCACCCGCGGCGAGAGCGCCTGCCCAGGTCCTCATGTCGGCCAGCGTCGAAACGACACCGCCCGCCACGCCGCTCATCGAATTGGAGAGCAGGGTGTTGTCGGTGATGGCCGTGCACACCGGACCGTCGGCGCCCACCGCGGCGGCGTAGCCGTGCGAGTGTGGTGCGGGGAGGTCCACATCGCCGGCGTGAGGATATGAGGTGTCGTGCAGACCGAGCGGATGGAAGATGTACTCATCGTAGAGCGCCGCCCACTGCCGGCCCGTGGCCCGCTCGAGCGCCATCCCGAGCAGCACGATTCCGGTGTTTGAGGGACCCCACACGCTGCCCGGAGCACCGGTTCGGGGCGTGGCCAGCCCCTGGGAGACGAGTTCCATCGCCGGCCAGGTGCGCAGGGGGTTGTGCACGAACTCCCCGGCCAGAACGGGACTGTAGGACCCAAGCCCCGAAGTGCCCTGGCAGAGCTGGCCGAGCGTCACGCCCGCCACACCGACGAGGCGGGGCAGGTAGGTGGAGACCGGGTCGTCGAGCGTCACGGTTCCCTCGTCGACCAACCGGAGCAGCACCGTGCAGGTCATGGCCGTGGTGTTGGTGCCGATGCGGAAGTGCATCCCGCCGGTCATCGGGGCGGAACCGCCGATTTCCGTCGTGCCGTGCGCGACGGTCCATTCGCCGGCGGCGGACCAGACCCCGACCAGAGCGCCGGAGGAACCCGATAGCGCCATCGCCTCGCCCACGGCCGCGTCCAGCTGCCCGGCGATGTCCGCCGCGATCGGCGTGCTGTTCTGGTCGACGCTGTTCCGGCCCGCGGTGCAGCCGCTCAGCACGACGGCTGCGGCGACGCCGAGTGCGAGCAGCGCACGACGACGGGTGGTGGGCTTGGTGATGGCATCCCCCAATGCTCTCCACCAGCTTGCCCTATCGGGGCCCGGGCGCCTAACCCGTGCGCGAGACAGGCTCCCTACACCCGCTCGAAGATGGCGGCGAGCCCCTGGCCGCTGGCGTTTCCGGCGGTGACGGTGGCGTCGGCGTCCGTCTCCAGCAGGATCGGGCGGAGGCCGGCCAGAGCCGTCAGGCTGCTGTCGGCCCGCGGAGTTTCGTCGGCGGAGTTTCGTCGGCGGAGACCACGACCGGGCCCGTGCGGCCCGGCACCGTGACCGGCACGATCTCGTCGTCGAACCGGCCCTCGGCCACGGCGACGCATGCCCGCGCCTGCGACCGGAGAGCCAGGTCGTCCTGTTCGGTGCGGCCCATGCCGTACTCGCGGCGCAGGTTCTCGGCGGTTTCGAGCATGCCGCCGGGTACCGGGTAGCGGCGCCCGCCGGCGGTCTCGCGGCCGCGGCTGAGCGCGTCCCGGAGCAGGATTCCGGCGACGCCGCCCACACCGAAGCGGGAGTCGACGGTGTAGAACGGGGCCTGGCTCATCGATTCGACCCCGCCGGCGACGACGACGTCGCTGACACCGGTCTGCACCTGCACAGCCGCGTCGAGGATGGCCTGTAGCCCTGAGCCGCATCGCCGGTCCACCTGCACGCCGCCGACCGTCACGGGCAGGCCGGCGTTCAGTGCGGCGACGCGCGCCACGGAGGCGGCCTCCGCGGTGGGATAGCCCTGGCCGAGGATCACGTCGTCGACCACGGCCCCGTCGATTCCGGTGCGTTCGATCAGCGCCGTGATCACGGCCGCGTCAGGTCGGCCGGCGCGACCGCCCCGAAGACGCCGCCGAACCGGCCGATCGGGGTGCGTAGCGGTTCGTAGATGACGACGTCTCTCACGATGCGGCCACCGTGTTCGGAGCGGAGAGGAGCGTGTGGATGACGGTCGGCGTCCCCGGCACGAGCAGCGGCACCTCGGTGGCGGCCTGCACCTCGGCCACGGTGAGTCCCGGCGCGATCTCGCGCAGCAGAAGACCCTCCGGCGTCACGTCGATCACGGCCAGGTCGGTGATGATGCGGGTCACGACGCGCTTGCCGGTCAGCGGCAGGCCGCACTCGTTCACAATCTTGAAGTCGCCGTTCTTCGCAGTGTGCTCCATCACGACGATCACGGTGTCGGCGCCGTGCACGAGATCCATCGCACCGCCCATACCCTTGATCATCTTGCCGGGCACGGCCCAGTTGGCGATGTCGCCGGTGGCGGAGACCTGCATCGCGCCAAGCACGGCCACATCGATCATTCCGCCGCGGATCATGCCGAAGCTCTGCGCGGAGTCGAAGTAGCTGGCACCGGGGTTGACCGTGATGGTCTCCTTGCCGGCGTTGATCAGCTTCGGGTCCTCCTCGCCCTCCCACGGGTACGGTCCCACCCCGAGCACCCCGTTCTCGGAATGCAGGATGACGTCCACCCCCTCCGGCAGGAAGTTGGGGATCAGCGTGGGCAGCCCGATCCCGAGGTTGACATAGCTGTCGGGGGTGAGCTCCTGCGCGGCGCGCGCGGCCATTTCATTGCGGGTCAACGGCATGATCAGCTGTCCTTTGCGACGGATGCGACGGATACGACGGATGCGACGGGCCGCGGCCGGGTGGTGGTCTTCTCGATCGGCAGGTCGGCGGCCTCGGCGCCGGAGAGCGCCACGATGCGGTGCACGTAGATACCGGCGAGGTGGATGGCCTCCGGATCGAGCTCCCCCGGCTCGACCAGCTCGTCGACCTCGGCGATGGTGATGCGGCCGGCCATGCCGGCGACCGGGTTGAAATTGCGGGCCGACTTCTCGAACACGAGGTTGCCGTGCCGGTCGCCCTTCGCCGCGCGAACGAGGGCGAAGTCGGTGACGATGGCCTCCTCGAGCACGTACTCCTTCTCCCCGCCGCGGAGCGACGCGAAGGTGCGGGTCTCCTTGGGCGGCGACGACACCGTCACCGACCCATCCGGCCCGTAGCGCCAGGGCAGCCCGCCCTCGGCGACCATGGTGCCGACGCCGCTGGCGGTGTAGAAGGCGGGGATTCCGCTGCCGCCGGCCCGGAGCCGCTCGGCCAGGGTGCCCTGCGGGGTCAGTTCCACCTCGATGTCACCGCCGAGATAGCGGCGGGCGAAGTCCTTGTTCTCGCCGATGTAGGAGGCGATCACCCGGCTGATCCGCCCTTCCCGCAGCAGTTCGCCGAGCCCCCAGCCGTCGACGCCGCAGTTGTTGGATGCGACCCGGAGGTCGGTGCTGCCCTGGGCCAGGAGCGCCCGGATCAGCAGGATCGGGACGCCGACCAGGCCGAAGCCGCCGACGGCGAGGGAGGCCCCATCCGGGATGTCGGCGACGGCAGCCGCGGCGGAGGAGTACGTCTTGTCCATGGAGTGGTCCTTCAGCTTCAGTTCGTGGTGCCGATGTCGATCGTCTTGAAGGTATCGCGTGCCACCGCCAGAGCGGAATTCGCCGCCGGCACCCCCCGCGTAGATCGCGGTGTGCAGGATGGCCTCGCTGATCTCCGCGCGGGTCAGCCCATGGGTCAGGGCCGCGCGCACGTGCATGCCCAGTTCATGTTCGTGGCCGCCGGTCACCAGGCAGGCCAGGGTCAGGAAGCTGCGGGTGCGCCGATCGCGGCCGGGCCTGGTCCAGATCTCCCCCCAGGCATAGCGGGTGATGAAGTCCTGGAAATCCGCCGTCTCCGGGGTGGTGCAGGGCCAGTTCGAGTCCGACAGCGCCGCCGAACGACACCCCGGCGTAGTGGAAGGCTCCCCCGCCGACCAAGTCGACCAGGGTGATCACAACGTCGGCGACCTCAGCGACGGTGACCGGTTGCCGGGCGGCGGGGCTGAGGCCGGTGCCGGTGCCGGCGTGACCGTGCCGCGGATAATGGGCTGGGTCATAGTGAGGTCCCCTTGCTCGCGGTGGATTCGAGGTACCGGGCGAGCACCCGGTCGATTCCGGCGCCCGTCTGCCTGAGGCTGAGGTCGTCATCGAACGCGGACCAGGCCCGCGATCGGAGCTCCTCGGGATGTCCCCCGGCGGTGATCAGGGCGGAGAACACCACCCGCAGCGGGCGGTTGGTGCGGTAGCACTTCTCCGACGCGCGCTGCACGAGGGCGAACGCGGCGGCCTTGCCGAGGGCCTCTGCGAGCAGGGTGGTCACCCGTTCGCTGAACACCAGGCCGTCGGTGAGGTCGAGGTTGCTGCGCATCCGTTCCAGGTCCACGTCGAGCCGGGCCGCCAGCGAGGCCGCGCCCGCGACGTCAACGCGAACGTGCTCACGATCAAACTCGCCATGGCCATCGCCCGGGCCGGCGCGCCACGGGGACCGTCACCGACGCCGAATTCGACGCCAACAAGGCGGAGCAGCTCGCCCGCTTCTGAGTCGCTGCGGAGTCGCTTCCGAACGATCTGAGTCTGTGCCGGTAGCGTGGGGTCCATGCTCGAGCTCATGGATGACCGGCCGGACATTCTGCTGCGCCGCGACGGGCGGCTCGCCCAGATCATCCTGAACCGCCCGGCGGCCCTGAACGCCCTGACCCACGCGATGATCCGACGGATGTCCGCGGTGCTGACCGACTGGGCCGTCGACGGTCAGGTCGAGACCGTTCTGCTGACCGGTAGCGGCGACCGGGGCCTCTGCGCCGGGGGCGACATCGTGGCGATCTACCGCAGTGCGGACGCGGGCGCGGACGATCGAGCGGACGCTGACGCCGAGGCCGCCCGGTTCTTCGCCGACGAGTACCATCTGAACGCGCAGATCCACCGGTTCGCCAAACCGTACCTGGCCGTGATGGACGGCGTCGTGCTCGGCGGCGGGGTCGGCGTCTCCGGCCATGCGAACACCCGGATCGTGACCGAGCGCACGCGGCTGGGGATGCCGGAGACCGCGATCGGCTTCGTACCCGACGTCGGCGGAAGCTGGCTGTTGTCCCATGCCCCCGGTGAGCTCGGCACCCACCTCGCCCTGACCGCCGCCCTGGTCTCCGGGTCCGACGCCATCGCACTGGGCCTGGCCGACCACTTCGTGCCGAGCGACCGGCTCCCTGCCCTGGTCCGCACCCTGGCCGAGACCGACGCGGCCGAGGCGGTGCGCGCCCTGGCCGAGACTCCCCCGCCCTCCGTCCTCCTCGCCCAGCGGCACTGGATCGACGAGTGCTACGCGTCCGATGACGTGGGCGAGATCGTCGCCGCCCTGCGGCGTTCCCCGGTGGAAGCCGCACGCGACGCCGCCGCCCTCATCCTCACGAGGTCGCCGACCGCACTCGCGGTCACCCTGGCCTCGCTGCGCCGGGCCCGGCGGCTCCCGAGCCTCGACGAGGCGCTCGATCAGGAGTACCGGGTGACGCTCCGTTTCCTGCAGCGGAGCGAGCTGCAGGAGGGCATCCGGGCCCAGGTGATCGACAAGGACCGCAGCCCCCGGTGGTCGCCGGCCGGCCTCGGCGAGGTGACGGAGGCATCCGTCGCCGCGTTCTTCGCGCCGCTCGGCGAGCAGGAGCTGGGGCTCGGAATGGGGCCCGGGCTGGGCGAGGTGCCCTACGTCGACGCCGACCTGATCTTCGTCACCGATCTGCTCACCACGGGTGAGCGCGCGCGGCTGGCCGCGGCGCGATCGTTCTATCAGGCCGAGGTGCGCCCTCTCGCCGTGGACTACTGGAACCGCGCCGCGTTCCCGTTCGAGCTGCTGCCCCGCCTCGCCGCGCAGAACCTCGCCGCGACCGGTGCTGCCGCGACCAGCCATCTGCTCACGGGGCTGCTGCAGATGGAGCTGACCCGGGCCGACACCTCGATCTCCACGTTCTACGGCGTGCACCACGAGCTGTTCGCCGCCGCCATCGACGAGCTCGGCTCACCCGAGCAGCGGGAACGTCTGCTGCCGGGCCTCCTGGCCCTGGATAAGATCGGGGCCTTCGCCCTGACGGAACCGGAACACGGCTCGGACATCTCCCGCATGATGGAGACCACGGCCACCCGCAGCGGCGACGAGTGGGTGCTCAACGGCACCAAACGCTGGATCGGCAACGGCGCCATGGCCGACTACGTGCTGGTCTGGGCCCGGGACACCGCGGACGGGCAGATCAAGGGATTCATCGTCGAGACGGAGCGGCCCGGGTTCACGGCCACCCCGATCGAGAACAAGATCGCGGTGCGGATCGTGCAGAACGCCGACATCACCCTCACGGAGGTGCGGATCCCGTACACGAACTGGCTGCCGGGCAGCCGGAGCTTTCAGGACACGAACGTGCTGCTCCGGAACTCGCGGATCTGGGTGTCGTGGCAGGCGGTCGGCCAGCAGCTCGCCGCCTTCGACGTGGCCCGCGCCTATGCGCTGGAGCGGCGCCAGTTCGGCATGCCCATCGCATCCTTCCAGCTGGTGCAGGAGCAGCTCTCCCGCATGATCGGCAACGCCACCTTGTCGCTGTCGCTGATGGTGCAGATGGCGCGACTGCAGGAGAGCGGGCGGCTCACGATGGACCAGGCGGCCCTCGCGAAGGCGACCTGCACGACCCGGATGCGCGAAACGGTGGCCCTGGGCCGCGGTCTGCTCGGCGGCAACGGCATCAGCACCCGGTACGAGATGGCCAAGATCTTCGCCGACGCCGAGGCGATCTACTCCTACGAGGGCAGCTACGAGATCAACGCGCTGTTGGTCGGCCGGGCCGTGACCGGCATCTCCGCCTTCAGCTGATCACCGCTCGCCCGAACGAATTCGACGGAGATTCTGCCCGAATCGGCCCTGAAAACTCCGAAAAGGCAGTTGTGAACGAGAATCTCCGTCGAATTGGTTCAACACCGAACCTGGCGCGCATCGGCTAGGGTGTCGCGCCGGCCGCCCCGAGCGGCGGGGCAGGCGGGGCCGATTCAACCGGCGCGACCGGAACTGGCGGCGTGGGAGCGTTCCAGGCCTTGATGACGGCCCAGCCCACGGCGGCGATCGGCACCGAGATGACCGCGCCGACGATGCCGCCCAGGATCGTGCCGGCCGTCAGTGCCAGCAGGATCACCAGGCCGTGCAGGCGCAGTGACTTGCCGAGCACCACCGGGGACAGGAAGTTGCCCTCGAGCTGGTTGACTGCGACCACGATCGTGACCACGATGATGGCGGTGGTCAGGTCGTTCGTGACGAGGGCCACCAGTGCGGCCAGGATGCCGGCGGCCGTCGCCCCGACGATGGGGATGAAGGCGCCGACGAAGACGATGACGGCGAGCGGCAGCGCCAGCGGAACCTGCAGGATCCACAGTCCGATCCCGATGAACAGGGCGTCGACGAACGCGACGATCGCCGTGCCGCGCACGTAGTTGCCGAATACCTCGACGCTGCTCACGCCGACGCGTACGGCCCGCTCGTGCCGCTTGCCGGCGAGCGGCTGGATGAGGAAGCTCCAAATGCGGGGGCCGTCCTTCAGGAAATAGAAGAGCACGACGAGGCCGAGCACCACACCGGCCACGATCTCGGCGGCCACGGAGACCCCGACCAGGGCCCCGGACCCGAACTGGCTGCTGGTGGCGAAGTCGATGACCGACTCGCGCACCGAATCGATCTGAGCGGAATCGATCGGCAGCGTGCCGCTGGTGAGCAGTTCCTGCAGGCTGTCGAGCCCCTCGCTGGCCGAGGTGAAGAGGGTGTCCCACTCGCCGCGGATGCCGAACACCACGAGGGTGACGACGCCACCGAAGACCGCGACGCTCAAGATCAGGGTGATCGCCGCAGCAAGGGATTCGTTCGCCCCGCGGGCCAGCAGGAACCGCATGAAGGGGCGCAGCGCCGACGCCACGATCAGGGCGATCAGGAGCGGGGTGAAGACCAGTTTGAGCTGCGTGATCCCGTAGATGGCCACCACCAGCAGGGCGAGGACCAGCAGGGCCTGACCGGAGCGGATGGCGGCCCGGCCGAGATAGTCCGTCCAGGACGAAGTGGGCGTGGTCATGGGGATCTCCAAACGAGGCGAACGACGGCTGAGCCACCAAGCCTAGCCAGACTGCCTCGCCAGACTGCCGGTAGCGCGTGTCGGCCGTGTGACGTACACTCCCTACATCGAACATTTGTTCTATCTATCACCCGTCGACCTGCCCGCCAGAGGAGTACACACATGTTCGCACACCTCCACGTCGCGAGCGCCTACTCCACGCACTTCGGGGTCACACTCCCCCAGGCGCTGGTGGAGCAGACGCAGGCGCAGAACGGCTCCTTCCTGGCCCTCACCGACCGGGACGGTCTCTACGGCGCGGTCAAGCACGTGCGCGCCTGCGCGGCCGCGGGTATCCGGCCGGGGCTGGGCGCCGACCTCGCGGTGCACGACGACGACGGGCATCCGTTGGGCCGGATCGTGGTGCTCGCCCATGGTGATCTGAACGGTCGTGGCTATGCGGCCCTCTGCCGCGCGGTCAGCGCCGCCCACAACAGCGCCGCGCACAGCGCGTCGGGGCGCCCCAGCATCGCCCGCTCGCACCTCGCCGAGCTGGCCGGACTGCGCTGCCTCACCGTGCTGCTCGGCCCTACCTCCGATGTGGGCCAATCGGTCGAGCGCCGCGACACCGACGCGGCCGGCGCCTGCCTCACCGCGTGGCTGCGCGCCCTGCCGCCGCAGTCGGTGGTGGGTGAAATCGTCTGCCATCTGGCGGCGCCGGGGACTCCCGGCAGCGTGACGCCGGCCACCCGCATGCTCGCCCTCTTCGAGCACGCCGCGCTGCCCGCCGTGCTCACCAACGCCGTGCGCTACGGCACCCCCGACGAGGCCGTCACCGCCGACCTGGCCGACGCGGCCCGCACCCTGACGGCGCTGGCGAACCTGGAGCAGCTGCAGACCAACGGCCAGGCCTGGCTGAAACCCGAAGTCGCCATGAGGCAGGTGGCGCGCATGGTCGTCGACGCCGGGCTGCACGACGACGGCGCCGTCGACCGACTGTTCCGCGACACCGAGCAGCTTGCCGAGCGGTGCAGCCTCGACCCGGACTCCGACATCGGCCTGGGTCGCCCGCGCATGCCGGAGGCACGCATCATCGGCGTCAGCGGCGACCCGCTGACCGAGCTGCACGCCCGGGCCCGGGCCGGCATCGACGACCGCTACCCCGTCACGTCGCCGGCGGGCCGGTCGCTGGCGGATGCTGCGCACGCACGTCTTGTGCATGAGCTGAAGACGGTGGAGCACCTCGGTTTCGCCGGCTACTTCCTCACCGTCGCCCGGGTGGCGGACATCATCCGGGAGATGGGCATCCGCATCCAGGCGCGCGGGTCCGGGGTGGGCTCGGTGCTCAACTACGCCCTGCACACCTCCTCCGTCGAGCCCATCTCCAACGGGCTGCTCTGGGAGCGATTCCTCTCCCCCGAGCGGCAGACCCTGCCCGACATCGACCTCGACGTCGAGTCCGCCAGAAGGCACGACGTCTATCGCACGCTCTTCGACACCTTCGGCAGCGATCGGGTGTCGCTGATGTCCATGACGAACGCCTACCGCGGCCGCGGAGCCGTGCGCGACGCCGGCCTGGCCCTCGGCATGAATCACGAGCAGGTGGCCGCGGTGGCCAAGCAGATGTGGCGCTTCAACGCGCGCGACTTCCGCCGCGCCCTGGCCGAGAAGCCCGAGCTCGAGCCGTTGGCCGCCGAGGTGCGCGCCTCCTCGCAGCTCGACCTGCTGGTCGACCTGACCGCCAAACTCGACCGGCTTCCCCGGCACATCTCCGTGCACCCCTGCGGCGTCATCCTCTCCGACGCCTCCCTGCTCGACCGCACCCCGGTGCAGGCGTCCGGCATGGGGCTGCCCATGTCCCAGTTCGACAAGCACGACATGGACCCGATGGGCCTGATCAAGCTGGACATCCTCGGTGTGCGCATGCAGTCGGCCATGGCCCACGCCGTCGAGGAACATCACCGATTGTCGGGCGAGACCATTGACCTCGACCGAATCCCACTGAACGACCCGGACACCTTCGAACTGATCCGCTCCACTCGCACCCTCGGCATCTTCCAGATCGAATCTCCCGGCCAGATGGAGCTGGTCGGCAAGCTGCAGCCCGAGGTGTTCAACGACCTCACCGTGGAGATCTCCCTGTTCCGGCCCGGGCCGATGCAGAACAACATGCCCCTGAAATACCTTCAGGCCCGGCATGGGGAGGTGATGCCCGACTACATCCACCCTCGGTTCGAGCCGTTCCTCCGGGAGACCCAGGGTGTGGTGATCTTCCACGAGCAGGTGATGCGACTGTTCGACGAACTCACCGGCTGCGGGCTCGGCCGAGCGGATGTCTTCCGCCGCCACCTTGGCAAACCGGAGCAGCTTGCCCGGATCGAGGAGTACGTGCGGATGCGTGCCCTCGAGCGCGGGTTCACCCCCGCCGTGATCGACCGCGCCTGGAGGGTGCTCGCCGGGTTCGGTAGTTTCGGTTTCGCCAAGGCGCACGGGGCGGCGTTCGCCCTGCCCACCTACCAGTCCGCCTGGCTCAAGACCCACCACCCCGCGGTGTTCCTGGCCGGACTCCTCACCCACGCCCCCGGTATGTGGCCGAAAGACCTGATCGTGGCCGAGGCTCGGCTGCTCGGCGTGCCGGTACTGGGCCTGGACGTGCAACACAGCGCCCTCGACTACCGGGTGGAGCAGATCGACGGCGAGCAGTCCGACGGCGGCCGGCGCGGCATCCGTCTCGCCCTGCCGGAACTCTCCGGCTGCACGGCCGCCGAACGCGCCCGCATCGTGCGCCACCAGCCGTTCACCTCGCTGCAGGACTTCCGGGACCGGGTGCGCCCGCGGCGCAGCACGTTCGAGGCGCTCGCCCGGGTGGGAGCGCTCGACAGCTTCATCGGGTACGACCGCACCCGTCGGCACGAGCTGCTCGCCCACATCCAGTCTCTCCGCGGCACAGCGGTCACCATCCACGACGACCAGCTCGCCTTCGACGTGCCTCTGCCGGTGCTCGAATACGAGGGGTCCCGGTTCAACGCGGTGACCTCGCTCGAGCTGCGCGGCCGCAGCCAGACCGACCTCGAACTCAGGGATCTGGGCCTGGCGGTGTCCGGGCACCAGATGGCCCGGTTCTACCCGCTGTTCACGGAGCTGGGCGTTACGCCGGCCTCCGAGCTGATCAACCTGCCCGGCGGCACCGAGGTGCTCCTGGCCGGGGTGCGCCGAGCCACGAACACGCCGCCGATGCGAAACGGGCGCCGGGTGGTCTTCGTCAGCCTCGACGACGGCACCGGACCGGTCTCGAACGTCGTGTTCTTCCACGACGCCCAGGAGCGCATCGGCGGCCCGGTGTTCCACACCGGCCAACTGCTGGTGCGCGGCCGCACCCGTCGGTCCGGCGCGAAGGGCGTCTCCGTCACGGGCGAGAACCTGTGGGATCTCACGGATGTCGCCCGCCGGGTCAAGCTGCGTCACGCGGGCGAGGCGGCCGCCCGGAACGCCGACCGCGCCCACGACCTGGCCGACGAACTGGCCGAGGACCTGGCGGCCATGGCGACCACGAATGTGCACCATCTATGGCCCCGACGCACCGCCTGACCCGCGCTTACACTGGTGTCCATGACCGAGAAACAGCGCTACGACGTGCTTCGTCAGTACGCCGACTTCGAACTGCGTCACTATCCCCGCACCGTGCTGGTGCAGGTGGAGGTGGCCGGGGACTTCTCCGCGGCCGGCAACCGCGGCTTCGGGCCGCTCTTCCAATACATCAGCGGCAACAACCAGACCTCGACACGCCTCGCGATGACCGCGCCCGTGATCCAGGAGACCACGACCCCGCAGAGCCACACCGTCAGCTTCGTCCTCCCCGACGGGATGCCGCCCGCGGAGGTGCCCGTGCCCCGCGACGCGCAGGTCAGCACGAAGGAGGTCCCCGAGCGCACGGTCGCCGCCCGCCGCTTCAACGGCGGCTGGAGCGAGGAAAGGTTCGCGCAGAACGGCACCCTCCTCGTCGACGCGGTGAGCCGCGAGGGTCTCCTGCTCGCAGGCCGACCCTATTTCGCCCGCTTCGACCCACCCTGGAAGCCGGGCTTCCTCAGGCACAACGAAGCGCTCATCGCCGTCACCGTCACCGGTTCCGGTTCCGGTTCCGGAATCTCCTAGTCGTCGGAATTGTCCGTCGAGCTGCCGTGTTGTCGGTCATCACCCGACGCGTCGCGTAGACCATGCCCGCGAAGGCACCGGCCATGGTCAGCGGAGCCACCTCATTCGTTCCGATCACGGCCGCCGCGGTCTGCACGAGCGGGCTGCCGTCGGCGCGATGCACTCCGAAAGCCGCGGCCGTCTGAAGGATGCCGCACAGGTCCAGTTTCTTCGCCATCCCGATGAAACCCGTATTGATCGAGCCGAGGGTGGACTCGAGCGCGCTGGAGTTTCCGCCGCTCTCCCCGGCGTCGTTTCTCGGGTTTCGGTTCTGAAAATCATAGTTCTGCGGCCCCGACAACTGTCGTTGAACGTGCCCTGGATGGCCGGTTGAACCGGTGTGGCCACGGCAGCCTGGAATTCCGCTGCGGTGATCTTCTCGTGCTCGACCATCTCGCGCGGGATGTAGTCCCGGCGTGCCTTGTTGACTGCGTAGCCGTTGGTCTCACTGCCGGGATTGTCGAGGCGGAACTTGGCCGGGTTGTCCACGATCTCCACCAGGTTTGCGGCCTGCGGCAGGGTGAGCTCTGCGGCCGTCGTGCCGAAGTAGTAGTTCGCCGCGGCCTCGATGCCGTAGACGGTGCCGCCGAAACCGGTGATGTTGAGGTACTGGCGCAGGATGTCGTTCTGGGGGAATTTCTTCTCCGCCCCGATTGCGAGGCGCATTTTCTTGATCTCGCGGGCGGGGGTGGCGGCGATGACGGCATCCCGGGCGTAGGGGCTGATCTCGTCCCAGTCGACCTCGATGCGGTTCTGATCGTAGAAAGAGGCCAGCAGCACGGACGTGCCGTCGTTCTGGGCGGCGTAGGTGTTGCTCTTCTGGGAGAGCGGTTCTATGTCCGGGTAGCCCGGCAGACTCTCGAACACGGTGATCGAAACCACGAGGCCCAGCCCTCCGATGAGCAGAAATGCGAGTCCGCCACCGAGCCCGCAAATGCCGATCAGTCGAACCACTCCGGCTTTTCCGCGGTTGGCAGGGGGCATCCTCTGGCTTACTGCGCAGAAAAGGCGTGGCACCGCTAGAGATGCCACGCCCCGTCTGGTTCGAGTGTGATTCGCGTCTAGAAGACCGTCAAGCCCCGCGCCTCGAACTGGGCCCTCACCCGCACCAGCAGTGCCTCATCCGGAGGATGAGAGCCGTGCAGCGGGTATGGAATGTTCAGCCGGTCCCATTTGTCCTCCCCCATCTGGTGGAAGGGCAGAACCTCGACGCGCTGCACGTTCGGCCAGCGCGACACGATCTCGGCGACGGCGTCGACGTTGTCGACGGCGTCGGTCAGACCCGGGACGAGAACGAAACGCGCCCAGACGGGAATGTTCCGCTCGCTCAGGCGGTCACCGAATGCGATCGTCGGAGCGAGGTCTCGGCCGGTCACCTCTTTGTACGTCTCGGGGATGCCGGACTTGACGTCGAGCAGCACGAGGTCGAGGTTGTCCAGCAGCGTGTCCGACGCGCTCTTGCCCAGGAACCCAGAGGTGTCCAGGGTGGTGTGCACGCCGAGCTTGTGGCACTCCTCGAAGAGTCGAGTCACAAAGGCAGGCTGCATGAGCGGTTCGCCACCGGAGATGGTCAGCCCTCCGCCGGTCGAGTCGAAGACGCCCTTATAGCGCTTGACCCTGGCGACGAGGTCGTCCAGCGTGGTGAGCAACCCATCCTTCATCTTCCAGGTGTCCGGGTTGTGGCAGTACTGGCAGCGCAGCAGACACCCGGAAAGGAAGAGTGTCATTCGCGTGCCGGGACCGTCAACGGCGGTGACCAGTTCCCATGAGTGGACACTGGCGACCGATCCGTTGTGAATCGCCTCCATTTCGAGGTGGTGGAGTTCAGCCAGTTCGGCTTGTTCACTGCTTACGGATGAACCGTCCACCAGGGCGATCGCCGCGCCGGCGCTGGGCAGACCGAGGTTTACTGCTGGCATTGTCTCGTCCTACTCAGCGTCGCCGCGTTGATATCAGTGATCAGTGCGAGTGGAACGTGCGGCTGATGACATCCATCTGCTGCTCGCGGGTCAGGCGGACGAAGTTCACCGCGTAGCCGGACACGCGAATCGTCAGCTGCGGGTAGTTCTCCGGGTGCGCCATGGCGTCTTCGAGAGTGTCGCGGTTGAGCACGTTCACGTTGATGTGGTAACCGGTTGCCGACGTGAACGCGTCGATGAGGCCGACCAGGCTGGTGATCTGCTCTTCCTTGGTGTGGCCGAGACCACTGGGAACCACCGTGTTGGTCAGCGAGATGCCGTCCTGCGCTTCACTGTAGGGGAGCTTGGCGACGCTGAGCGCCGACGCGAGCATCCCGTGGGTGTCGCGGCCGTTCATCGGGTTGGCACCCGGAGCGAACGACTCGCCCTTGCGGCGACCATCCGGCGTGTTGCCGGTGGCCTTGCCGTAGACCACGTTGGACGTGATCGTCAGGATCGACTGGGTGTGGATGGCGTCGCGGTAGGTCGGGTGCTTGCGGATCATTTTCATGAACCGCTCCATCACGTCGACGGCGATGGTGTCGACGCGGTCGTCATCGTTGCCGAACTGGGGGAACTCGCCCTCGATCGTGTAGTCGACGACCAGGCCGGTCTCGTCGCGCACCGGGCGGACCGTGGCGTACTTGATGGCCGACAGGGAGTCGGCGACCACACTCAGGCCGGCGATTCCGCAAGCCATCGTGCGGATGATCTCCTTGTCGTGCAGCGCCATTTCGAGACGCTCGTAGGCATACTTGTCGTGCATGTAGTGAATACAGTTCAAAGCCGTGACGTAGGTCTCGGCGAGCCACTCGAGCGTTTCCAGGTAGGCCGGGAAGACGGTGTCGTAGGAAAGCACCTCGTCGGCGTTCGGCGTGGTGGCCGGGGCAACCTGCTTGCCGGACACCTCGTCTTTTCCACCGTTAATCGAGTACAGCAACGCCTTGACGGCGTTGACGCGTGCACCGAAGAACTGCATCTGCTTGCCGACGCGCATGGGCGAGACGCAGCAGGCGATCGCGGCGTCGTCACCCATCTCGGCGCGGATGATCTCGTCGGACTCGAACTGGATGGCCGAGGTGTCGATCGACACCTGCGCACAGAAACGCTTGAAGCCCTCGGGCAGGGCGTCGCTCCAGAGAACGGTGAGGTTCGGCTCGGGCGCTGCGCCGATGTTGTAAAGCGTCTGCAGGAAACGGAACGTGGTCTTGGTGACGAGCGGGCGGCCGTCTTCACCGATGCCGGCGAGCGACTCGGTGACCCAGGTCGGGTCGCCGGCGAAAATCTCGTCGTATTCGGGGGTGCGCAGGAAGCGCACGATGCGCAGCTTGATGACGAGGTCGTCGATCAGCTCCTGGGCGCCCTCTTCGGTCAGGGTGCCGGCGACGAGTTCGCGCTCGATGTAGGTGTCGAGGAAGGCCGCGTTGCGGCCGAACGACATTGCAGCACCGTTTTGTTCCTTGACGGCGCCGAGGTAGGCGAAGTAGAGCCATTGCACGGCTTCGCGCGCGGTGGTGGCCGGCTTGGAGATGTCGGAGCCGTAGGAGGCCGCCATCTGGATGAGTTCCTTGAGGGCCCGGATCTGCTCCGAGTTTTCCTCGCGGGCGCGAATGATGTCCTCGGTCGAGGGCTCCATGTCGAGCTCGGCGCGGTCGTTCTTCTTGCCCGAGATGAGGGCATCGACGCCGTAGAGGGCGACACGGCGGTAGTCGCCGATGATACGGCCGCGGCCGTAGGCGTCGGGCAGTCCGGTGATCAGGTGGCTGTTTCGTGCACGACGGACCCCGGGAGGGTAGACGTCGAAGACGGCGGTGTTGTGGGTCTTGCGGTAATCGGTGAAGACTTTTTCAAGTTCGGGAGACACGGGGTAGCCGTAGGTCTCGAGCGAGGTGGCAACCATGCGCCACCCGCCGAAAGGCATAATGGCACGCTTGAGCGGAGCATCCGTCTGCAGTCCGACGATTACCTCGTTTGCCTGGTCGATGTAGCCCGGAGCGTGGGCCGTAATGGACGACGGCGTGGTGGCGTCGACGTCGTAGACGCCTTTACGGCGTTCCTCGGGGAACATCTCGGACAGCTTGGCCCAGATCCCCGTGGTGCGTGCGGTCGCTCCGACAAGGAAGCTCGAGTCACCCAGGTAGGGGGTGTAATTGCGCTGGATGAAGTCGCGCAGATCGATCGAATCCTGCCAGGGGCCGGAGGCGAAGTCAGTCCGACCGGCATCATCCGTTCCGCTGCGAACACCTTCAGTGATTGTCATGTAGATTGCTCTCCTCGTGGGATCGAGACACCCTCCGCGAAAGTGTCTCTCCCGCAGTCGGGCCGAGAGAGCAGGACCACGAGGCTCCGGCTAATGCAACGATGCACCGTGTGACTTGCCCTCTTTTCCAACACTACTCCCGTCAGACCCACCCGAACGCGAAATTTATAAGATTGCATCCATTGATGCATTTATAGATAGGTGCATGTGTGACTAAGGTTGAGGCATGAGCTTCCTCCCGATGTCCCGCGGAGCCGCCAGGCCCCCCGCCGCGGCCCCCTCCGCCGTCGACCGGATCTACACGACCGTCGCCGACGCCATCATCTCCGGCACCTTGGCCGCAAGCTCGCTGATCACCGAGGGCGAAATTGCCGAGGCCCTCTCCACCAGCCGCACCCCCGTGCGGGAGGCCTTCCTCGAACTCCAGGCCCACGGGCTCCTGACGCTCTTCCCCAAGAAGGGCGCGGTCGTCACAGCCCTGGGCGACACGGAGACGGCCGAGCTGCTGCAGGTGCGCGTCATGCTGGAGAACACGGCGGTGACCCTGCTCAGCGAGCGGCCGGACGACATCCCGGGCGTCGACGCCGAGTTGCAGGACCTTATTCGGGTCCAGTCCGACGCCGCCCTGGCCGGCGACCTGCTCACGTTCGCCCGCGCCGACCACCGGTTCCATGCCCGCATCGTCGACGAGACGCATAACCGGGTCATCGACGGGATCTACACCCGGCTCGGCCCCAGGCTTGAGCGCCTCGTGCACCGGGCAGCCCTGCGCGACCCGCGCAACCTCGACCGTCTGGTGGCCGAACACCGAATCCTTGCCCACCACCTGCGCGGCGGCGACACCCTCGCCTACGAGGTCGCTCTGCGCCAGCACGTCGAAGACGGTCATCACGCGCAGCTGGCGCCCTGACCGTCCCCCACCTTCCCGCACCTGCTTTTCAGAAAAGACCCATGACTTTCCGCCGCACCGTTCCCGCCTGGCAGCTCGCCGCTCCTGCCCTGTTCGTCATGGCTTGGGGTGGGAACCACTTCACGCCCCTCCTGCACATGTACGAATCGCTCGGCCACTATTCCGTCGTCATGACCGACCTCTTCCTCGGCTTCTACGTGGTGGGCCTGGTCCCCGGGCTGCTGCTCGCCGGCGCACTCTCGGACCGCTACGGGCGCAAACCCTTGACCTTGGCAGGCGTCGTCCTGGGAATTCTCGCCAGCATCCTGCTGGGTCTGGGATTCTCAAGCGGGATCATGCTCTCCGCCGGGCGCCTGCTGGCGGGGCTGAGCGTCGCCGTGGCGATGGCGGTGGGAACCGCGTGGCTCAAGGAACTGTCCAGCCCGCCGTTCGACAACCAGGCCGGCCGCACGGCAGGGGCACGGCGGCCTTCACTCACCCTCACGGTCGGGTTCGGGCTCGGGGCCGGGGTGGCCGGAGTGCTCGCGCAGTGGGGGCCGATGCCGACCCTCTCCCCTTATGTCGTGCACATCGTGCTCAGCCTGCTTGTGCTCCCCCGCCTGCTGAGGGCCCCGGAGACCGTGCCGCGCTACCGGGCACACCGGCCCTTCTGGCAGGACCTGGCGGTTCCGCTGGCCGGACACCGCCGCTTCGTGCGCGTGATCATTCCGTCAGCTCCCTGGGTCTTCGGCGCCGCCGGCATCGCCTACGCGATCATGCCCACTCTGGTCCAGGACCAACTCGGCAGCCTCAACCTCGCCTACGCGACCCTGCTCACGGTTGTGACCCTCGGCACCGGCGCGCTCGCGCAACCGCAGGTGGCTCGGATCAACCGGGTCACCGATGGGCGTGCACTCATGGTCGGGATGTCCGTGATGCTGCTGGGAGTGGGTCTCAGCGTGGCCACGGCGATCGTGCTGTCCCCGGTGCTCGCGTTCCTCACGGCCGTCGTGCTCGGCGCCGCCTACGGTGTGAGCATCGTGGCCGGGCTCGTGGAGATCCAGAAGATCTCCACGGCGGCCGACCTGGCGGGTATCACCGGGGTCTACTACAGCCTCACCTACATCGGCTTCCTGCTGCCGGTCGCCTTCGCCTGGCTCAATGCCGTGGCCGGTTACCCGGTGCTTCTGAGCATTCTGTTCGTGGTCTGCGCGCTCTGCCTGGCCCTGGTGGCGAACGGGATGCGCCGGCGCGTCACCGAGTAGGCGGCACCTGGATTATCGTCATCCCATGCCCTATTCGCTCCGCCATCTCCTTCCCGCCGACGCCGCACCGGTGCTCGGACTCAACAACGCCGCTGTGCCTGCCGTCAACGCCCATGACGAGGCGAGCCTCTCCGCCCTGCTCGCGGCCAGCAGCCACGCCCTCGCGGTCGTGCACGACGACGCGCCGGAAGAGGTGCTCGGCTTCGCCGTGCTGTTCGGGGCCGACGCCGACTACGCGAGCGAGAACTACCGATGGTTCTCCGCCCGGTCGGAGTCCTTCCTCTACGTGGACCGCATCGTGGTGTCGGACCAGGCCCGCAACCAGGGTCTCGGCGCCCTGCTCTACACCGCGATTTTCGCGGCGGCCCGCGCGGCCGAGGTCGGCCAGGTCTTCTGCGAAGTGAACATCGCACCTCCGAACCCTCGGTCGCTGGCGTTCCACTCCCGGCTCGGCTTCGAGCCGATCGGCGAGCAGTCGACGAAGGGTGGCACCGTCGTGGTGTCCCTGCTGTCGGCTCCCGTCGGCGCGGGCGTACGCTGAGGCCATGACTGTCGACGGTCGCGCAATCCCACTTCCGGATTACCTCAACCACTGGGTGGCGACGCAGCGATGGTTCGCCGACAAGGGCCGTGTGCCGAGACTGGTCAGCATCGGGCGCTGGGTGCTTCCGAGCGAGGAAGCCGAGGTGGACATCCGCACTGAGCTCGTCTTCGATGCCGCAGCCCCGACCCGCACCCTCTACCAGTTGCCCCTGACCCAGCGGACCACTCCCCTCCCCGCAGGCGGGCAGGGCCTCATCGTCACCCTCGCCGACGGCAGCGCGGTCTACGACGGCACCGCCGACCCGGCCTACGGGCGCGCTCTGCTGGGTTTCATCCTGCGCCAGGCCTCCTCACCTGAGCCCGAAAACCTCGGCGCGCGGGCTCGCGGCGAACTCCACTCGAGCGCAGATCCCGCCGAACGGCCGGCCCGGGTTGTCGCCGGCCGTCTGCTGCGCGGAGAACAGTCGAACACCTCGATCATCCTGGACTGCGTCGACGCCGCCGGGCGCCCGGCTCGTCCCGTCATCTGCAAGGTGTTCCGGATGCTGCATCCCGGCGAGAATCCGGACGTGTCCGTGCAATCGGCCCTGGCCCGGGCCGGCTCACACTTCGTGCCGGAACCGGTGGGCTGCGTGGTCGGCGAGTGGACCGAGCCGGAGCAACCGCGGGTCACCCTCACGGGCCATCTCGTCTTCGCCCAGGAGTTCCTGCCGGGCGCCCCGGATGCCTGGCGGGCCGCCCTGGCCTCGGCCGGGGCCGGGGAGGACTTTAGCGAACAGGCGCGGGCGCTGGGCGTGGCGACGGCAGCCGTGCACGCCGACCTGGCCGCCGTGATGCCCACTCACGACGCCACCCCCGCGGTCATCGCCGCCGAACTCGGCCGGATGCGCGAGCGCTATCGCAGCGCCGCCGCCGAGGTGCCCGCCCTGACCGGCTACGATACGGCCGTCGAGGCGATCTTCGAGCGGGCGGAGAGGGCTTGCTGGCCCCGGCTGCAGCGCATCCACGGCGATTTCCACCTCGGCCAGGCCCTCGAGGTCCCCGGCCGCGGCTGGGTGCTGGTGGATTTCGAGGGCGAACCGCTGCGCCCCCTCGACGATCGCACCCAGCCGGATGTGCCGTTGAAGGACATCGCCGGGATGCTGCGGTCCTTCTCCTATGTGGCCGGCACGGTGGAGCGGTCCTCGCCCGGCGACCAGACGGCGTCGGCCGAAGCGTGGGCCGCGGCGTGCCAGCACGCGTTCCTCGACGGCTACACGCTGCGATCCGGCCAGAGCCTGGCCGGTCAGGAGCCCCTGCTCGACGCGTTCGAGCTGGACAAGGCCCTCTACGAGGCCGTCTACGAGACCCGCAACCGACCCTCCTGGCTGCCGATCCCGCTCGCGGCCATCCGCGGCCTCGTCCTGGAGGTCTCCGCCGGATTGCCGTGAGCGGCCGGAACGGCCGGTCAGCGCTTGAGCTCGGGGAATTGGTCGTCGCGCCACTCACCGGGGAGCCGGGTGTTCTCGGCGGCCGCGGCATCCTCGCGCATGCGCAGTTCCACCCGGCGGATCTTGCCGGAACTGGTCTTGGGCAGCTCGTAGAACTCGACCCGCCGCACCCGCATGTACGGGGGCAGACCGGTGCGGGCGTGGCGCAGCACCGAGAGCGCCGTTTCGCCGTTGGACTCCCAGCCCGCCGCCAGGGCGATGTAGGCCTTGGCGATGTTCAGCCGGGTGTCGTCGGGCGCGGGCACGACGGCCGCCTCGGCCACGGCCGGGTGCTCCAGCAGCACGCTCTCGACCTCGAACGGGGAGACCTTGTAGTCGGAGGACTTGAAGATGTCGTCGGTGCGGCCGATGAACGTGATGTAGCCTTCGGCGTCGCGGCTGGCGACATCACCGGTGTGGAAGTAACCGTCCCGCACGGCCTCCCGCGTGCGTTCGGGATCCCCGTGGTAGCCGGCCATCAGGTTGACCGCGGTGCGGGACAGGTCGAGGCAGATCTCGCCCTCGTCGCTCTCCTCACCGGTGATGGGATCGAGCAGCGTGATCGCGACGCCCGGCAGGGGCATCCCCATCGAACCGGCCAGAAGTGCGGAACCCGGGGCGTTGCCCACGATCGCCGTGGTCTCGGTCTGGCCGTAGCCATCCCGGATGGTGAGTCCCCAGGAACGCTGGATCTGGTGGATGACCTCCGGGTTGAGCGGCTCGCCGGCCGAGATGATCTCGCGCAGGCCTACCGGCTTGGCGCCGACGTCGGATTGGATCAGCATGCGCCACACGGTCGGCGGGGCGCAGAAGGTGGTCACTTTCGCGCGGTGCAGCTGGTCGGCGAGGGCGAACGGGTCGAACCGGGCGTAGTTGTAGACGAAGACGGTGGCCTCGGCGATCCACGGGGCGAAGAAGCTGCTCCAGGCGTGCTTGCCCCAGCCGGGCGAGCTGATGGCCAGGTGCACGTCGTCCGGGCGGAGTCCGATCCAGTACATGGTGGTCAGGTGCCCCACGGGATAGGACGTCTGGGTGTGCACCACCATCTTCGGCTTGCTGGTGGTGCCCGAGGTGAAGTAGATCAGGGACGCGTCGTCGGAGGACACGACCACGGCGGGCTTCTCGGCCGCGACGAGCGCGGCATCCGCGTAGTCGGCCCAGCCGGGGGTGGCCGCACCGACGCAGACGCGCGAGAAGTCGCCGGGCACCGCGTCGAACTTGGCGGCGTCGCCGGCGTTGGCGATGACGTGCTGCACACCGCCGCGCAGAACCCGGTCGGCCAGGTCGCCGGTCGCAAGCACCGTGGACGTGGGCAGGATGACCGCGCCCACTTTCATGATGGCGAGCATCAGCTCCCAGAGCTCGACCTGGTTGCCCAGCATCAGCATGACGTGGTCGCCGTGCCCGACGCCCCGGGAGATCAGCCAGGTGGCCACCTGGTCGGAGCGCGCCGACATCTCACTGAAGGTCACCGTCAGTTCGCGACCATCTTCCTCCACGATCCACAGGGCGGTCTTGTCGTTGCCAGCGGCGATGACGTCGAACCAGTCGACGGCCCAGTTGAAGTTCGCCCCCACATCCGGCCACTCGAACTCGGCCTGGGCGCGCGCATGATCGTCTCGCAGCTGCAGAAGGTGGTCGCGCGCGCCTCGAAGGGCGGTGGTGCTCTGGGGGGTGGTCATCCGTCCCATCTTCCTCGGTTCAAATGCCCAAAACGGAATACGACACCCGGCCGCGGGGCCGGCAGGTCCCGCAGGTTCCGCAGCTCGGCGCCGTTCGGGCCGACAGCGCGAAGATCTTCCTCGGCGTGATAAAGCGCTTCAGGGAGTGGCGCGGATCGCGTCCACCAGGGCGGCGAAGCGGGCGTTGCCGGGCAGGTCGTCGATGAGCACGGACTTTCCGTCGGGGCCGGCCAGCGGGATGCGCCAGTTCGGGTACTCGTTCGAGGTCCCGGGCTGGTTCTGGGTCCGGCGCTCGCCGACCGCATCCACCAGAGCCACGCCAAGGAGCGACGAGGGCGTCAGTGCGGTGTACGCGTAGAGCGCCTCAACCGTTTCCTGCACGGTCGGGGCTGGCTCGGTGCCGAGCGGCGGCAGCAGGCCGCGTTCGCGAAGCGCGGCCAGCATGGCGGACTGCTCGGCAAGGTCCGCGGTGCGCTCTTCCTCGACCGATCGCCCGAGCAGACCGAGCGATTCGCGCAGGGCCACGTGGTCGCCGGCGAGATAGCCGGCCGTGGGAGGCAGATCGTGGGTGTTCACACTGGTCAGGCAGGCCTGGCGGTACCGTTCGGGGGCCAGCGGCACGCCGTTGTCTCGTTCGAACCAGAGGATCGAGGTTCCGAAGATGCCGCGTTCGGCGAGGTAGTCGCGCACCCAGGGCTCGAAGACGCCGAGGTCTTCGCCGATCACCACGGCGCCGGCGCGCTGGGCCTCGAGGGCCAGGATGCCGATGAGTGCCTCGTGGTCGTAGTGCACGTAGGTGCCCTCTCCCGGTCCGGCGCCGACCGGGATCCACCACAGGCGGAACAGACCCAGAATGTGGTCCACCCGGATGCCGCCGGCGTGGTGCAGGATGCTGCGGAGCATGTCCCGGTAGGCGACGTAGCCCGACTCGGCCAGCCGGCCGGGGTGCCACGGCGGCTGCGACCAGTTCTGGCCCTGCTGGTTGAACATGTCCGGCGGGGCGCCCACGGTCATGCCCGGGGCGAGAACGCCCTGCAGGGTCCAGGCGTCGGACCCGGTGAACTGCACCCCGACCGCGAGGTCGTGCACGATGCCGATGGCCATCCCGGCATCCGTCGCCGCGCGTTGAGCGGTCTCCAACTGCTGGTCGCAGAGCCACTGGAGCCAGCTGTGGAATTCTATGCGGTCCGCGAGCTGCTTCCGGTGCTCGGCGGCGAAGGGACCGCGGGGGCCGCGCGGCTCGATCGACCATTCCGGCGCATCCGCCGGGAACAACTCGGCCAGGGCGCACCAGAGCGCGAAGTCGACCAGACCCTGACCCTGCTCGGCGCAGAATTCCTCGAACCGGTGGGCACGGGAGGGGCTCGGCCGCACCTTGTGCACGGCTTCCAGCGCGGTCAGTTTGGCGGCATAGGCGCAGTCGCGGTCGAGGTGGTCCGCCTCCAGGTTGGCCGAGTGCTGCCGGTCAGCGAGGGACTCGACAACGGCTCGTGCCGCCGGGGCGAGGTAGGCGTATTCGGGCACGTCCTCGACCCGAATGTACAGCGGGTGGAAAAAGCGCCGGCTCGACGGCAGGTAGGGGGAGGGCTCGACCGGCGGGGCGGGCTCGGACGCGTGCAGCGGATTGACCAGGACGAAGTCGGCTCCGTACTGGGAGCCGGAGATGGCGGCCAGGTCGGCAAGGTCGGCGAAGTCGCCGATCCCCCAGCTCCGGGAGGAGCGCGCCGAGTAGAGCTGGGCCATCAAACCCCAGTCGCGATGCCCGGCCAGGTTGCGGGTGGTCTCGAGCCGGGGCGGGGTCACGACGAGGCCGCAGCGCGCCGTGTGGTCTCCGCTCTCTGCGTGCAGGGTATGCCAGCCCAGAGGCAGGCCGGCCGGAATTTGGAACATCGCCCGGCTCGTCGGCCGACCGTCGACGGTGCGGGGTTTCTCCCAGAGCCCGGTCTGCAACACCTCGTGCCGGGTGCCGTCCTCGGCGACGATCCAGACGAGGGCCGTCGAACCTGCGCCGGCGTGCACGGGCACCTCGGCCTCGCCGCCCGCGCGGAGCACCACGACGGGAGGCAGGAGCCGGCGCCAGGGCGCGAGGCTCTGCTCGGTCAGGGCCGCATCAACCTCGGCAGGCGTGCCGGCGGGAACGCCGAGGGCACCCAGGACCTTACGCAGGGTGCCGAAGTCGACCGCCCGTGAAGCACCGTCCCAGCCGGTGAAAGAGGTGTCAACCCCGAGTGATCGTGCCAGTTCCAGCAGCGCCGCCGCAGAACGGTCGGTTGGTTCGAGTTCCATGGGACCACTCTAGATCCGGGACCGGTTCCGGACCCGCGCCGGACCCCGCCGGCTCTACCTGCCGAAGCGCGAGACGAAGGCCTTCATCAGCTTGGCCGGCTCGGTGACGATGGATGCGTCGATCGCCGCGATGACGTCGTCCAGGGCGTCGGGATCGAAGTAGCCGGACTCGCGGTAGATGCGGATGCGGGTCAGGATGCCGGCATTGGTCAGTTCCGGATGGAATTGCGTCGCGTAGACGTTGTTGCCGACCCGGAACGCCTGCACGGGACAGTTCTGCCCGGTCGCCAGCAGGACGGCGCCGGGCGGCAGCTCTGAACAGGCCTCCTTGTGCCCGACGAAAGCCTGGAAGGTGGGCACGAGCGCGGCGAACAGCTGGTCGGCTGCGCCTGCCTCGGTGAGGGAGATCCAGGTCGGCCCGGCCTCCTCGGACCAGGTGCGGTCCAGCCTGCCGCTCAGATGGCTGGTGAGCAGTCCGACACCGTAGCAGGCACCGAGGAAGGGGAAGTCCCGGGCCAGCACCTGGTCGAGGAGGGCGGCCAACTCGGCCTCGACGCGGCGTTGCACGGACGACTTGATCTCGGCGGAATCGCTCGCGTTGAAGGGGCTGCCGCCCACGATGATGCCCGAGTATCCGTTCAGGTCGATCGGCGGCATCGGCGCAGCCTCGAGCCGCACCCGGTGGAGCTGGTCGGGTTCCAGATCGCCGGCCGCGAGGAAGCCGGCGTACTCGTCATCGGCGGCTTCGTCCTCAGAACGGGTGGCGAGCAGCAGGAAGGGCTTCACAGCATCATCGTAGTGGCGGGCCTCGGTAGACGCGGCTCCGGCTTCGACCTGGCTGTGAGCGCGTCGAAGACCTGGTCTCCCCCTGCACCAGGAGCTGCTGCATCTGCGCGGCGTCGAATGCGAACCCCCCACCACCGACCTATGCGGGTGCGCCGGCGATGTTGACCATCCAGCTCACGCCGAATCTATCGACGCACATGCCGAAGCTGTCGCCCCACGGCGACGGCTCGAGCGGCATGACGACGGTGCCCCCGGCCGCGAGCTTGTCCCAGTAGCCGCGCAGCACCGGTTCGTCGTCGCCGCTGAGCGACACGGAATAGTTGGTGCCCGGACGGTACTCCATCCGGTTCGGAGTGTCGGAAGCCATCAGCACCAGGCCGTCGTCGGTGGTCAGCATGGCGTGCATAATCTTGTCCTGCTCAGCCTTGTCGTCGCTCGCCTCGAACTCGTCGAACGTGCTCAGCGTCAGCTCGCCGCCGAACACCGTCCGGTAGAACTCCATCGCTTCCCGGGTCGTATCCCGGAACCCCAGGTAGGGATTGAGTTGGGTCGTCATGGTGGAGCCTCTTTCTGTCATGGGGCGAATGCTCCGATTATCGGCTCAACCCCGCGCCAGCACGAGGCGTGCGGGGAAGTCTCCTACGCTGGAACCATGGACTCCCCCAGGGCCGCCCTGCTGCGGCCGATTCTCACCCTCACCATCAACCCCGCTCTCGACGTGAGCACGTCAACCGAGCACGTGGTCAGCGAGCACAAGATGCGCTGCGGCCGGTCCCGCCTCGACCCGGGCGGCGGCGGCGTGAACGTGGCTCGGGTAGTGCAACGTCTCGGCGGGCAGGCCCTGGCCGTGTACACCGCGGGCGGCCCTACCGGGGAGGCCTTCCGCCGGCTGATCGAAGCCGAACGCATCCCGACCATCGCGGTGCCGATCCATGGCAGCACCCGCGAGAGCTTCACCGTCGACGAGACTGGCACCGGCAAGCAGTTCCGTTTCGTGCTGGAAGGCCCCGAGCTCAGTGAAACCGAGTGGCGGGCCTGTCTCGCGGTCGTCGGAGAGTCGATTCCGGTCGGCGGCTATTTGGTCGCCAGCGGCAGCCTGCCGCCGGGAGTCCCGGATGATTTCTACGCCCGGGTCACCCGTCTGGCGCACGGGCACGACGCCCGCTGCATCGTGGACACGTCCGGTCCCGCTCTCGCGGCCGCGCTCGACGAGGGGGTCTACCTGGTCAAACCGAGCGGGCGTGAGCTGGGAGAGCTCGTCGGCGCAACCCTCGACACCGAACAGAGCAAGATCGACGCGGCCGCCGAGCTCGTCGCCCGCGGGTCCGCGGAAGTCGTCGCGCTGACGCTCGGCGGAGCGGGAGCCGTGCTCGCCTCGGCGAGCGGGATCATCCGTCTGGGGGTGCCGCAGGTCACGGTGCAGAGCACCGTCGGGGCCGGCGACAGCTTTCTCGGTGCGTTCGTGCTGCGGATCGCGCAGGGGTTCCCGGTGGACCGGGCGTTCCGGGCCGCCGTCGCCGCCGGCAGCGCCACCGCGATGACACCGGCCACGGAACTCTGCCACCGGGTCGATGTGGAACGCCTGGAGGCCGAACTGGTGGCACTCGCGTGAAGCTCACCGACATTGACCCGCCCAGCCGTAGCTTTTCCCGGTGGCTCACCGACGAAGAGGTGGGGCAGGTGCTCGCCTCCAGCCGCGGCTGGAGGCTTGCGCCGGACGGCGGCGTGATGGCCGGCAAGATTCGCAAGACCCGGATCGCGCCGTCTCTGACCGCGCTCGGCGCCACCGCGGCCGCCGAGCGTTGGATCAGCCGCGCGGCGGCGCCCGGCAGGGACGGCAGCGGCCCGACGCACATCATGTGGGGTATCTTCAACGCCCGAACGGACGCCGAGATCGCGGCTAAAGTCGATTCATGACCGCTGACCCTGCCACCGGCACCCGCACCCCCCGCACCTCGATCCCCCGCTTGATCGGCCGATTGGCTCTGGGGGCATTCCTGCTCTTCGCCGGGATCAGCCACCTCGCCTGGAACCGTGAGGCGTTCCTCGCCCAGGTGCCCACCTGGTTGCCGCTCGAGGGTGATTTCGTCGTGGTTGCGTCGGGCCTGGTCGAGATCGCTCTGGGCCTGTCGCTGCTGCTGCTGGCCAGGCGCAAGGTGCAGGTGGGTTGGGTCGTGGCCCTGTTCTTCCTGGCAATCTTCCCCGGCAACATCTCCCAGTTCGTCACGGCCACCGATTCGTTCGGCCTGGATTCGGACCTGTCCCGTGGCATCCGCCTGCTCTTCCAGCCGGTGCTCGTGGCGTGGGCGCTGTGGTCGACCGGTGCGTGGCGCGCCTGGCGGGCACGCCGTGCAGCATAAGTGATACCCCATGGGGTATGTTGGGCGGACGAGTTCAACGAAAGGGTTCAACGGATGTGCCGTCAAGTCACGTGTAAGAAGTGTGGAAAAACGACCTGGGCCGGGTGCGGCCAGCACGTCGACCAGGTGATGCGAGGCGTTCCGGGTGCACAGCGGTGCCGCGGACACGAGAAAGACGCCCCGACCCCCGGCTTCTTCGCGCGGCTCTTCACCCGCAACTGAGTCCGGAGTCAGTAGTCGCTGGCGGACAGGTCGGACGCGGCGTCGTGCTTGAGCTTCAAAAGGGCGAGGTCGATGTGCAGAAACACCTCGGTGCGGGCCTCCCGCCGTGCCTCGTAATCGGGGTCATGCCAGTCGATGTTCAGCCTGATCAGGCGTGACGACACCGCGTCACTGACCTCGTCGCTGGCGGCCCGCTGGGCCCGCCGCACGAGACGCGCGACCTTGTCGTCGTCGGCGGCCACGGCCTCGAGGGCCTCGGCGAGCTTCTCATGCACGCGTCGGCGCAGTTTGAGCTGAATGATGTCGTGGTGCTGGTCTTCCGTGAGATCGGAGGTCCACCGTGACCTGGTCAGCTCTGTGCGCAGGTCCTTGACCCGGCGGGCGTACTGCTCGTTCTGCCGGGTGAGCAGGTGCAGCTCGTGCCGGGCGGTCGCCGCGTAGCGTTCCGGATCGTAGTCGGCGTGATCACCGAGAGCGCCCACGATGATGTCGTTCTTCACCGCCATTCGGACGGCGGAAAGCGCGATCTTGAGCCCCTCGTCGACGATCACCTTAATTGCGGCCACGCTACAAAATCTTACTGTGCAGGCCTGCCGAAATCAGGGCTCCCCCTGTCGCGGTAGGGTCCTGCGCGGAGCTTAATGCGAGCGCACCGGCGACGAGAGCGGCGTGATGTAGGAGAACCCGGTGCTGTTGTTCTTGGTCATCGAGAGCACCAGCTCCATGTGCGGCTCAAGCGCGGTGACCTTGTCGAGCGGGGAACCGATGATGAGCTGGAAGCCCAGCCCCTTCCACGCCGACACGGCACGGCCGGCGAACTCGGAGTCCGATTTCACGAAGCCCTCATCGAGGAAGACCGGCGCGAAACGCGGGCGGGTGCGACTCTCGTCGCCGAGCTGGAACCGCAGGGCGGCTCCCACGACGAACGCCACCAGTTCCTGGGACTCGCCACCGCTCTTGCCGCCGAGCGACGAGTAGGTGCTGACTTCCACGCCCTCCGGGGTGGTGCGCACGGCGGTGATCTCCACGTGCCGGCGCACGTCGAGCAGCAGATCGCGCTGGGATTCCTGGCGCGGACCGTCGGCGGACTTGCGGATCAGGTTCATGAACGCCTGCAACCGGGTGAACCGGCTTTCGGTCTGCTCGTCGGTGAAGGCATCCGTGGATCCGGAGGACAGCACCTTGAGTTCCGTGCGAAACGCGGTGGCGTCATCGCGGTGGAGGCGACGCAACGCGATCTTGAGGCGGTCGCGCCCGGCTCCGAACGGCAGTGTGGTGAGGATCTCGTTGATGGGACGGAGACGATCTTCGATTTCCTCGATGGAGGAGGTGAATGCCCCGACCAGGGGAACCAGGTCCTGGCCGCTCCAGAGCGCGAGGCGGCGCTTCCACTCCTGGCGCCGATCGTGCAAGCCGAGTGTGTAGACGGCGTCAAGGATGTCCCGGTAGCTCGGGTAGGAATCGAGCGAGACGCCGATGTTCGGGTCGGGCCAGCGGCTCTGAAAGGTCTCGAAGATGCCGATCAGGGTGTTGCGGGCGCCCGCGGCGCTGTCCCGGTCCTGACTGGACTGCTCGGTGAGGCGCTCGCGCAGCCGCCTGATGGCCCCGTCGAACGCGTCGAGGTCGTGCTGGTCGGCGACAGCCGCGAACTGGGCGTCGAGGTGGGCGGCGTGTTCCTCCGACAGGGACAGCGCGGCTTCCGGATCACCGTCGATGCGGTCGAGGCGGCTGCTCACCGCATCCTGCCGGTCCACGAAGCGGCCCTGCTCGGCGACGAGGGTCTGCAGGGCAACCTCCGTGGCGTGCTTCAGCTTCTGGGCTGTTTCCAGTTCGGCGGCCAGACGCTCTTCCTCGTCTTTCAGGGCGCGCAGCACGTCACTGTCGGCGAGCACGCGCTCGCGCTCGGCCCGCTTGTCAGTGATGCGGACATCCGCGGCTTGCACGTCGATGGCCGGCCAGGCCGCGTCGACGACGAACTGGTGTGCGGCCCTGCGGGCCCGGAGGTCGGCGAGGCTCGCCCCGTGCGCAAAGGCTTCACGCGCCAGGCTGTCGGCCTCCAGCCGCAGGCGGGCCAGCTCCTCGTCGATGTCGTGCAGGCGGGTGCGGCTGGAGAAGCCGATGATCGACTTCTGGTCGCTGTTCCAGCCATGGGCGCCGCGGGAACCGTTGCGGGTCTGCCCACTCGGGGTGACCCTCGGGCCGTCCCCGACGAGGTCGGCGGCCGTGGCGACGCACTCCGCGTCGAGGTTCGCGGCCTGTACCCGGTCCCGCACCCAGCCACTGAAGGGCGAGTCCTTGAAGACGAGCTTTCCCGACACGAAGCGCGGGTCACCGTCGATCTGCTCGTGCGAGCGCAGCGGCACCCCGTCGAAGTGGATGCGCACGGGGATGCGGAGCGGGTCGATGGCCAGGCTGAGCGCGCGCAGACGAGTCTCGTCGACGAGCAGGACGCGCACGACGGAGGCCAAGGTGACCTCGGCCGCCTGGCGCCAGGCGTCCTCGCCGGGGGCCAGATCGATCAGTTCGGCGACAAAGGGCAGCTCCTCGGCGGGGATGCCCGACGCCTCGGCGATCAGCAGGCGTGCGCTGTGCAGGTGCTGGGGAACCAGACTCGCCCGCCCGGACAGGAACTGGTGCTCCTGCCCCAGGGTGCGGAGGTTCTCCTCGACCGGATAGGCCGTGCGTTGCAGCGCGCTTCTCTTGTTCTCGAGGTCGATTTCGGCAGTGGGAAAGCCGGACAGGAACCCGTCGGCCGCGGCGCGGGCCCGATCGAAGTCGTCGCCGGAGTCGATGGAGAGGCCGAGAGGCCGGATGCGCTCGTCGAACTTGGAGCGCTCGGCGGCCACGTCGTCACGTTTGTCGGTGAGCTGGCCAAGCTCGTTCTGCAGGCTGACGAGCACGTCGCCGCCGTTGTCACGCTGCTGGCGCTGCAGGTCGGCGACACGCGCTTTCAACGCGGTCTCGGCATCCCGGGCCGTCGTGGAGCGAAGCTGGGTGTCGCGCCGCTGCACCCGGTTGACGTCGGCGGCTTCCTCGAGCAGGCTCTGCTCCGTGCGGAGCTGCCACAGCACGAACGGCGTGTCGCCGGAGCGGTGCACGCCGAAGGTGTCGATCAGGTCGGCCTTATCGGTCGCCGTCTCGTAGACGCGGTGCAGGACGGGCAGGCGTTCCAGCACCTTGGCCTTCTGCGCCTCGGCGACCATGGCGCCGTAGGACCGTTCGAGGTCTTCGAAGTGGGCAACGGCCTTGTCGGCGGCCCCGTAGGTGGACGGTTCCTCAAGCACCATCGACTTGTAGAGCCCGTCGACCGTCTTGACCTGCTGGCCGGCCTGGATGCGTGCGAGCAGCCTGAGCGCCTTGCCGCCCTCGCCGTTGGCGCCGATGCCCAGGCGGGTGTACAGGGTCTGGGCGAACGCCGCATAGGTGTCGAAGACATCCAGTTCGGGGAACCGGGATTTGAGGGCGCGCTTGTCGAACCGGGACTCGGTCACGTCGGCCAGGTCGCGCAGGTCGAGGTATCCGTCGATCGTGGCCATCTTCATGGTGATGTCGGCGAACCGGGTGGCGCCACGGGGCACGAAGTAGGCCCGTAACACTGTGAAACGGCGCTGGTTGTCGTCGATGAAGGTCATCGACACGGCACCCCAGGTGGACTCGTGGGCACCGCGGAGCACCTGGTCCTGCAGCTCCCCCGTGCCGGCCTCCCGGTTGGCGTCGGTCTTGCCCTTGAGGTAGGTCATCAGGCTGCGCTGGTCGGCGCTGCGCGCCCGCCCGGAGCCGGCGTCGTTGGAGGCGCCGTTGAAGGGGGTGTCCGACGGCATCATCAGGGCGAGGTAGGCGTCGAGCAGGCTGCTCTTGCCGGTTCCGGACGCGCCGGACACCAGGGTGGCGCTGGGCGCGAACGCAACCTCGTGGTGGCCCTGAAAGCCGCCCCAGTTCACCATCTGGAACGACTCGGCGCGCCACTGCGTGGTGCCTTCGGTGAGGCCGTCGACATAGAAGAGCGGGGAATCGTTCATGACAGGGCCTCCGGCAGGGCTTCGGACAGAAGAGGCAGATCGTCAAGATCGGTGGCATCCGGGCCGGGATCAGCGTTCTGGGTGACCAGCCACTCCAGCAGTTCGCTCAGCCGTTCCACCGGCAGCAGCACCTCGATCACGGCGGAGATGCGGAATCGGTCGGGGTCGCTGGTCTTCAGCAGCACCCGCGCCTTCGCGAGGCTGTCGACGGCGGCCGTGGCCTTTCGGGCGTCGCCCCACCGGTCGGTGGCGTGTTCGGGCCGGAAATGGCCGACGTTCTCCACCAGGTTGTCGCGGTCCACGATAACGATGTCGTGGCCGTTGGCACGCTCGCTGCGGAACCGCTGCCGCAGCAGCACGAGCAGAATGGTCTCCTCCCGCGTGTAGGACACGTCGTGCAGCAGGGTCGGGAACCGGTCTCCGCCCTCGGCGACCGCCTGCCGTTTGAATGCCACCTCGTAGTGCAGGTCGACGTGCAGATCGAGGAACATGTCGTTCAGGCGCGATTTGAGCAGGCTCTGGGAGCGCAGCAGCGTCTGCCATTCGGCCGGCTGCAGCGCGGCGGAGATGTAGCGGTGCTTCAGCAGCAGCACCAGGGTGCGACGCTGCTCCACGGTGAGTCCGCCCTCGTCGCCCTCGAAAAGGGAAAAGCTGGGCATATCGATGTCGGGGTGCTCGGCGGTGGGCTCGTCAGTCATTGTCGGATCCGTAGTTCAGGGCGGACAGCGCCGCAGTTTCGTCGTCGCTGAGCATGATTCGGGGCACCTCGAAGCTGCGGGTGGAGCCGTCGGGTCGCACGGTTTCGAATCGTTCGAGCGTCTGGGACCGGCTGACCGCATCGATCTGGGTGGCGATCTGAAGCATCCCCAGAATCTCGACCGGGCGGCGCAGGGTGACGTCGAGATCGTTGAAGGCGTCACCGACGGATGCGGCGTCGCCGTGGTTGAAGGCCGTCACGATCGCGTCGCGCAGCTCCCCCAGCAGCGGGCCGCCCTGCGTGCGCATCTCGTCGAGACTCGGTGGCGGCGGGGCGTCGTCGGAGACATCCTGCAGCTCGGGCGGCGCGCGGTGGGCGCCCGGGTCGTAGAAGCGTTCGCGGAGGTGCGGGGCGTCGAGGGTTCCCGGCATGAGTTCGGCGGTGACCGTGGAGCGGGGCCCGGCGGTCTGCATCCAGGTCGCGAGTTCCTTGTTGATCTCGCGCAGCAGGCGTTCGAGTTCGCGGTCCTTGACCACGTCGTGGTTGACGATGTGCTCGCGCAGGGTGGTCGTCAGCCCGTTGCGCTGGGTGAGCACGTCGTCGATGCCCTTGCGGATCAGGCGCACGGTGCCCATGAAGCTGCGGCGGTCGGTGGCGCTGAGTTCGAGGGCGAACGGATGCAGCAGGATCGTCTCCAGGTCGTCCCCCAGCTCCCGCAGCAGGTCGTCGTTGCGCAGCAGGGTGAAGGCCCCCTCGAAGGCGCGACCTTCCGGGGTCGAGGTCATCAGGGCATCCGTTTTGGCGAGGTACTCGTCGAGTACCTCGCTGATCGGGCGTTCCTCACCGCGGAAATCGTTGACGATCTGCCGGTGCATGGCGGCGACGGATTCCTCGACGCGTTTGAAATCGCTGGGCAGCTGGCCGATCAGGTCGACCAGGTCGGCGTAGCCCTCACGCATCTGCTCGTTCGAGACGGGCGCGATCTCGCCGCCGGCTGCGAGGCGGTCGCGCTCGGCGGCGTTCTCGGCGATCGCCCGGTCGAGGCGACGGATGCGCTCCTCCCGATCAGGGTTGGCCTGCGTGGCGCGGTGACGCACCGTGTCGACGATCGTGGTGAGACGGGATTCGCTGATTAAAGCCCGATCGCGGGACAGACTCTCGACCAGGAGCAGCGCCTCGAGTGCGTGCGAGGTGAGCGAGTAGTGTTCTTCGTCGCCCTCCCCCGTTTCGCGGTAGAGCCACTGGTCGTTCATCCACTGCACGCAGAGGGCCCGACCGGTCTTGCCCGGCACATCGCTGCCGACCGAGCGCAGGTCGGCAAGGTAGGCGTCGACCTGAATGTGCAGCAGATCGGCCCGCACGCTGCGCCGGTCGCGGCTGAAGGAGGACTTGAACACGAAGAGCACGAACGGCGCCCACTTGCGGTCCAGCAGGCGCAGGGTGGGTTTGTCGAAGGCTTCGCGCACCCGCGCCAGTTCACCCGCAAGCTCGCTCATATAGAAGTTCCTTCCCGGGCCTCCTCAAGGGTAACGGTCCTCGCGTGCGGGCCGACACGCGGGCAGGCGCTCGTGGCGCGTGTGAGACTGTCAGGACAAGCTGAAGGAGCGACACGTGACCGACCCGCGCGCGAATATGGAGGGCAACAACCTGCTCAATCTCGGTGCGCCCCACCTGGACTGGTCGAAGACGCCCGGCCGGGTGCCGGGTTTCTGGATGTCGGTCGTCAGCGTCGTCCTCGCGGTGCTGCTGCCGTTTCCCGCGCTGTTCGTTGCCCTGATCGGGCTTTCCCTTTCATTGCGGGCTTTCAGTGTGATCCCGGCCGGCGCCCGAGGGCGAGGGCTGGTGCTCGCGTCGCTGGCCCTGTCGGGAGTCGCGATTCTGGCTGTCGTCGTGCGGCTGGTTCTGGTCTTCGTCTAGCCGTCGTGTTTCAGCCGTCGTGTTTCAGCCGTCGTGTTCCAGCCGTCGTGTTTCAGCCGTCGTGTTCCAGCCGACGTGTTCCTCTCCGCGTCCTGAACGAATTCGACGGAGAATCTGGCCGAAATGTCTCAAAACCCGGCCGAAAAGCACTTGTGCTCCAAAATCTCCGCCGAATTGGTTCACCACGTCACGGCTTCAGCCGGCCCATCCCGGGGAGGAAGCGGCCGGCGCGGGCGCCGTAAGCGGCGTAGTCCGGGTGCTCGGCGACGAGCATCCGCTCTTCCCAGCGTGCCTTGCCCGCCAGCAGCAGAACGAGGGCGAGCCAGGCTACGAGATGCCAGACCGATGCACCGAGCAGCACGAGCCCAAGGCCGCAGATCATCAGACCGGTGTAGATGGGGCTGCGCACAAGACCGTAGACACCAGTGGTGACCAGAGGCGCGTGTTCCCGCGGAATCGGGCTCGCGGTGAGGGCCGGTCCGAGGCCGAGCATGCCGAGCACGGCGAAGACCGCGCCGGCGACAGCAAGCACGATCGCGCCAAAGACAACGGCGAGGTGCACCGGCCACAGTGTGCCGTGGGGCAGGAGGGACAGGGCCAGGAGCAGCAGGAACTGGGCCGACACCAGGGCAATTGCGAGCGCACGCTTCATGGCTTGAGGCTACGCCCTGACCTGCCTCGGCTTGCACGTATTCGCGACCCCGGAGGAGATCGCGGATGTCACGAACACTGCGGCCGTTACGATCCCGGCCAGCTTCTTGTCCTCCTCGTAGCCGGCCAATGCCCAGCCGCCCTTGTCGGTCTGGGCTCCCGCGAGCACGAGAGGGAGCTTCAGCAGACATTGTGACCCTGGACGCCGGCCCTAGAAGGGCGGTGGGTCGTCGACGGCGCCCGGAGGCTCGAAGGGTATTGCCGGATCGGACCTGTAGTGGAGACCGCTGGGCGCGGTCCAGTGGAGCTCGCCGCGCGGCGACTGGGTCACCGTCCAGTTGGTTTGGGTCTTCAACCGGTGGTCGGGCGCGCAGAGGCTGGCGAGGTTGTCGTACCGAGTGATGCCGTCTTCTTGCCATTCGTGGCTGTGGTCCAACTCGGCGCGGGCCGCCGGTCGGTTGCAGCCGGCGAATCGACAGGTTTCGTCTCGAATCACAAGGAGCCGCCGGAGGTCCTTCGGCACCCGGTACTGATCTCGGCCGACCGACAGCATCACGCCGGTCTCGGGATGGACCAGGATGCGAGTAAAGCTCGGCGCTCCGGCCGCCAGTTCCCGGGCCGTCTCGGGGTCGATCGGCCCGCACCCCTCAAGGTGACCCGGCTCGTCGCTGCGGCCGAGGAGGGTGAGCACCGGCACCGTCACGTTCACGGTGGCGCGGATGCCCCGGCCGAGCCCCGCGGGGGTGACGCCGTCGACCACCAGTGCCGCGAAGGCATCCGCTCGGAGCTGGGCCAGGGTGCGGTGCTCGTCGGGGCCCTGCAGACTGGCCGCCATGTCGTTGACTCGGTGGAAAATCGCCTGGGCAACCGGCAGCTGCTGGTAGCTGTGCAGCCACCCCATGCCGTCTGCGGCCGGCTCGAACATGAGGGTGCGGTCGGCCTGGCTCTTGCTGCGGCGCACGGTAATCGACTCCGGATGCGACTTCTCCCGCAGGCGGCGGGCCGTGCGGTCGAACTGGGGCACGGTGAGCCGTTTCGCCTGGGGCAGCATCTCGGCCTCGAAGGCGGCGCGGGCCGCCGTCGGAAGAGAATTGGCGTGCTCGATCAGGACCCGCACGTGCGCGTAACTGATCTGGCCGGCCGCGAGGGCATTGCGGCTGGCGGTGAACGTGCCGGTGAGCGCCTCGCTCTGCGCCATCAGATTGGAGGCCGAAGCCTGGGAGATGTGCAACGCACAGGCGAGTTCGGAGATCGCGGTGCGGTAGGCGATCTCAAGGGCGTTCCACCGGGAACCGGCCACGCCGGCCAAAACCGAACCGCTGTCGACCGCGCTGTCGGCCGCGCTGTCGGCAGGCGGCGTGAGCCCCTGTTCGACGGCCTCGGCCCGAGCCGTCCGGCGGGCGCGATCACGTTCGACGGCAAGCTCATTGGACAGGCACCAGGCCCGCACCTCGTCGACCGCCTCGGCCCGCGCCGCCGACGCCGCGGCGAGCAGTCGGTCGGCGGCCGCGGCCGCGGAGACCAGCTCGGCCAGGACACTCATCCTGCGATCGAGGGAAGCCGCATCACCGGACGTTTCGGCCGTCACGACGCCGAGCGCGCCGCCGTCGTCAAGCTCTTCGATGTCGAAGTTCTCGATGTCGCTGAGATCGGCCAGGTTTTCCATACCCTGATTTTAGCACTGATGGAATCTCAGTTCTAGAAATACGCAGAAAATCTACATGACTTTTCGAAGATGTTGACCATCAGTACCAGCCCGAGGCCACCGACTTGTACCACGCTCCACAGGGATCGCCGTAGCGCTCCGCGATGTAGTTCAGACCCCAGGAGATCTGGGTGGCCGGGTTGGTCGCCCAGTCGGCGCCGGCCGAGGCCATCTTGCTGCCGGGCAGGGCCTGCGGGATGCCGGTGGCACCGCTCGAGGCGTTGTAGGCGTTGACGTTCCAGCCGGACTCCTTGTTCCAGAGACTGACCAGGCATCCGAGCTGGTCGGCGCCCCAGCCGTACTTGGACGCCATCATGTCCCGGGCGATCGCCTGGGCTCCGCTGGGGTTCGTGGGGGCGGCGGGGCGGGGCGGTGCCGGGGCGGGCGCGACCGGCTTGGGTGCTGCCGGCTTCGGAGCCGCCGCCTGGGCCGCGGCCTGCGCCTGGGCATCCGCGGCAGCCTGAGCAGCTGCGGCGGCCTGAGCAGCTGCGGCAGCCTGACCAGCAGCCGCGGCCTGCTCCGCGGCGATGCGATCGGCCTCGGCGGTCGAGGCCTTCACGACCTCGGCTTCGGCAGTGACCTGCTCCACAAGATCGAAAACTCGTTCGGGAGCCAGAAGCGAGTACTCGCTGAGCGAGGCGACGGTGCTCGAGAGCGCCGAGACATCCGTCTTGCCCTGGGCCGCCGCGATCACGCCGGTGGCACCGGCAAGGGCGGTGCGGGCGCTCGCGGAGGCGTGGGCCGGGACGACTCCGTCGAGACTGCCTGCCTGCTCGGGATGAGGGCCGGTGGCGGCTGCCAGAGCTGCGGTGGCAATGATGCGTTTCTTTTGCTCGTCCGCGGCAGCCTGCGACGCAGACTGGGCGGAGAATCCACTGCCCGCGATGGCGCCAACGGCGATGACGGCGCCGGCCACGAGTAGGCGGCTTCGTCCACGCCGGCGACGCGTTTCCTGATGGCGGGTGAGTCCGACGTCGGTGCCGATCGCGGCTGCCGCACGGACCGGAGTGGCGTCTGATTCAGGGTTTGAACTGGGGAAAAGGACGGACAAAGGGGAAGACGAGTCTGAGTTTGGCATAACTTTCACTGGGCGAATCGCGCGCGGCTGCGCTCACGCTTCTTTTTCGACGTTCCTCGGTCGGGGACCCGGCCGGGCGAACCTTCAAGACTGCCCGGGATTTCTGGACATATCCTCATTTTTAGCTGGCAAAGCACTGGCAAAGCAGGGTGGCGGGATTGCCCAAAAGTCGACCTGGTGGGCCGAAATCCGGATGGTCGTGATGCAATGGTCCGTGATGTCACAACGCACCGCCCCACCGCACCGCTTCGTCTATTCGGCCGATGGAGTCAACCTGGCCACCTACGAATTCGGAGATTCGAGCGCCCCCACCGTGCTCGCCGTGCACGGCTTCGCCTCCAGCGCCGTCGCCAATTGGCACGTCACCGGCTGGACGCGCGATCTCATCCGCGCCGGCTTCCACCTGATCGCGATCGACCAGCGCGGGCACGGCCTGAGCGACAAGCCCCGCTCCCCCGCCGACTACACGATGGAGGCGTTGGTCGACGACGTGTTGCAGGTACTCGACGCCTACCTGCTCGACGAGGTCGCCTACGCGGGATACTCCCTCGGCGCCCGCGTGGGCTGGCAGGCCGCCCGCGAACTGGAGGGACGCATCTCGCGGGCCGTGCTCGGCGGCATACCCGACGGCGACCCCCTCAGACGCTTCAAGGTCATGGATGCCCGCGCTCATATCGAGCACGGCACCGAGGTCGCCGACCGCCTTACCGGGGCATACCTGACCATGGCCCGCGCGCTGCCCGGCAACGACCTCAAAGCCCTCGTGGCCCTCGTCGAGGGAATGCGCGGCGGCCCCCAACCCGGCGCCGACAACGCGCCGACTCAGCCCGTGCTCTTCGCCACCGGGACCAAAGACAGCATCCTCGAGGCCTCCAAGGTACTTGCCGCGGCCACGCCGAGCGGAGGATTCTTCGAGATCCCCGGGCGCAATCACTTCAACGCCCCGACGTCACGCGCGTTCCGGGAGGCGGCGATCGAGTTCTTCCGGAGCGGGAGCAGCAGCGGGAGGGTCGAGGTCCCCCTGCTCTGCTGATCTGCGCTCATCGGGGCAAAGACTTTCGATCGCGGCGTCGGCGTCGTCATCGGGCTTGTGGCTGGAGGTGCAGCGGCCCTCCTCTGGTTTGTTGGTTTGTCGTCGCCGCAGGAATTGCGATGCTCGAACGAGAAACGTCGAGCAAGGCCCGTCGGTCTTTGAACCAGCGCACCACTCCCCTCTCGGCGGGAATCGCGATGGCAAGAACGCGCGGAGTCTTCGCCGGCGCCGTGACCGTGACCGTTCTGGTGCCCGCGCACAACGAAGAGACATCGATCTTCGCGACACTGTCATCGCTGCTCGCCCAGTCGCACCGCCCGGAACGCGTCGTGGTCGTGGCGGATAACTGCACCGACGGGACCGTCGACATTGCCCGATCGCTGGGGGTGGAGATCTTCGAATCTCGCCGGAACACATTCAAGAAAGCCGGGGCGCTCAATCAAATCCTGAAGGTGCTCTTACCGGGCCAGGGCGACAACGACCTCATCATGGTCCTGGATGCCGACACACGTCTCGACGACGGCTTTCTGGAAGCCGCCGTTGGTCGCTTCACCAGCGATCGTGCGCTGATGGCGGTCGGTGGGTTGTTCTCCGGAGAGGAAGGTTTGGGGCTTCTCGGTCAGTTCCAGCGCAACGAGTACATTCGGTACTCCCGTGACAGTCGCCGTCGCCGGGGCCAGCGGGGATGTCTATGACACCGCCGCGCTCACGGAAGACAACGAACTCACCATTGCCCTGAAGTCGCTGGGAGCGCTCATCATCTCTCCCTCAAAGTGCACGGTGGTCACCGAGGTAATGCCAACCGTTCGCACTCTGTGGGTACAACGCCTGCGCTGGCAACGGGGCGCGTTGGAGAACATCGGGGCATGCGGCGTCTCACCCTTCACCTTCCGGTACTGGGCCCAGCAGTTGGGCCTGGGCTACAGCTTCATCGCGCTCAGCGCGTTCCTGCTGCTCATGCTTGTGACGCTTCTGGCGATCGATTCGTGGGTCTGGTTTCCGTTCGGGCTGGCCTCGGTCTTGTTTTCATCGCCGAACGTGTCGTGTCGGTCTGGGCGGGCGGTCTAGGGGCACGCCTGCAGGCGCTCACGCTTTTCCCCGAGCTGATCTTCGATGTGTTCCTAGACCTCGTCTTTGTCAAGGGGATCATCGACATCACCCTGGGCCGGCAGGCACAGTGGGGCCATGTCATCCGCTCCGCACCCAACGACGAACTGCAAAGGGTGGCCTGATCCATCATGGTTGATGCTCTCCACGCCCTGGTTCCGGTCGGAATCCTCCTTCCGTCAACGGTGTTCCAATCGGACGAATTCGCCATCCTTGCGGCGTTCGTCGCCATCAATACGGTCATGTTCGCCGCACTCGCGGTCGCGAAGATCCTCCCGAAGCCACACCCCACGGATTGGTTTCGCGTACGCAACCGCCGGGCTTCAACCAGGAGCATCCATCCGGACGAATGCCTCTAGCGTCGAACGCCTGAGCCCTCAGGCGGCCGCGGCCGCCTGACTGGTGAACGCAGCACGACGGTCGAGGTGGATCCCGGCGAGCATGCACCGCACTGAGCCGCCGGCGAGTTCGATCGTGGGCACGTCAAGCGGCAGGATCGTGCAGCTCTGCTCGATGATCCGGCGCTGCTCGGCAGTCAGACTGCCGAGGGCGCGGCGGGAGAGCGCCAGCATTCGTCCGTTCCGTCCGTGCAGTTCGATCGCGTTGCCGGCGTAGTTGCGGATCTGATCGCGGTCGAGGGCGAGCACCTGCCGATCCTGCGCCGCCAGGCGCTCCACGACGTGGCTGCGCCGGGCCGGCGACTCGATCAGGTCGAGACCGACCAGGGCGAAGTCCGTGGCGATGCACATCATGACGTTGGTGTGGTAGATCGGCGTGCCGTTCTCGTCAGACGCGTCGAAGACGATGGGCTCGTAGCCGAAGTTGGTGCAGAACCGTTCGAGCGCGATCGGGTCGGCCCGCCGCGACCGGGCCACATAGGCGATGCGCGCCGCATGGTCGAGAACCATGGCGCCGGTTCCCTCGAGGAAGACGTCGTCGAGTTCGAGACCGGAGTAGTCGACGACATCCTGCACGCGGTAGCGCTGCTTGAGCATCTCGACGATGTCACCCCGGCGCTCGGTGCGCCGGTTCGGCGCGTGCATCGGATAGAGCGCCACGTGCCCCCCGGCGTGGGTCGAGATCCAGTTGTTGGGGAACACGCTGTCGGGGCGGCCCGGCCCGTCGTCATCGAACAGGTGCACCGCGATGCCCTGCGCCTCCAGGGTGCCTGCTACCTGGGTCACCTCGGCGTAGGCGGCCTCGGCCACCAGGGCGGCGTCGTGCCCGGCGTCCCGTGACTGGAAAGCGTTGTCATGGGCCGTCTCGGGGTTCGGCGAGAAGAAATGTGGCCGGATGAGCACCACGGCCGATGGGGCCTGCACGGACACCGGGGTCAGACGAGGACGGGCGCGCCCGCGGTGACCAGACCGAAGAGGTCTTTCGGGTCATCGGGGTCGGCGACGAGGTCGATATCGGTGTAGAACGAGGTCTGGTCGACGGCATCCTGCAGGAAGCGGAGCGCCGAGAAGTCCTCGATGGCGAAGCCCACGGAGTCGAAGACCGTGATCTGCTCTGCCGAGGTGCGGCCGGCGGCCTCGCCGAGGAGCACCTGCCAGATCTCGGTGACCGGGAATTCGGGGTGCATCTGCTGGATTTCGCCCTCGATACGGGTCTGCGCGGTGAATTCCACGAAGACGTCGGCGCGGTGCAGGATGCCCGCGTCGAGCTCCGTCTTGCCCGGGCAGTCGCCGCCGATGGCGTTGATGTGCACGCCGGGGCCGACCATGGCGTCGGTGAGTACGGTGGCATTCGCCTTGTCCGCGGTGCAGGTCGTGATGATGTCGGCGCCGGTCACGGCATCCGTCGCCCCGGTGGCGACCATGATCTCGAAACCGAGCGGAGCCAGGTTGCGCACGAATTTGGCGATGGCATCGGGATCGGTGTCCCAGACGCGGAGCCGGTTGATGCCGAGGAGCCCACGGAAGGCGAGCGCCTGGAACTCCGACTGGGTGCCCGTGCCGATCATGGCCATGGTGTGGGCGTCGGGGCGGGCGAGCGCGCGCGCGACCATGGCCGAGGTCGCGGCGGTGCGGAAGGCCGTGAGCACGGTCATCTCGGACCAGAAGGTGGGGTAGCCGCTCTGCACGTCGGCGAGGACGCCGAACGCGGTGACGGTCTGCAGGCCCCGCGACGGGTTCGACGGATGACCGTTGACGTACTTGAAGCCGTAGGTGACGCCGTCGCTCGTGGGCATGAGTTCGATCACGCCGAGCGGTGAGTGGCTGGCCACGCGCGGCGCCTTGTCGAAGGTAGGCCAGCGGCGGAAGTCCCGTTCGAGGTACTCGACCATGTCCGTGAGGATGCGTTCCACACCCGTCGCGGCGGCCCAGCGGTTGATGTTTCCTACGTCTACAAAGCGCACCACGTGCGTCTCCCCTCGTTCAGGTTTACAACCATATGCATGGGCGATGTGCAGCCGCCATTTGATTATTGCCGCATTCTGTCCAGATGACTATGCATTGTGCGCTCAATATACATACACTATGTGCAATGTATCCCCTCGATGACCTCGACCGCCGCCTGCTCTCCGTCCTCCGCGTGAATGGCCGCGAGCCCGTGGCCAGCCTCGCCCGCGACCTCGGTGTCACCCGGTCCACGGTCAACAGCAGGCTCAAGAGGCTGACCGATTCGGGAACCGTCGTGGGTTTCGGCGTGCGGATCAGGGAGGACCGCGACCCGAACTCGATTCGGGCCATCACCCTGATCGAAGTGGAGGGGCGCGCAATCACGAAGGTGATCCACGCCCTTCGCGGCTTTCCGGAGGTGAAGGCCCTGCACTCGACCAACGGCGGTTGGGACCTCGTCGCCGAGCTGCGCACCGACACCCTGGCCGACTTCGACCGGCTGCTCGGGCAGGTGCGCTCGATCGAGGGCGTGCTCAACAGCGAGACCAGCCTGTTGCTCAGCTCGGTGTCGAGCGAGGAACTGCCGGGCACCCGCGGGTTGTCGCAGAACTGAGGCTGCCAGCACCTCCGCGCCTCACCCGCGCTACATTCATGCCGGCTTCTTGACGACGCGGCACTTCGATACTTCCCTGATGGTGCGTGGGCGCACGTTCGTTGACCGGATGCGGGAGGTGGAGGCAGGCTACCGGAAGGTGAGCCGGGAGCTGACGTTGTCGGACTGGAACAACGAGCCCCACAGCAAGACCGTGCTCGACGGCCTCGCGCAGCTGACCTCGGCGCTGCAGTAGCCTGCCTCCGGGGTGAGGCTAGTCGCGCGTGATCTTCCAGATGCCGTCGGCGAGGTCCTTGTCGGGGTGCTGCACCGTAGCGAACAGCTCCTTCGGGTTCTTGCCGAAGTAGATCCCGGTGGTCTCGGCGCCTTCATCCGTCAGCGAGGCGAAGAGCTCGACGCTGTCGGACGCTCCGTCGTGGTCTCGGTCCTTTTCGGCCCGGAAGATGTCGCTGAAGCTGTTGTCTTCCGTGATCCAGAGGGCGCCGTCGGGGCCCTCGGCAAGGTTGTCCGGGTTGTTGAACCCGGTGACCCCGGCGGCCTTGTCCTCGACCGGCACGTTCACGCCGGCCTCGACGAAGCTGCTGACGGTGAGCTTCGACAGGTCGATCGCGACCACACGCTCCTCGGAAGTGTTGGCCACGTAAAGGGTCTGGCCGATGATCTCGACGTCTTCCGGGCGACCGAATTCGGTGGCGCTCACCGCGTTGGCCGCGGCATCCGCGTCGACGCGCACCTGCGCCTGGTCGAGGGCCACCCATTCGAAGGCGCCGACCTTCTCGGTGAAGGTGGCCTGGTTCCACTTTTGCGCGGCATCCGTCAGCCCGGTGATCTTGAGGGCGTGCAGCCGGCCCTGGGAGAGGTCGCCGCGAACGGTCGGCACGAACTTGAAGATTGAGCCGCCGTTGAGTTCGTCGATGACGATGACGGAGCCGTCGGCCGTGACGTCGATGCCCTCGTGACGTTGCGCTCCGAGCTCGGTGCGCTCCTCGATACGCTCGACCGTGGTCGGGTCGTTCTTCGCGAAGAACAGTTCGAAGACCTTGCCGCCGGTGGTCTCTTCCGTGACGAGGAGGCTGCCCCAGGGGGTCCAGCGGATGCCATCGAGACGGTTCCAGTCCGCGCGTTGCGCGATGACGCTGACCGCACCGGTCTTCAGGTCGGTCACAGAGACGGCGCCGTTCGAGCCGACCTCGTAGGTGTTGTAGAGGAAGCGGCCGGCCTGAGCACCGGTCTCGTTCTGGGTGTTCATGTCATGCAGGTCGTCGACGCCGGGGTAGACGTCGAGCACGGTTTCGTCGTGCACGAGGGTCTGGGTGAAGCCCTCCGGTAGCAGGTACGGCTGGGTCCAGTCGGTGCTGCCCATGCCGTAGGCGGAACCGGCGAGAGGCACGAAATCGAACGGGCCGGTCGCGGCGAGCGCGGCAGGGGCGATGCCGACGACTGCGGTGGCAGTGGCGGTGGCGGTGAGGGCAAAGACAGCGATCTTTTTGCGCAAGGCGCGACTCCTTCATAGGGGGTAGGTACAACGCCATCGAATCTATGAGCCTCATGCTGACGCCCGGAGGTCTCCCGGTCTCCAGCCGGTGTCGGCCCGGTGAACACTCGGTGCCCCCGTCTCAGCGCGTGACAAGAACCAGACTTCACCCGCCGCTGGGTATTCTGGAGCACATGAAGCTGACAGCACTGGCCACCCTGACCCTGGTGGGGGCGCTGGCCTTGAGCGGATGCACCACCGGCGCGCCCGAGACCGACACCACCCCTGCCGCCGCCTCCGCCACCGCCGCTCCGGCCGACGGGGCCTGTGCCGGCGTGAGCGTCGTCGTCGACTTCGGCGCGCTCGACGCCCCCGAGATCACGGACTGCGTCGACACCGCCACCGCCACCGCCGGGACGATCACGGCCAGCACGGTTCTGGCGACCGCCGGTGTGGAAACCGAGGGCACCGTGGAGTGGGGCGACCAGGTGGTCTGCCGCGTGGGCGGCCGCCCGGCCGCCGACGAAACCATCAAGGTGGCCGGCGAAACCCCGTTCACCGAAACCTGCGCGTCCATGCCCGCCGCTGCCGCTTACTGGGCGCTCTGGGTCAAGCCCACCGCCGACGCGGAGTGGGAGTACGCCCAGGAGGGCCTCGGCAGCCTCGAGCTGGAACCGGGCCAGTCCGTCGGCCTCATCTTCACGACCGGCACCGAGACGCCCACCCCCGGAAGCTAATGCTGCGCTTCCGGTTTCCCCCCCTGCGCTCGGCGGCGCTGCTTGCCGGAGCGTTCGTGGGCATCCGGGTGCTCTACCGGGTGGCCTTCAGCAGGGCATCCGGCGGCGGCCTGTTGCTGCTCGACCTCCCGCGCCTGCCGCTCGATGGGCCGTTCAACCACATCGCGTTGTTCGGGCCCGTCACGACCGGAGGCCTCGGCAATGCCGCCCTGAGCGCGCTGCCCTTCGCTCTGGTGATCCTCGGGTTCGGAGTGCTCAACGCGCTCGTCGACGTGCGCCGCTTCTTCGCCCGGGGCGCTAACCGGGGCCCGCTGCGCGCCCTGTCGCGGTCGCTCGTGATCGCCTGGGCGACGTTCCCGGCACTGATCGACGCGGTGCGCCGGGTGCGCACGGCCAGTGCGTTGCGCGGCGAACGGTCGGCACCGGCCCTGCTGGTGCCGGTCTTCGAGCAGACCGTGGAACGGGCGCTCGGCCTGGCTGCGTCCATGGAGTCCCGCGGGTTCGCCGCCACGCGGGCGGCAGCCGGCGAGTGTGAGAAGCCGGTCGTGATGACGGATGCCGCACTCGGCTTCGAGGGTGAGCGCTGGCACCTCGAGGGACTCACCCTCGACCTCGCTCCCGGCACGCTGACCGTGATCGCCGGTTCGACCGGATCGGGAAAGACCAGCCTGCTGCACAGCATGAGCGGTCTCTTCCAGCACTTCGCCGAAGGCACCCAGCACGGTTCGATCGAGGTGGGCGGCGCCGACCGCGCCGCCACTCCCCCGCGCGAAACGGCCGGCTTCGTCGGACTTGTCACCCAGAACGTGCGGCTCTCCTTCGTGGCCGAAACCGTGCCGGACGAGATCGGCTTCGCCCTCGCGGTGCGCGGCATCGCACCGGTCCTCGTGGAGCAGCGGGTGCGCGACGTGGCCGAGCGGCTGGGGATCGAGCATCTGCTCGGCCGCGGCACCTCGGAGCTCTCGGCGGGCGAGGCCAGTCTCGTCGCCATCGGCGCCGCCCTGGTCAACCAGCCGATCCTGCTGCTCGTGGACGAACCTCTGGCCGATCTCGACACCCCGGCCCGGGAGCGCGTGGTGCAGGTGCTCGACCGCCTGGCCCACGAGACCCAGGTCTGCGTCGTGGTCGCCGAGCACAACACCCGGGAGTGGTCGAATTCGGCGGATGCCTGGCTCGAGCTCCGCGGTGCGCGCGTGCATGCGCTCGGCCCGGGCGAGCGGCCGAGTGCGCTGGTCGCGGCGGAGCAGGCGGCGGAGCAGGCGGCGGAGCAGGCGGCACAGCAGGGTCAGAGCACCCTGACCACCCCCGCCACCGGGCCTGCGGGGCCGCTCGCGAGTATCCGTCACCTCACGGTTCTGCACGGGAGCGAGCGGGCGGTCGACGATGTGTCGCTGGACCTCTACGCGGGCGACCTGGTGGCGCTCGAGGGTCGGAACGGCGCGGGCAAGAGCAGCCTGCTGCGCGCGATCGCCCTTTCGGCGACGCGAGGCAGCGTGCTCGTGGCCGGGCGGGACGTGGCGCAGCTGCGCCCCCGATACCGCCGCACGGCTGTGGCCCTGGTGCCGGAGAATTTCGACGATCTGCTCTTCGCCGTCACGGTGGCCGAGGAGTGCCGCCGGGCCGACCGCCGGCTGAAGCCCCCGGCCGGGAAGGGAACCGGGATCGGAACCGCGCTCCGGTTCGCGAACCTGCTCGGGCTTGGCACCATGGCGGAGGCGGCGCACCTGATGCGGCGGCATCCGCGGGACCTCTCAGCCGGCGAACGCCTCTGCCTCGTGATGGCCATCCAGCTGGCCGCCGAGCCGCGGGTGCTGCTGGTGGACGAACCGACGCGCGGCCTCGATCCACAGGCCCGGGCGATCGTCGCCGCCGCGCTAGTGCGCGCCTCGAGTGACACGTCGGCGGTCCTGTTCGCCACCCACGACCGCGACTTCGCCCGGTCCCTGGCGACGAAGACGGTCATCATGGCCGCCGGCCTGCTCACCGAACCGGAACCGGTGCGGTCATGAGGCGCACCGGCTGGACGGGCTGGACCGCCTGGGTGCTCGGCGGCGGGAGTATCCTCGCCGCCGCCGGCTTCGCCTGGCCGTTCTTCGTCTCGGCGCTGCCGGAGAACGCCCAGTCGGCCGCGCCGGTCGTGGCCTTCGCGCTCGTGCCGGCCCTGATCGTGGCCCTCGCTCTCACCCTCGACGGGGAGATGTACACGGCCAAGACCGTGGCCCTGCTGGGGGTGCTCTCCGCGGTCGGCGCCGCCGTGCGCATCGCGGGCACCGGCGTCGGCGGCGTCGAGGCCGTGTTCATCCTGCTGATCCTGGCCGGTCGCGCCTACGGGGCCCGCTTCGGGTTCCTGCTCGGCCTGCTCACCATCGCGGTGTCCTCGGCCCTGTGGGGTGGGTTCGGCCCGTGGACCCCGTTCCAGATGTTCGCGTGCGGCTGGGTGGGAGCCGGGGCGGCGCTGCTGCCGCGCATCCGTTCCGCACATATCGGCGCGGCCCGCCTCGAGATCGCGATGCTCGTGGCCTACGGCATCGTGGCGTCCTACCTCTTCGGACTGGTGATGAACCTCTGGTTCTGGCCGTTCGCGGTGGGCTCGGGCACCGACATCTCCTATGCGGCCGACGCCACGCTCGGCGAGAACCTCGCCTCCTTCGCCCTGTACACGCTCGTGACGTCGACCCTCACCTGGGACACCGTGCGCGCCATCACCACCACGGTCGGGATCGTGCTGGTAGGCCCGGCCGCACTGGCCGCTCTCCGCCGAGCGAAGCTGGGCCGGCCAGGCAGGGCCGCCCGACCACCCCAGGCCGAACCGGCTACACCGGCTACACCGAGAAGTACTTCCCTTCCGGGTGGTGGAACACGAACGCATCCGTCGACTGCTCCGGGTGCAGCTGCAGCTCCTTAGACAGCACCACACCCATCCGCTCGGGCCTGAGTAGTTCGACGACCGTGCGGCGGTCCTCCATCTCGGGACAGGCCGGGTAGCCCAGCGAGAACCGGGTGCCGCGGTACTCGAGCTTGAACATGCCGGCCAGTTCGACCGGGTCTTCGGCACCCAGGCCGAGCTCCTCCCGCACCCGGGAGTGCCAGTATTCGGCCAGCGCCTCGGTGAGCTGCATGGTCAGCCCGTTGAGCTCCATGTAGTCGCGGTATCTGTTCTCGGCGAAGAGCTTTGCCGTGACCGTGTCGACGTCCGCTCCGGCCGTGACCAGTTGGAGGGCGACGACATCCGTCTGGCCGGATTCGCGTGGGCGAACGAAGTCCGCCAGGCACAGGTGCCGGTCGCGCCGCTGCTGGGGGAAAACGAATCGCAGGCGTTCGGAATCCACGGTGCCGCCGGAGCCGCCGTCGGGGGCGGGCAGGCCGGCGACCCCCAGCACGCCCGACGGGTCGTCGCCGTGGTGCAGCACGACGAGGTCGTTGCCCTCGCTTGAGGCCGGGAAGTAGCCGTAGGCGACGGAGGCGTCGAGTATGCCCTCGGCGAGGATGCGGTCGAGCCAGTAGCGCAGCCGGGGTCGGCCCTCGGTGTCCACCAGATGCTGGTAGCTCTTGCCGTCGTCGCCGCGGCTGGGCTTCAGACCCCACTTCCCCATGAACGTGGCCCGCTCGTCGAGGAACGTGGAGTACTCGGCCAGCGCGATCCCCTTGACGATGCGGGTGCCCCAGAACGGCGGAACGGGCACGGGGTTGTCGGCGACCACATCGGAGCGGGCCGGCATGGCGTCCGGCTCCGTGACGGTGAGCAGACTGCGCTTGTGGATGCGCTTTTTGAGCGGCGGCAGACCCACGGATTCCGGGTCGGCGCCCCGCGCGACGGCGACCAGCGGCTCCATCACCGCCAACCCCTCGAAGGCATCCCGCGCGTAGCGCACCGTGCCGTCGAACAATTCGGCACGGTCCTCCTCGACGTAGGCCCGTCCTACAGCATGGTGCCCATGGCGCCGTCGGCGATGACGACCCGGACGTTCAACGCATCCAGCAGAGCCTGGGCCCGCATCGGTCGCACGGCGTCGGTGTGCAGGGCATCGTGTGCACGGGGTTCGCTCATCGACCCAGCTCGACCGGGCCGCCCGCCGCGCAGCTCCGTGTTACCCGCCGTGGCCTCGGGCACCGCAGGGGACGCGACTGCGTCAGGCCGGCGAGCCGCCGGCGATCTCGTAGGACCACAGCTCACTGCTGATGCCCATGGGCCGGGCCGGTGCTTCGCCCTCCGTCGGGGCGTCGCCGCGGTGACCCTGCGCGAAAGACGGCGAGGTCAGCCAAGCCTGGAAGGACTCCTCGTCGGCCCAGCGGGTGACGACCAGCCAGGTGCTGCGACCATCCGTCGGCTTGAGTAGTTCGAAACCCTCGAAACCCGGTCGGTCGTCGACCGCACCGGCTCGGGCGGCAAACCGGAGGGCCAGCTCGTCGCCGTTGTCGCCGGGCACCGTGATGGCGTTGATTTTGATGATCGTCATGGGGTTTCTCCCTCTCGTGGATGCACTGTTTACTCCTCCCATGCTGTCACCCTCGGCGGCGACGATCTCACCCTGCGGGCTCTCGCCAGGCCCGATGCCTATGCTGGTGTCACAATGCGACTCTTTCTGATCCGTCACGGCCAGACGCCCGCCAATGTGCTCGGTCAGCTCGACACCGCTCACCCTGGCCCCGGCCTGACCGAGCTCGGGTTCCGGCAGGCCTCAGTGATTCCGGATGCCCTGCGCCTCGAGTCAATCGACGCCATCTTCGCGTCGACGCTCGTACGCACCCGGCTCACGGCCGAGCCGCTGGCGACCGCGTTGCAGCTCGACGTTCAGGTGGCCACCGGGCTGCACGAGATCGAAGCGGGCGCGCTCGAGGGACTTAGCGACCGGGCATCCATTCGCACCTATTTTGAAACCGTGCTGACCTGGGTCACCGGGGACCTCGCGGCCAGGATGCCCGAAGGCCTGGACGGGAACAGCTTCTTCTCCCGGTTCGACGCCGATATCGCTTCTGCCGCCGCCGGTGCCGACACGGCGGCGGTGTTCAGCCACGGCGCGGCGATCCGCGTGTGGACCGCGGCCCGCGCCAGCAATGTGTCGCCCCTGTTCGCGGGCACGACCGACCTCGAGAACACGGGGATGGTCGAGTTGTCCGGCTCTCCCGAAGACGGTTGGACCCTCGTTTCGTGGGCCGGCCTCAGCGTGGGCTCACCGGGCGGACCGCAGCTGCTGTCGCTCAAGGTGCACTGAGTCCTCCGCCATTGGTTGTCTCGCGCGGTTGTGTCGCGCGGTTGTATCGCGCGGTTGAATTACGCCCGGAGGGACGAACCAATTCGACGGAGATTTTAAGGAAAAATCCGGTTTTCGGGCTGTTTTGGGGCAATTTGGGCAGAATCTCGGCTCCCCTGCTGTATCCGTGGGTGTTTCGGAGCGCCTTAACGGCCGCACGCCGCTTCCTGTCTAGGTTTCTGACTGTCTAGGAACAGAAACTCAAGGGGCAGGAAAACGGCGTGCGGTCTCTAACT